>JBGCFS010000121.1:0-49662 GCA_045107035.1 Hyphomicrobiales bacterium
GCTGCGAACTGATCATCCGGCATATCCACTTCACGACGGCGCCTTTTATAATCTATGGCCGTGTTACGTGCGATTGTAGCTGCCCACCCCATTGCGGACGCCCTGCTGCGATCATATTGATGCGCAGCACGCCAGATTTTCAAAAATGTGTCGTGTAAGACATCTTCCGCATTACTCCTCTGTGGAATGATACGCAGCACAACGCCTAAAAGTTTCGGGGAAACAAGATTATATAATGCTTCAAATGCTGCACGATCTTTATTTCGTGCAATCAACTCAATGCAGTTTTCAGCGGTATCTAAATTATCGGACACTTAAAACCCAAACCAATGGTAACAGCCCTCACCCTGAGAACTTTAACGATTGTAATAGTTGGCTAGTATCGCGGCCAAACAATGGTTGCGCAAGACACACCAATGCCGCCGATTAAAAATCGTGACACATGATGTATTTTCACTGGATATCAGTAGAAAATGGCGGGAGTGACGAGACTCGAACTCGCGACCTCCGGCGTGACAGGCCGGCACTCTAACCAACTGAGCTACACCCCCGCGGGTGACAGGATATCTCTCCTGTAAGAGTGGTGGCTGATGTACGCCCAAGAGCCAATTTCGTCAAGCGCCGAATTTAGCTTTTAAACAACAAGTTTGCCACCTGTCTACTAAGCGATGGTGGGCGATGAGAGACTCGAACTCCCGACATCTTCGGTGTAAACGAAGCGCTCTACCAACTGAGCTAATCGCCCGCCGCTTAGCGAGGGCTAGGTAGCCCGATTTCATCCCCATGACAAGGTGAATTTGACGAATTTATTACGAATTATTCAGAACGGCAATTTCGGGCGCAAATAATTGATCAATTGCGTAACCAACCAGCCACATTTCTTCAACCCAAATACAAAACACCGCCCAGCATATTCCTACGCTGAACGGTGTTTGCAGAAAGTCGTGTAAACAGGAATTATGTGTTTACAGCGTCCTTGAGACCCTTGCCTGCCTTAAATTTAGGAGACTTGGATGCAGGAATTTTAATTGTTTCGCCTGTACGCGGGTTGCGGCCATCTGTAGCTGCACGGTGAGCAACTGTGAAATTACCGAAACCAATGAGACGGACTTCATCGCCGCCCTTAAGAGCATCGCTGATAGCGTCAAAGGTAGCTTCTACAGCAGTGCCAGCATCAGCTTTGGTAAGACCGGATTTGTCTGCAACTGCAGCAATCAGTTCGTTCTTGTTCATGATGAACTCCATTTTAAATTCAGGAGCGGAAAGGTTAGTGATTCTCTCCTCATCTCCGTGGGCAGAAAATCTGCATTCTTGGGGTGAAAGGCAAGAGAAAAACGGCAGAAATCCGGGTTTTATCACCGGAAAATGCAAAAATCCCGATCAGCATCGCTGACCGGGATCATATAATGGCATAAAAACCAGAATTTTAGCTGATAGCTTTAGTGTGCCACAACGCTTGAAGACTGATCCGACTCACCAGAAGTAGGCGTTGAGACGGCTTTATCGAACTCTGCAGCAGACCATTCAATCGCAACAGGCGCCTCAATAAGTGCATGTTTCAGAACGTCATCCATGTGGGCAACGGGGATGATTTCCATGCCCTCTTTCACATTGTCAGGAATCTCAGCCAAGTCTTTGGCGTTTTCCTCAGGAATCAGAACTTTCTTGATGCCACCACGCAGAGCCGCCAATAGTTTTTCCTTCAGCCCACCGATTGGCAGAACACGACCACGCAAAGTTACTTCACCTGTCATCGCAATATCTTTGCGAACAGCAATACCTGTCATGATCGACACGATTGCGGTCGCCATTCCAATGCCAGCAGAAGGACCATCTTTTGGAGTTGCACCTTCCGGGACGTGAACGTGAATATCACGCTTGTCAAAAAGTGGAGGCTCAACACCAAAATCAACCGCACGAGACCGAATATAGGAGGCTGCAGCCGAAATGGATTCCTTCATAACGTCACGAAGGTTACCAGTGACAGTCATTTTGCCTTTACCGGGCATCATGACACCTTCAATGGTGAGCAATTCACCGCCAACTTCAGTCCACGCCAAGCCCGTTACGACACCAACCTGATCTTCACCTTCAGCCTGCCCAAACCTGTATTTTTGAACCCCAAGAAATTCTTCAAGGTTCTCACGGGTAACAGCAATAGTTGTCTGGCTTGGATCAGTTAGCAACCGAGTGACAGCTTTTCGCGCAAGCTTGGACAGCTCACGTTCCAGGCTACGAACACCCGCCTCTTTGGTGTAAAGGCGCACAACATCCAACATCGCTTCATCATCGATAGAGAACTCACCTTCACGAAGACCATGGTTGCGAATAGCTTTTCCCAACAAATGGCGTTTTGCGATTTCGAGCTTTTCATCTTCGGTGTACCCAGCAAGACGAATGATCTCCATGCGGTCCATAAGAGGCCCTGGAATATTCAACGTGTTGGATGTTGTTACAAACATCACATTGGACAAATCATAGTCTACTTCAAGGTAATGATCCGCGAAGCTGCTGTTTTGTTCAGGATCAAGCACCTCAAGAAGCGCTGATGAAGGATCACCACGGAAGTCCGCACCCATCTTGTCGATCTCATCGAGCAAGAACAATGGATTGGACTTCTTGGCTTTCTTCATCGACTGAATGACCTTACCAGGCATTGAGCCAATGTAAGTCCGACGGTGTCCACGAATCTCAGCTTCGTCACGCACGCCACCCAAGGACATGCGTACAAATTCACGCCCAGTAGACTTCGCAATTGATTTTCCAAGAGATGTTTTACCAACACCTGGAGGGCCAACAAGGCAAAGAATTGGGCCTTTCAGCTTGTTCGAACGACTTTGAACCGCGAGATACTCGATAATACGTTCTTTGACTTTCTCAAGACCAAAGTGATCCTTATCCAGAACTTCCTGCGCGCGCTTCAGATCGATCTTAACTTTAGATTTTTTGCTCCAAGGAATACCAAGCAGCCAGTCAAGATAGTTCCGAACCACAGTCGCTTCAGCAGACATTGGGCTCATCTGGCGAAGCTTCTTCATTTCACCCTTGGCTTTTTCGCGGGCTTCTTTGGAGAGCTTTGTCTTTGCGATCTTTTCATCCAGTTCGGCAAGCTCGTCCTTACCGTCTTCTGAATCACCAAGTTCTTTCTGAATGGCCTTCATTTGCTCATTCAGATAATACTCGCGCTGCGTTTTTTCCATCTGGCGCTTAACGCGAGACCGGATACGCTTTTCCACCTGAAGAACAGAGACTTCACTCTCCATCAATCCAAGAATAGCTTCCAACCTGGCTGCAACAGCGACAATGCTAAGCAGTGACTGCTTCTCGGGGATCTTGACAACAAGATGAGAGGCAATTGTATCTGCAAGCTTTGAAAAGTCTTCAATATTGGCGACAGCAGCAAGAACTTCTGGTGAGATTTTCTTGTTGAGTTTCACATAGTTTTCAAACTCAGAAACTGCAGAACGCGCCAAAGCTTCAACTTCAACTTCATCACCGACTTCTTCAGCAATGGTCTCGGCAGACGCTTCAAAATAGTCTTCTCGTTCCGTAAACTGTGTAACACGTGCACGGCTAGCGCCTTCCACAAGCACTTTCACTGTGCCATCTGGAAGTTTCAGCAGCTGGAGAACAGTCGCCAGCGTTCCAATCTCGTAAATATCTTCCGGATTTGGATCGCTATCATTTGAATCTTTTTGAGTGACAAGCATAATCTGCTTGTCATTCTTCATGACTTCTTCAAGCGCTTTGATTGACTTCTCACGACCGACGAAAAGCGGAACGATCATGTGAGGGAATACAACAATATCCCGGAGCGGTAGAACCGGGTACACAATGTCTTCCGAGCTGGTGCTTATTTCTGCACTCATATTATTTTCCTTTTTGTTGACTCAGTCTCAACTCCCACAATCGGCAAGCAAAGGCTGATCTCATCCGCATCTAATTCCACCCACCTAACCAAGATATTTGGGGCCATCAAAGCAGAAAATAGAATCGCTTCATGGAGGTAGATTAGCACGGACAGCTTAAGAAATGGCGTGCCCGAGTGCTCAATTCAAGGTGCCCAATTCAATGGGGATAACTAAAACTGAATGATCACAACGTAAAAGAGAAAAAACCCGCGCTTTGAACTGGCAAGGCGCGGGTTAAATCTTTGTAATGTCTAGGCAGATGCGCCGGCATCTTCCTTCTCACGTTCAGCGTAGATGTAAAGAGGACGGGCATTGCCATCTATCACATCTGCCGAAATCACAACTTCTTCCACACCATCAAGACCTGGTAGATCGAACATGGTCTCCAAAAGGATGGATTCCAGAATAGATCTCAATCCACGAGCACCAGTCTTGCGCTCGATAGCTCTTCTGGCAATTGCTTTGAGAGCCTCTTCGTGGAACGTCAGCTTCACTTCTTCCATATCAAACAGGCGTTGATACTGTTTGACCAAAGCGTTCTTCGGTTCGGAAAGAATTTTGACCAAAGCTTCTTCGCTCAAATCAGTTAGCGTCGCCAACACCGGCAAACGTCCAACAAATTCAGGAATCAAACCAAATTTCAACAGATCTTCAGGTTCAACAATCTGGAACAATTCACCAGGTGTACGCTCATCTGGTCCAGAAACCGCCGCACTAAAGCCAATTGACGTTGTATCGCCTCTATCCGCAATAATTTTATCCAAGCCGGCAAAAGCTCCGCCGCAAATGAACAAAATGTTTGTTGTATCAACCTGCAGAAATTCTTGTTGTGGATGCTTACGACCGCCTTGCGGTGGAACACTTGCAACAGTGCCTTCCATAATTTTCAACAAGGCTTGCTGAACACCCTCACCTGAAACATCCCGTGTAATTGAGGGATTGTCAGACTTACGAGTGATTTTGTCGACCTCATCGATATAGACGATGCCGCGCTGCGCGCGCTCAACATTATAGTCAGCTGATTGCAGAAGTTTCAGAATGATGTTTTCAACATCTTCACCCACATAACCAGCTTCAGTCAGTGTGGTTGCATCTGCCATCGTAAATGGCACATCAAGAATACGTGCCAACGTCTGCGCCAACAATGTTTTACCACAACCGGTAGGACCGATGAGCATAATATTGGATTTGGCCAGTTCAACATCCGCATTCTTAGATGCATGATGCAGGCGTTTGTAATGGTTGTGTACCGCTACAGACAAAACCTTCTTTGCATGGAATTGACCAATGACATAATCATCCAAAACCGTACAAATTTCCTGTGGGCTCGGCACACCTTCTGATGACTTAACAAGAGAGGTTTTGCTTTCTTCCCGGATAATGTCCATGCACAGCTCAACGCATTCATCACAGATGAACACGGTTGGTCCGGCAATAAGTTTACGAACCTCGTGCTGGCTCTTGCCACAGAATGAGCAGTATAGCGTATTTTTGGCATCAGATCCGCCACCGCTGCCACTACCCGTTCCGCCGCTAGAAATCTTACTCATCAAAGTCTACCTTCATACTTTAAGGTTCATGGCCCACTTCCACCAAGCATACGATGAAAGCGCATCATGTAAACTGGCCATCCAAACCACATCACACTTTGCGGCATAAAGCTGCAAAACTGTGACACATAAACGATATTAAATCCAACCACGAAGGTCTTAAGGATACGTGACGAAACAGGTTAGAAACCTCGTTTCATCACAACAATCGTCGCCAAAGACCTATTTGGACTTTTTGGATTTGTCTTTTTCGTCTTCGGAATCGGCACGATCTTCAACGACATTGTCGATCAAGCCAAAGTCTTTAGCCTCATCTGCTGTCATGAAGTGATCCCGATCCAAAGTGGTATCAACTGTGTCGTAATCTTGACCCGTATGCTTCACATAGATTTCATTCAGCCGACGCTTAAGCTTCACGATATCGTCTGCATGACGCGCAATATCCGATGCCTGCCCCTGGAAACCACCAGATGGCTGATGAACCATTATGCGTGAATTGGGCAGCGAAAAGCGCAAATCTTTCTGGCCAGCAGCAAGAAGCAATGACCCCATGGATGCGGCCTGCCCGATACAAAGCGTCGAAACAGCAGGTTTGATGAACTGCATTGTATCGTAGATCGCAAGACCCGAAGTCACCACACCACCAGGTGAGTTGATGTAGAGCGAAATTTCTTTTTTCGGGTTTTCCGCCTCAAGATAAAGCAGCTGCGCACACGCCAATGTCGCCATACCATCTTCAACTGGACCAGTAATGAAAATGATGCGCTCTTTCAAAAGACGAGAGAAAATATCGTAGGAGCGTTCGCCACGGTTGGTCTGTTCAACCACCATGGGGATCAGCATATTCTGCGCCTGACTAACGGGATCGTACATGAAAATTCCTATTTTGTTTTTAGACCGGTTTCCGAACCATCGTTCAGAGCCAGGCAAATCAGTCGTTTATTAAGCCGTATGTATGGTATGCACCCAGCTAATTAAAGAGGGATTACCAAGCTGGTGGTTGTATTGGAGTAAATTTTTGCTCGCTTTTTTGACGCTGCGACGAAAAAGCCCTTTCCAAACCCTCCCTCTGTGCTAGCCTCTCCTTGTTTTTAACAATTGAAAGGAGGTGATCTGATGTTCAGTGAAGATCTAATGCAGGCCAAGAATCCCGTGTTGAACGGAACGATGTTGGAGCAACCTCTGGCAGCGAGCTAGAACACAGTTTGGGTCAATTGGCCTGTCTGTATCTCACGAAAAGGGGTCGCTTCGGTGGCCCCTTTTTTTATCAACTAGGATAATTTTCTGTTTCAATGATTGTGGATACCGAGCAAAACCTTGGATTTAGTGGCCCGTTTTCCGTGGTTATTGTCGGAACATCGGGTGGAATCGGTCGCGCATTGCGTCAGCAGATTCTGGCGGGCATTGAATCGCAAAACATTTCAAATGGCCGGCAATCTCTCCCTGCTCACCATATTTATGAAATCAACCGCTCGGCGTCACCCTCAGTATCCAACACCCAGTTTTCCACGCAGTTGCAAGGCGATTCACTTGTAGAAAGCGATTTGGAGAAAGTCACGCAGTTCATTAAGTCAGACGTCGCAAGCAAAAAGCACGCGCCCATTCGACTTGTCCTAGTGGCCATTGGCACGCTTCACCGAGATGATGGCACCGGGCCTGAAAAATCCTGGCGCAATTTATCCTTCGACAATATGGCTGAGATATTTGCCGCGAATGCGATCGCACCCTCACTCATTGCAAAACACTTTCTACCGCTCTTGCCGAAAAACGAGCGCGGCGTTTTTGCAGCGCTTTCTGCCAGAGTTGGCAGCATTTCAGATAATCGGTTGGGCGGTTGGTACAGCTACCGAGCTTCCAAAGCTGCTTTGAACCAGATTATAAAAACGGCGGCTATTGAACTTGCACGTACCAAACCCGAAGCGATTTGCCTTGGGCTTCACCCGGGAACAGTAGATACGGATTTGTCGAAGCCCTTTCAGGCTAATGTAGCGGAAGGCAAATTATTTACTCCGCAAACCTCAGCGGCTCATCTGCTAAACGTCATCGCAAATGCCACCCCTGCCCAAAGCGGCTCTCTTTTGGCATGGGATGGATCGAACGTTCCTGCATGAGATTATTCAAGAGCGAAATTCTTCGGAATTTCATTTTGAATTTGCGTTTCCCAATCTTGATGCTTCTCCAACCGCCTGTGTTGAGCCATGTTGAGCCGCTTTTTTGATCGCATCCAAGACTTGAAGGTTTTTCAAGCCTTGATGCGCAGAAACCAAAGGTTTACGTCCGTTTTCAATAACGTCCAAAAAATGCAGGAATTGTTGCTCGACTGGGTCATCAGCAACCGAACCCAGATGGTTCGCTTCAATTGGTTCCCACCAACTTTGCTTGCCTGGGTGTGTCCAAAGCTGCATGTCTGGAACTGACAGAGAGCCCTTGGTTCCGCCCAGCATATAACAGGACATATCAGTTTTTGGGTAGACAGGGTTTTCGCCCGAAGTCAGTTCCCAACTCCATGGCGCAACCACCGTATCTGAAATGGAAATCGTACCAATTGTGCCGGTTTCAAATTCAGCAATCACAACACTGCTGTCTTCGACATCAAACCCACGAACACTACGAGATTCAATCGCCTGAACAGCAACAATGTCACCGCAAAAATACCGAAGCAAATCAATATCATGGATGAGGTTGATGAATGTAGGACCTGCGCCTTCTTGACGGCGCCAAGGCACATCAAAATACTCCTCCGGTTTATAAAGCCAGAATTGCGCGTTGACTGTTACGATCTTTCCGAGGTCTCCCGCATCAATGGCGGCTTTTGCTCTCTTCACCAATGGGCTGTGGCGACGGTGATGACCAACCAATACGGGCACATTTTCAGCATCGGCCTGCCCTGCCAGCTCCGCAGCACTTATTGAATTTTCTGCAAGTGGCTTTTCAACCAAAATCGGCACACCAGCTTTGATAAGCGCGTTTCCATGGGCCAGATGAAGCTGATTGGGCGTCGCGACAATTGCGCCATCCGGTTTGTGAGACCCAAGATAATTCTCAAGTTTTTCAAACCAAGGCACGCCCTTTGCGTGAGCCAAACCCTTTGTCTGTGGGTTTGGGTCGACGATCGCATCAATTTGCGCAAATTTCGAAACAACCTCAATGTGCTTCTGGCCAATAAGACCCGCGCCAACGATAGCGATTTTGCTTTTTGATATTGGAGTCATTTCGCTCTCATACATTGGTTGGTGGCGCGAAGAATAACCCAACGCCAAGGGTCTTGTTGTGAAGCTGATAGAAACATTGGCCTTGGTCTTCAATAAATAAATTTAAGCCTGTTACTAACACATCGCATTTGTCATCCGAAGAACGATGAGTTCTTCAATCAACCTGCTTCACTTTTCGATCTTATTTGCAAACTTGAGTTCTTTGGGCACACTCTGTTCTTCTTTCACTCAAACTAGAAACGCATGTGAAAGGTCATAAGGCTTGGCAAAGGCACGCTTCAAAACCATTGCAGAAGTACATCTTGTTTTAGAACGAGATGAAGAGTTTTTGATGCTTCACAGATTTCAAACCGGCTACATGGATGGTTACTACAGTTTGGTTGCAGGCCATGTAGACGGCGGTGAAACATTCAAACAAGCTATGGCACGCGAAGCGCTTGAAGAAGCAGGCATTTCAATTGAACTCGAAGATTTGGAGCTGGTTCACACCATGCACAGGCTGGATGGCGAAGAACGGATTGCATTATTTTTCAAAGCAGAAAAGTGGTCCGGAGAGGTTACAAATGTGGAGCCGCATAAATGTGATGATCTCGACTGGTACACAATTCAGGCAAAGTCTCCATTCATGATCCCGTACATCTTGAGCGCAATTACAAAAATTGGTGAAGGCAAAACCTACTCAGAATTCGGCTGGGCTTAATCGAGCAACTCCGCTCCGGAATCGTTATAAAACCAAGGATTATGCCACTTTGAACACCGAAGAAATTATCGAACAAATTGATCGTCGGTTTAGGCATGCAAGCGAGAAAAACCTTATCGTTGGCGTTTCGGGCATAGACGGATCTGGAAAATCTACTGTTTCAAATCAGTTGGAAAGTGCGCTGTCTGGACGAGGCATAGCCACGGCTCAAATCAATTTGGATGACTTTCTGAATCCAAAAGAAATCCGCCACAAGAATCCAAATCAAATTGAAGGTTATTTCCAAGATAATTTTGACTTTGAAAGCCTTGTGACCAAGGTGCTCGAACCGGCTCGGCGTTCCGCATCTTTCAACTGTAAAGTCCCTGTTTTGACGTTGGAGACCGATCAGATTTCTGATCGTGAATTCACGTTCTCAGGACCCGGGGTTTTGATTATTGAGGGCGTATTTCTATTCAAGAAAGAGATGCGGGATTTGTTTGATTTTAAAATCTGGCTGCAAATTGAATTCGAACAGGCGATGAACCGTGTTCTGAAACGAACTCGTGACAAGCGGTACGGAAACCCCGAAGCCATCCGCGCCCGCTACGAAGAGCGCTTCTTTCCAACGCAACGCTTTCATTTAGAGCGGGATAACCCGTGTGAAGCAGCGGATATTACGATCAATATTTCTTAGTCGGAAACTGCTCATCCCCAAGACATTATCCGACAATGTCAGTCTGTGTATTGCGATCTGAAAGCGAACGTCCCACATTGCCTACCGCAAAAGCCATTGCATCGGAGATAATATGCATATTGGATTGATCGGCGGAATTGGACCCGCAGCAACAGTTGCCTACTACACAAGGTTGGTGGCGGAATTCAAAAAGGCAGGCATGCCTTTGGAAATCACGATTGTCCACGCTGAAATTGCCACACTAGCTGCAAATGCAGGAGCCGATAAACGTGCAGAACAGGCTGCAGTCTTTGCAAAGCATTTACATCAGCTAAAGGGAGCTGGCTGCGATATCGCAACAATCACCGCCCTCACCGGACATTTTTGTTTCGATGAGACCAATCAATTGTCACCGCTTCCCCTCATAAATGCAATCGATCTGGTGGATAATTATTGCAAGTCTCAGAACATTGAGATCCTTGGTCTCCTTGGCAGTCCGCCTGTCCTAACAACGCACTTATTTGGTTTGCTCCGCGCACCTCAAACGGTGGTTCCTGCAAATAATGTGAATGAGCTGGGTAACACCTACATGGAAATTGCAAATGCTGGATTTTGCACCGAAGAGAACAGGCAAAAGCTCTTTGCAGCTGGTGCAGCTATGATGAAAGATCAAAACGCCGAAGCCATCCTCCTAGCCGGAACAGATCTTGGCCTTGCTTTTAACGACCACGATCCAGGTTATCGCGTTGTTGATGCACTTGAGATTCATGTTGCTGCACTTGTGGGCATGGCAGCGGCCGAACAACGCTGATCAAGCCAAACCAACAGTTCAGGCACTTGTTTATTTCTGAAAGCAATTTTCTGCCTGAACCACCACTCTCTCCTCGCCCCAAAGCAACAGCTTGGATATGATGCGCCATGTCAAAAATCGAGTCACTCTTCGCCACCCGCCTGTATCAAGCATCCTTGTCGGACTTCAACAAAGCTCCGGACCCGGATGAATTGGAAACATCATGCCTCTCCATCGCCCAAGACGATGAAGCGGGTCAGGATTGGTGCGAGGAAAATGATTTTCCAGGTTACACAAGCTATGCTTCGCTTGCCGACCTGCCTTGGCGGTTCCCGATCTTCAAAGATTTGGTCAAAGTGCTGGATAAGCATGTCGCGGCTTTTGCCAAAGATCTGCAATTTGATCTGGGTGACAAGAAAGTCAAATTGGACTCCCTCTGGATCAATATATTGCCGCCGGGCGGCGTGCACACATCACACATTCATCCTCACAGCATCATCAGTGGCACCACCTATGTAGCCATGCCAGATGGTGCCAGCGCGATAAAGTTTGAAGACCCTCGTCTCGCCATGATGATGGCAGCGCCAGGACGCAAGCCCAAAGCACGCTCAGAGTTACAGAGCTTCATCTATGTTGCTCCGAAAGTTGGCGATGTGCTGTTGTGGGAAAGCTGGCTACGCCATGAAGTGCCGTTGAATATGGCAGATGAAGAACGCATCAGCGTTAGCTTCAACTATGGTTGGGAATGAGCCTTTCAAACCAATCCTTTTGCGTTCGCAATACATTTGCAAAGCTTGAAAAAAGCTGCTCACATAGATTTATAGTTCATTCTCAATAGCGGGTCCGTCATGACGATAGCCACCTCATTTGCTCTATTGCTGATAATGGCTGCCTTAGCAGCTATTCCAAGCTCCAGCGTTTTACTTGTGGTCACCCGTTCAGCCACGATAGATATCAAGAACGGTCTTGCGACAGCGTTCGGCGTTGTTTCAGGCGATCTGATATTTATGACCATGGCAATATTGGGCATGACAGCGCTGGCCGAACAAATGGGAACGCTATTCGTTGTCATTAAGTACATAGCTGGCGCCTATCTGATCTGGTTCGGCATAGGGTTGATCAGAAGCCAGCGGAATCAAACGAAGATTTCTAATCCAAATAAAGCACCGAAAAAAACCAAAAGCAGCTTGGCGGCAAGCTTTGGTGCCGGCCTCATTCTTACACTAGGCGATATCAAGGCCATCTTCTTTTATGCCAGTTTGCTGCCTTCATTCCTGGATTTGGCAACGTTAACGGCGATGGATGTGTTCATTGTATCTGCCATCACAATAATCGCAGTGGGTGGCGTGAAAGCCGCGTATGCATTTGGTGCTGGAAAGGCGTCAGGTCTGGCCAAAGGTTTTTCTTACGAAAGAGAGCTCAAGATGACGTCGGGCGGCCTGATGGTTGGCGCGGGAACCTACTTGTTGTTACGAGACTGAAAAAACTCTGCACGTGACCTTACGGCTGCGTTTGGGTCACTCAGCAATAAATTCGCAATGCGATTCATGCGATCAGATGCATCATGACGGCGTTCGATTAACACATCCGCTGCAACCTTACGCACATGCGAAGACCTGTCGCTGGCAGCTGTCTCTAACAGCGTTTCCACATCAACAACAATGTCAATTGGGCGGCTTTCTATGACGGCAACATGTTTTGAAACATTGTAGCGTTTATCCACCCATTGCTTCTGGCGCTTTACAAACCAGCGTGCGCGCTGTGTCAGCAATGCTTCTATCGCAATTGCGCGAATGGTAGGCATTGCCGCTTGGCTTGATAACTCAAGCAAGTATTGATCAAAATCATTCCGAGACAAACACTGGCGAAAAACATGGCCTACCCGACCTGTACGAATGCCAAGAAACTTATCTTTCAGTTTTTCAACAACATCGGGTCGGTATAACGCTTCTTCGAGCAGCCTTTGCCCTTCCTTGTCCCACCGGTGTAAAATTCGGGCCTGAGGAATGAGGAAAAATGCGCTTTCCGCGAGCACATCTGCAGAAGTGTTTGCCAGATGGTTCTCGCAGTATTCAATCGCGGCAAGCCGAACGTTTTCCACCCAATCATTCAACCGATACACAACAGCCGAAAGCTCAAAAGGACACTGCGGAGCATCATTCAGCGCCGCAATGGCTGCCTGGCGCACAAATCCATTGCCGTGATACATCAGCAGCCAACCCAAATCGGGAAATTTATCAAGCAATTGGGGGTATTGATTGAGTAATTTTGACGTGCCCGTTGTCTGTTTGGAAAATGGCCACAGGAATGATCTTCGTTCTACGGCAGGAACGATGTCTGCGTTCCGGTGAAGTTGGGCGATTTCACGAATTTCCATTGCGGCTTGCGGAACGCCTTTGGCAGCAATGGGCAAGAGGCATTCACGAAAAGCTGCAATTTGATCTGGCTGTATGGTGCCTGAGCCGAGTGCTACACCAAGCCTGAAACAAGTATCCTGTGCCGTCCGTGGCAAAAATGATCTTTTGCGATAGGAATATTGTGCTGTTTCATCTTCAGGTTTTGGCATTGTTGTGGTCGGGTCCGTTGAGGGAAATCGTCAGAATATGTTGCACAAAAGCTCAGTGGTCACACGAATCCACTTCTAGTATTTTTACTTAACTAAAACTCTAGACTTAAAGATTAACAAATGCCTAAATCGAATCTTGGTTGAATTCCGGGCTTAGTGTCGTTTCATTCTATTTAAGGTTATATATGAGTATCGTTGGGATACCTTCAGGGGTAACGTCTTTAGTTGGGCGTCATGTAGAATTGTCGAAATACGCTATTTTTTGCACTATTAGCCTCTTATTCCTTGCAGTTCTTACGATCGCGCAACCAGCTCGCGCTGCCGCGCCGCATTGTCCGCCGGGAGCATGTGTTGATCTTGAAGAAGCGACCGCCTTAAAGCAGGAATTGAAGAAGGAAATGGCTCGCGCTGGTGTCCCGCCAAGGCTTCAGGCACTCGTCGACAAGCTTCCCAATTGCGCAGATTGCATCAAAGCCGCCCGTCTCAGCATTGTAACGGTTCATGACCGCGCTGTGGGCGACGCATTGTTAGAGCGCGCAGGCAGCTTGGGGGCTGGTTATGATTTTAACCAAACCGATCGATCAACCTATATTCAATCGCCATGGTCGCCGAACAACGAGCGCATTGCACGTGCGCAAATGCAAGATGGGCGCGCCAAAACCATACATTTCACGCTGCATCAAGGCCCATGCATTTGCTGTCCGGACAATGAGAATGAAGCGGCGCAGTGGAAAGACAATGGCGGCGCGGTGCGCAAAGCCGATACATTGATCAATAATGAGATTGTGATTTCCATCTTCTCGGCCGACCAACTGGGCGCACTGCCCCGCGATCTTTATGAACTTGACCCCACTTTGACCAACGCGGCAATTGATGGCCCTCCGGTGGTCTCTAACCGTCTTCCTGTTACATTTCCCAAATTGTTGCGGTTTGTCTCTGTTGTCTGCCCGGAATGCCGTGGACTGGCGGCAGAGCGCAATGCTTTGGTAGAAGAGTACAACAACAAGCGCGAGAAAGCAGCGGCAGAGTATATTGAAGGATCGCGCCTGCTGGCGTTACACGTGGCACGCAGCGCTGAAACCCAGCGCATTCGGGCACTGATTGCAAACCCGACCGCGACAAACCCCAACGCGACTGTAGACCAACGCAACGCAGACCGCGAGCGTGTAGATGGCCGCCTGCTCCGCCAGGCCAATGCGCTATTTGCCAGCTCACGCGCCTTGGTAAATGAGATGAAAGCCCTGAAACCAGACATTGATAGGCTGGATGCTGCGTTGCTGCAGTGTGATCAACAACCATGCAACGAAGACAAAACAGCCATCAACGATGCCATCGAACCAGCTCACGACACAAATGAAGCCGATGAAACGGATGCTGAGACCCAACTGTCACAGACATTTGCGGTCTTTGCCGGCATGGCGTTCAAAAACAGCATCATGTCATCCAATCTGCACTATCTGTCCGGTTCGCAAGATTCATCGGGCGATGCGGCAGTGAATTCAGCTGCGTTCTCCTTCGGGTTGATGGCGTATCCATTTGCTGGCCTTCCGATATATGTATCGGCAGAAGGCATGGTGTTTGCAGGCGGCGATGGTGCCTTTTACTCCGTGAGCCTTCACCCAACTGCGGGCGATGATACAACTGCTGAAGGGCGGCCTGTATGGGCTGGCCGTGTGTCGCTGGGCGTAACCATACCCTTTGAAGGCGGATGCGTTTCCAGATCCAGCTGCTTCCTTGTGGATGTCGATGGCGGGCTTGTGCTTGAACGCACACGGACCACCTTCACAACTGACGAAACAGGTGGCGGCAGCCCGGGCCAGCGCAACAGCTTTACGTTCGATCAGACAAATGTCGGCGTCTCAGTTGGTGCCGCACTCTCCATGCCCCTTTGCGCTTTCATGGATGTGGCCTGCGGCGTAGCGCTGGCGCCATTTGCGCGTGTGACCTGGTTCCCGGATGCGGAAGAAAACTTCAGCCGCACCACATCTGCCTTCAACCTGGATTATGCTGGCGATTTCGACATCGACACTCAGTATGAACTCGGCATGCGCCTGATCGTTCCATTTGGGCCTTCGCGCTGATTGATTGAGTGGTGCGCTTAAGGCATCGATTTGGCACGGGCCAGCAGGTTGATAAATGTGCTAGCGAACGTCTCTCTATTGGGATCATCGTTCAGGCAAAGTTCTTAACAGCACTTTGGGTTTCAACATCGCTTTTTGGCGCTAGCATTGCATTCATGTCAGCGGTGTTCAGCCACCGGACGGCGTTTTCCAGCGACATTGGACGCGCAATACCAAAACCCTGAATTGTGGGAACGCCAATTTGCTGCAAGAATTCAGCCTGTTCCTGTTTTTCAACCCCTTCGGCAATGACAGTCAGGTCGAGATCCTCACACAAGCGAACCATGGCCTTCAAAATAACTTCGGCGGTCGGGTCTTTGGGCGCATCTTGCACGAGTGAACGGTCCATCTTGACACCATGGATTTTCAGTCGTGCGAGGTTGGCAAGTCCCGCATAGCCAGTGCCAAAGTCATCAAGTTCAACGAAGAATCCAGCCTCTGACAGCGCGAATATTGCCCGCCTTGCTGCAACGTCACCGTTGCCAATTGCTATGGTTTCCAGCACCTCGATGGCGATATTCTTGGGGCTAAGGTCGCGCCGATCAACCTCCCACTTAAGTTCCTCAACATATTCGGACCGATTTAGCATTTGCGCTGAGACATTTATCGACATGCGTAGGTAAGGAAAACCAGCGTCGCGCAAGGTGCATAATGCGTCGAGCGCTCCCCTTATGGCCACAGTATCGATGTCTTCCATGCGACCATTTTTTTCGGCGATACCAAAAAAGTCCTCTGGCGCCAGCAAACCTCTTTGCGGATGGTGCCACCGCGCCAGAGCCTCAAAACCGGTTACTGTTCTGGTGGAAAAGTCGAATTGAGGTTGCAACACGACCCCAATCTGTTTGTCAGCAATGGCTTGCGACATTGACACGGAAAGTTCGGTGCGGCGCGACACGATCTCCCCAATTTCATCGCTATATGCCAGCGAGCCATTTCGCCCATTGTTTTTGACTTCGTAGAGCGCCGTGTCCGCCTGCCTGATCAGCTCTTCCTGCTCGCGCGATCTGTCGTTGGACAATGCAATGCCAATACTTGAACCGAAGGAAATCTTTTGATCGCCCCAAGCCATAGGCGTCTTTAGATCGGCGACAATGCGCCTTGCCATGCCTTCCAGAACCGGAAAGCCCGAGACGCCCGGACACACAATGATGAATTCATCACCACCAAACCGGCAAACCAGATCGTCCTGGCGGGTGTGGGTTTTCATAACATTTGCAGCATGCACCAAAACTGCGTCACCCGCAGCGTGCCCGAGCATGTCGTTCACTTCTTTAAAGTGATCGAGGTCGATATGCAGAATGCCCACCTCACCGCTTGCGCTACTGGCCTCCTGCAAGGCGTCAGCCATAAATCTGGCGAGCTTCACCCTGTTTGCCAGGCCGGTGAGCGCGTCGTGTTCGGCCGTATACTGAGTTTCTTCTCTGGCGCGCTTGAGATCTTCCTCGCGTTCGATCTGTTCGGTGACATCGCGCGAAATAACAATAATTTTTGAATCTCGGGAGCCGTCATAGTCGACGACGGCAAAGCTCAATTGGTTCCAGAAACTCTCGCCGTTTTTGCGCACATTGCGAATGGTCTCATCGGAATCGAGCGCACCGGATGAAATGTCGTATTTGAACGCAGCAATGGTTTCCGTAGACATCTCGCATTCAGGTGGCAGGAGAAGCTCCTGTGGCTTACGCCCCCGCAGTTCTTCGACACTGAAACCTGTGATGCGCGAATAGGCTGGATTCGACCATTCGATGTGGCCGTAAATATCTTGAATGAGGAGACCATCGCTCGCATTGCGCGCGATCATCTCCATAATCACATTTTCCTCTTTCGCCAGCTTTAGCTCGCGCCTGAGGCTCTCGATCTGTGATTTGGAGGGGGCTTCGTTCGTTAACACTGGCATGGCAAAGGCCCCGCTTCCGCTCGCGGCCAAAACGTCAGCAAAAGAATCATCGATACTAAAATCATTGATGGCCCCACAGCAGCACAATACTTCCCAGCGCGTACTATGGGATGAAGATGTGAAATCCAGATAAACACCCGTAAAAAAACCAAGCATAGTTACCGGCAAGTTAAACGATCTACGCTGGCCCATGCGGTTGGCTCAAAACTACATTTGAAATTGCGACCCAATCCTGCCAAGCGCGTTGAAGCGCCCGCACTGCTTGTCGAGGCGCATCATTATGCGCGGTTGATGTCTTTGGCCTTTACCGGTTTGCCCGACGAGCGGGACCACAGTGCTTTGAAACATGGGGTTACGCATCTGGACAAGCATGTTGAGGACGCCCTCAAACTCGTTCATGAAATGCAGGCAGATGATCAGGCTTTGCGGATGCGGAAGACAATTTCAGCCGCACCACATCTGCCTTTAATCTGGATTACGCCGGCGACTTCGACATCGACACCCAATACGAACTTGGCATGCGCCTGATTGTTCCGTTTGGACTATCGCGCTGATTGTATTAATTGGGCTCTAACGTTAATTGAGTGATCAGAGGTAGAAAAGAATCATGAAAACTTCTAACCTGCAAGATTACCGTAAATATCTGCGTGATTTCGATGTCGCTGTGTGTGAAGCTACAGCGGTTAGTCAGGCTGTAGGACAACGCTTTGAGGCACCTGCTATTGGCTACTCAACGCATGTATTTGGGAGGGTTTGCGCCCACGCTCAGGCATTAGTCTGCGCTGCGCCAAAGTCCCGTTGGGTAAAGCGGGAATTCTATTTTTGGGACGTATCAGCGGTTGCACCACATGCGCGGTCTATCTTGGAGGGCTACTTGTTGTTTCGGTATTTGGCCGATGCACCAAATGATTTGGATACTCAACGAGCATACGTACAAGTTATGCATCTGTACGACTGTATGAAGCGCATCAAGATACTACCGAAACTATTATCAGATGATGAAATAAGAGCGTTTGAAGAACAAGCAATTGAAATAAGGGAGCGCCTAGAAAATATCGAGTTTTTTAATGAGCTAAATCCGAAATTGAAGAAAGAACTGCTTGCTGGAAAATGGCTGATGATCACACCGAAAATGGAAGTCATTAAAGCGCTAGATATGGATCAAAAGGAATTCGACTTCTATTGGAACTACTTCTCTCAATACACGCACGTCCTTTCATTCACATTCCATCGGGTCGAGCCAAATGGCCGTGGGTCCGGAGTCGAAAACAGCTTTGATCGCGCCGCACTTTGCTTAGTGCTCCAATTCAGTACTGAGTTAATGGTAGCGGCTATTGAACGCCTTGTTGAATTATTCCCAGACGTTGCTGATGTACGGAAGGGACTGGATTCAAAATTTGCCCCTGGCCCGGCCAGAAACCTCCCAAAGCATCTAAAACGAATTATGAAAACGCGCCCATAGCGCTCACTTACTTGGCCAATGCAGTCAACTGACAACATATATTTACCCTGTTTTAACATAGGGCCAAATGGAGCAAGGTCACATATTAAAGTTTGGGCTAAAAAGTATTTTATTTAATGCCATACACCTTGGTTCCACATCAGAAATTCCTGAATATCCAAGGCATTAATTTGGTGTATTACTTGGGTACCACTGGAAATACTTCAAACTGGCAACAGCTAACAGTACATGTGAATTCAGATTCAGGAATTTTAGAATCAAGTCTGGCAAATACACATTTCCAGTCCTCAATTGGTTTTGGTCCTAGTCCAGCTACATCAGGTTGAACTTGTATTGGAGACCATTCTGGTCCCACCCACTTTCGCTCTGCATCTCTTGATTGAGTAATACCCCCGCCAGTTGCATAGTAACTAACCCCCAGCTTTTTGGTAATTTTCGAGCAGGTGGCTTTTGTTCCAAAAAACACACCTTTGTTCTCGCCATCTGGGTGTTGATCCTTCCATGCATTGTTTGATGCAGGATAACAAACTGGCGGGCTATCTTCAAAATCTTGACCCATATCTTGCGGAGAGGCGTGTTTTGAAGAAACGGAATCTGCAAAAGCGGACAAATCCACTATAAATAGACAGAGCAGAAAACATAAGAAATATCTCATAATTGAATCCAATGTTCAAACATAGATTGAAATTGACAGATGCAAACTTTATCGTATTTCAATACATTTACAAGAATGCACAACCTTTAGTTTTTGCAGTCAAAAATGTAATTTTGTACTGAAACAACTAGGTTTTGAAGACCAGCCCGATATTATCGCCACCGCGGGTAAACGTAATCCCCGCCGCCTCCATAACTTCAACCAAAGTCAGCATATTTCGCGGTTGTGGTAGGTGCCTGCCCTTTTCGAAATCTCGGACGGTGGACAAGCTGACGCCGGCCTCTTTTGCCAAGCGTGCTTGAGACCAATCCAACATGCCGCGTGCGCCACGACATTGCTCCGCAGTGATCATGATGTTTGAATTTTCATGACTGGACCACCCTCATTGAAAAGCGAGGCCTTCAACAAAGAGAAGACCATTTCAACGCAAAACGTTGACAATTTGTTTCTCAACGCTTATAGTTGAGATATTGCTAGAAAATTGATTCTGTTTGAAAGAATTTAACATGTCCAAATTGTTAGACGCTGATGAATTGCTTGTCGAGGCGCGTCATTATGCGCGGTTAATGTCATTGGCCTTTACCGGCCTGTCGGAAGAGCGGGACCACAGTGCATTGGAGCGTGGGGTCATGCATTTGGACAAGCATATTGAGGACGCCCTTAAACTCGTTCATGAAATGCAGGCAGATGATCAGGCTTTGCGGATGCGGCGCGAAGCGGCCACCTCGCCTATTGAATAGCGTTTACGGCAAGGTCTGCCATTTTAAGGATCGCCTCGCGTGAGTTGGCAACGGCGATAAAGCGGGCATTGTGGCAGAATTTTGCGCCCTTTACGCCGCTCGCCTCTTCCAACGCTTCATCGGACAAGCCTGCCCATGCGGCGGGTAAATCTGCGCGTTGGTCGAACGTGTCGTTTGAGAGTTTAATGCCGTTCAGCGTCCAGTCATCTCCGCGTGGATTGACGACGAACATCATGTGGTCTGCCTCTGCTTTAATGAGCGCAGACAGATATGGCATGCCCATGGGCAATTCTAAAATGGGAGATGTGCCGGCTGCCGCTATGGCCTCTACCACAATGCTTTTGGCGCGGGCCTTTGCCGTAAGGTTTTGGATAAAGGCTTCTATAAAACTGCGTGCAATAGGAAGAGCTGCGAAAAAAGCATCATCATCTGCGTTGGGCGATGCATTGTCGAACACGGGCTTTAGGCTGCCCAACAGCGAAGGCAAGGTTAAGGGCGACAGCGGCCCGGCCACGGACGGCTCCATGGCGCCATTGTCCAGCAAGTCGATTGGCAGCACGAATTTAGCATCGAACGCGCTGTGGATGGCTTCAATATCGTGGGCAGGCACATCCATCGCCGCCAGATAGGTTCGGCCATAATTAGCCCAGACCAATCCAAAGGAGCTATAAGGCTGGCCATCCGCGCGCAGCGGGCTTGGGCGCTGGTGGTGGTCGAAAATCTGGTTTTCGGGATTGTAGTCGCCGCCAACATCAAAAATAATCTTTTCGGGTGATGGGGCAATCCACTGCTTTTCGCGGGTGCGTTTTATGTCGGCCTGCGGATAGATACGGGTAAGCACGACAGAAGACAACAACTCGTCCGCATGGAACCCGCCAGAATGGGTGACAAGGTTGGTAATAGGCATGAGGGGCGCTCCGAGAGGACTTGGTGTCGTTAGGTTTTCAAGTTTCAAAAGCCAACCAACGCGGCGGCTCACAGGTGTTTTCAGGGGCCGTCATCACAGCGAATTGCGGCCAGATCAAGCATTTTATTCAAGTTGGGCCAAACATGGGGTTGGTGAGCACACGTTGGATGTGTAAAGCAGATCATGAAGGCGTGTTCGCTTTGGAGTGATTTTACCTTGGTGATCAGGCGTTTGCCGCCTTTGCTTGCCGAAGCGCTTCGTTGATCCATATAGCTGGCATAGCGCGGTTTTGTGTGACCGGGCTTGTTGTTTGTCACACCAGTATAGGGCCCAAATTCATGAAAGTTCTCACATTGGTTTTCCTGCTTTTGCCCTCATTTGCATTTGCCAATGATTGGGACGCCCTTTCTGAACCCGGTGCCATTGCCATTATGCGCCACGCCCTTGCGCCGGGCACTGGTGATCCATCCAACTTTCAATTGCAGGATTGCTCGACACAGCGCAATTTGGATGGGCGTGGGCGGGAACAAGCTCGTAAAACAGGCGCAGCCTTTCGTGAACGCGGCATTGCCTTCGACCAGGTGCTGACAAGCCAATGGTGCCGCACACGGGAAACGGCAAATCTGCTGGCAAGCGGCCCTGTGGTTGATGCCCCTTCCCTCAACTCCTTCTTTGCCAATTATGCGACCCGCGCAAGCCAAACCGAGGAGACGCTGGATTGGCTGATGAAGGCTGATGGCCGATTGATGCTTGTGACGCATCAGGTGAACATTTCAGCACTGACCGGGCGCGGCACCCGATCTGGTGAGGTGCTCGTGATCCGTCTGTCTGAAGGTCAGGTCGAGATTATTGGCAGCATTTTGATTGATCCCTAGAGTATTGCCGTAAAACCCTACCCAAGCACCGGGTTGAGGGTCTGTAGATTTCGTAGGCAAGAGGCTGGACATTTACCTGCAAAATGCCGGATACGGGTGCGGATGCTCGCGCAGCTTTGCTTGCTTGGGCGCTTGCTTTGTTGAATTTATTGAGGCTTTGCCAACATGTCTGCCACGCCGTTTCATATTTACATCGATGCAGATGCCTGCCCGGTTAAGGACGAAGTGTACAAGGTGGCGTTTCGGTACAAAATTCCGGTGAGTGTGGTGAGCAACAGCTTTATGCGCATTCCCGACGATCCGATGATTGAGCGCGTAATTGTGAGCGCCGGGCCAGATGTGGCGGATGATTATATTGCCGAACGGGCTGATAAGGGCAGCGTGGTCGTGACCGCAGATATTTTGCTCGCCGAGCGCTGTGTAAAGGCCGACGCAACCGTGATTGGCCCAACAGGAAAATTGTTCACTGAAAATTCCATCGGCAGCGCTGTCGCCACACGCAATTTGATGGAGGGCTTGCGCTCAAGCGGAGAGATTACCGGCGGACCAGCTCCGTTTGCCAAAGCGGATCGCTCGCGGTTTTTATCGGCGTTGGATCAGGCGCTGGTACACATGAAGCGGCGCTGAAAAAGGGTGGCAAAAAGGGGTGAAAACTCACGTCGATTATCTGGCGAGTGGTTGGCTATTTGGCTGCGGAATCTGTGCCGTATAGCTCCGGGTCTACACACGACAAAAATGTCCATTCAGTTGCCGCAAGTTTCAAGGTGTCACACAGGGAGACCGAAGGTTCATTCACCTGGGCAATTCCCGCGTTAAATGCGCGTGCGCCATGGTTTTCCCACATTTGGACGATGGCCAGAGCGCCCAGATAAAGCCCAATACGCTCGCCGCGCCGGTCCTGTCTAGTGGCCAGCATACCCCAGAAAGCATCGGTTGCGCGGGCGCCTTCCGGGTGGTTATTCATATAGGAAGACGCAGTGGCAACAACGGTTCCGGCACCATCGAGCGCAGCCAAACAAAGCCCATCCCGCACATGCCCACGCATTGCATCTCCGGGTACTGGCACCACTCCGCAGGCCAGGGAAACCTCGGCAATATCCTTCACAATTTCGCCCGGCGTTGCCATATCGACAACACCAAGAGTGATATCATTTGGCAAATTCATTTCAGATATCAACGCCTTAGCGGCATCGTACGCGGGTTCGGTGCCACGCATGTGATCGTGTGTATTTGTACCAAGCCCGACATCTTCAAGCTCCCGGGTCATCGCCTCCAACTCTGACTTGGGGAAGAAATGGCACGCCGTTCCACCTTGCAGCCTGGCCAGCGCAGCGATGCGTTCAAATGCGTCATCTGTCATCCCGCACAGCGAAACAGAACGCCCAAAGAAGGAATATGCCGGATCGTCACACACAAGCGCCCAGAGCGCGCGCCCACGTTCCATCATGGAAATTTGCGAGGGAGTGCCAAACAGCTCTTTGTCAGCCATCTTCGCCATATCTTGCGTCATAACACTGTGCCCCTCACCCATCGATCAAACTGACTTCATGTGAATTTATTTAGTCCATTCCAACGAAGCGGCAACGGACGCCTTAAGCCTAAGCACATCAAAGCCCGCAATCATACGGTACCCGCGTACAAATAATGCATCAGCTTCTTCTTTTGAACGAGCAGGGCCACCTCCCAAAGGCACTTTTGCATTTAACGCAGCAGCTTCAATTTTCGCAACGGCAGCTTTAAAGTCCGGATGGTCAAATTGGCCAGAGACACCCAGCGAAGTCGACAAGTCAAATTGAGCCACAAAGACACAGTCAACGCCTTCTACTGCTAAAATTGCATCCAAATTATCGAGAGACTCTTTGGTCTCCAACAGCAAACAACACACTGTGCGCTCGCCTAAATTCGGTAGGTACTCCATGATTGGCGTCTGCCACCGGGAATGGGCTATAAATGGTCCCCAGCCTCGCGCACCATTGGATGGATAACGCATTGATGCCACACAATTACGAGCATCCTCAGCCGTCTTAACAAGGGGGAAAACAATACCTTCCGCACCCATGTCCAATGCGTGCTTTACATTTGCATCACCCATTTCCGATATTCGCACTAGGGGTGCACATTCAGTACCGGCAGTTGCAGCAATCATAGCGTGTAGTGCCTCACGGCCCACGGCGCCATGTTCCTGATCTATAATCACGGCATCAACGCCAACACTCGCAATGGCTTGTGTAACGACGGCTGACGGAATGACGCAAATTTCCATGGAAATCTTACGATCAGAGTTTTCTAACTTTTGCTTCAATTGCAATTTGTTGCTCCATGCAGGCTTAATAATAAGAACCTAAAGACAATGACCCAACACTAGTACAAATAGCAATGTAGCGCTTCAGTCAGGTGAAAAGGATTCGGAGCAACCCAATGCTGGCAAGTCCAATGAGCATCCAAAGTGCTAATGTTTTAAATGAGTCGGGATTAGAACGCACAAATTGCCGGCTACCAATTGTCACCCCAATAGCCAGCGGCACCAACAGGATTACAAAGCGCACCAAGGTATCACCTTCAACAAGGCCAGAGCTGGAATAGATGGCAGTGGAATAAATATCCCCAAGCATTAAAAAGGCGACAATTGAGGCGCGCGTTACAGTGGCGGTTGCAGAATTTGCGAGCATCAAAAGCACAACGGGCAGACCGCCAACTGCGCTAACTCCATTTATTGCACCAGAAACCACACCTGTTCCCAGTATTGAACTCGTATGGTTAGCACGGCGGAAGACAAAACCGCGCAACAACGCAAAACTAAGAATTAAAATAATGACCGATATCGCAATGCGCACGGGTTCTTCTGGCACGTTAATCAACGCGTAAATTCCAAGAGGCGCACCAACCGCATAGCCAGCGAACAACCAGCCAACCAAGCGCCAATCTACCGATCGCCAAACAGCGGGTAGCATACCAATGCTGGCAACAATCTCCAAAAGCATGACAAAGGGAATGACCTCAATTGGCGGAAGAACCAAAGTAACACTAGCTACAGTCAGCGCAGAAAATCCAAACCCACAATACCCGCGAATAAGCCCTGCGATGAAGACCGCCAGAACGCAGAAAGATAATACACCAAGGCTGAGCCCACCGATAATGGTCTGATCCAAACTTTGCTTCCTTGCGCCGCGGTTCGTACTAATAAGAAAACTTACGACGTCCATTGGCCCCAAGATAGAGCCACAGGGGAACCAATTTTAAAAAAGCTATGAGACCTGATGGTCGAACTATTTCATGACAAATGGCGAAAGCAATTCAACATCCATGGATTTTATGCGCGCATACGCCTCTCTCGGATTGTCCAAGGCCAGTCAAGAGTGTCTCGTTTTGGCTGTCATTTCCTTGCCACCAGGCAAAAGCCCCTAGCAATGGAAATCGACTTCCAGACTGAACTATACATCATCCAATTGTTTATCTGAAATGTTATTCAGAACACGCGTGCTGGCAACTAGTTGGGATGCTGGCCCCACAAGCCATAGTTTGTAGCCATCGAGATAGGAAATCGTTCCTGTTGAGAAATTTAGGCTAAACCCATCTGCAAACAGTGCACGAACTGGTTCTGGGTCACCTGCAGGCTCCTCAATCAGGACTAACCGATATTGTACCAGTTCCAATAAACGGTTTTCGCCATAGGGCGACTGGAACTTAGTGCCTAATGTCTCATCCAGTTGTTCAATGGCAATGCTTGTAAATTGCGGCAAGAGAGATTCTGTCTGCTAAAGCACTGATTTGTAAGCGAGGTTGGCCTGACAAACAGCACTATCCGGCAACATACCGAGATTTCGATATGTTATTTCAAGATCCATTTGTATCGACCCAAAATCGGCATTTGAAATATCTGGTGCCTTTGTGAATGGGCATTTTGCCAAGTGATCGGTAGTTGTTTTATACCTTCAACATAAACTTCGTGTGCAACCGCCTCATCGAGCGTGGATTTCAAGAAAATGTTGCTGTCGAAAATGGAAAGCTGATGAGCTATATCTGCTCCTGAATTTTCATAAAATGCATTACAGCTTGATCGTATAGAAAACGTGGGGAATTCCTGTTACCGAAAGCTCTACAATAATGAAAGTTGACTCATTTAAAGGTGAATCGGCAACAATACCATGCAATTCGAATTCAAACTTCGTCGAAAAATTGATAGTAGCAATATGACTCGTCGCTGTGTGTAAGTTTAAAACCGTGGTGTAGGTAAAAAGCATTAGATGGACTGTTTTTCAGCGCGCAAAGTTTGATGGGTAGTGATACGTCATAGGCCAAAAATTTTACTTTCTCCATGACTTTCGAACCGATGCTCTCACCCTGTTTGCGCATAGCGATATAAAGATGATCGAGCAATATATGATCTGGCCAAGCCTTCACCACAAAAAATCTATCCAGCTCATCCCCAATCAATATTTTGGTTGTCGTTTCTGGGTCAAATGAGTTGAGGAATCGGGCTCTCGCACGATCCGGATCAAATCGACCAACTGCCTCCAGGCTATCACGCATAACGTCCACACGAAGGTCAGCCAACAATTCGCCGTCGGTTTTAGATGTTGCAAGAAATTCAATGTTACTTGCCTGAGCCACGCACGGCCTTCCAAACAAGCGCAAAGGTCGTTTCCACGGTGGAATAGTCTATTTCACTTTTTCAAGATTGCAGCTTGCCTCACTAAATACAGCATAGGTGCAATTAGAACCGCCTCGATGGCAGGAAATTGCGTCTTCGCCAATGTTCCATCATCAATCACCGATTGGAGCAAATGTGAAACTTCATCTGCCATCTGCCAAATTCTGTTTGTCCGACATAATTTAATAGTTGAGATGAGTTTATGAATTCGGAATACAAGAAATCATTTGGGTAACTTTGCAACCAAGCCAAGAGGCAGAACCACATCCGATTGATGTTATCACCGTGACTTACTGAGGTAGACACCTCTAACATCATAGCATGGTGGAATTCAGCTTTTATTTCCAAGTAAATTTGCTTGAGTAGAACTTCCTTATTAGGAAAATGAAGATAAATAGTTCTCGCAGAAACACTGGCACGTTTCGCTATACGCGCAACCGAAGCACCAGCAAACCAATGTGCAAAACTTCCGCGACGGCCGCATTGCGAATGGCTATCCGCTTCTTTTCATTTTGGAGTCGCGCCACGCGGCCCCCTGTTCAATCACGAAAAGAACTTATGGCGTCAAACGGGAGGGCGTGAAAATAGGTCCAGCACACAATATGCACGCTACATTTTACGTGCATGACCTGACACTCGGATGGAACTTCCCTTTTCTTCCGAAAAGTCAGTTCGCAAAAGCGATTTCATCCCCATATCTTCACCCTGCACAATATTGATTGATCCACCGTGCGGCCAAGCAATATCCCGCAAATACCCTGAAAATGCAGCCGCAGCGGCGCCAGTAGCCGGATCTTCCAACACGCCACCTGAAGCAAATGGATTTCGCACGTCAAACAAGTTATCTGCACGCGCAAAGACCAATGCAATGGTTACAAGCCCGTGCCGGTTCATAAATTTTCGGCCTGCGTGCAAATCATAGTCCATCGCTGCCAATTTTGACCGTTCTTGTAAAGCGATCACCAAATGCGTTGCGCCACCTTCGGCGAACGCTGGCGGTATGCGCATGTCCAAATCATCACGAACATACCCGAACAATAACAGTGCTTCTTCTAGCATTTCTGAAGGTGCGGCTTTACTGCGTGTTGGCGGTGATTGAAGTGCAGCAGCCACGCCCCCATTTTCTTTGCGTCCCTCAACCGTTATTTCTGACGCGCTTAAGCTCAGTGGAAATACACCGTCTCCATTTTGCATTGCCAAAGCCGCACCCAAGGCGATTGTCGCATGGCCACAAAAAGGAACCTCCGATTCCGGCGAAAAATACCTTACCGCCCAGCCGTCTCCTTTTGGGGTAGCAAAAGCTGTTTCAGAGAATCCAACTTCAGCTGCGATAGCTTGCATCTGTTCAGCACTTGGCAGCTCATCAGCAATAACCACGCCGGCCGGGTTGCCGCCCTCATCTCCATTTGAAAATGCCGCAATCCGTTGAACGTTCATACGTCTGTCTCCTTCAAATTCTGCTTTTGGGCAATTGACTGCCCTTCCACCAAACAGAAAAACACGATAAAGCAACCATTTACATTCATTAATACAAATGATTTGATCAAGAAACTAAATAAACGAAGATAGTTTGGGACTTAAACTTGCATTATAAAGGTCGAGCATTAGACGAGATCGACGCTGAGATCATTGACGCTCTGATTGAAAACGCGCGCATTTCCATGCGGGACTTAGCCGAGTTAGTCGGCATGTCAGCACCCGGTATTAAAGACAGGTTGCGCAGGTTGGAAGATATTGGTGCAATTGGCGGGTATACAGTGAAGCTGGATCCAAAAAATATGGGTTACGCATTGCAAGCAATCGTCCAGGTTAAACCCTTACCGGGGCAATTGCATCGGGTGGAGAAAATCATCCAAGACATGCCTGAATGCACAGAGTGCGATAAGGTCACCGGTGAAGATTGTTTTATTGTCCGCTTGTGCCTGCGTTCGATTGACGATCTCGATCCGCTACTGGCTCCCCTGTCAGACCGGGCAGAAACCAATTCTTCAATCGTCAAGGCGACAACCGTGGTAAGGCGAAATCCGCCTCTCACAATCAAATAACCAAGCCTATCACTCCAGTGTCCATTTTTGAAATGATAGGCGAAAATGTAAATTAGCCAGCAGCATAACTCTCAAGTGGTGGACAGGAGCAAACCAAATTTCGGTCTCCATGCACATTATCCACCCGAGAGACAGGCATCCAATATTTCGTAGCAATATCAACACCCTTCGGATAAGCGGCAATTGTACGACTGTAGGGATGCGACCAGACATCAGCGGTTAGCTCTTGCGCTGTATGTGGCGCGTTATGCAGTGGATTGTCATCTTGTGGCCAAGAGGTATCTTCAATTTTTTTCGCCTCCTCCCGAATTGCAATCATCGCATCTACAAATCTGTCAATCTCCGCCAATGGCTCAGATTCTGTTGGTTCCACCATCAAAGTGCCTGCCACAGGCCAGGACATTGTCGGGGCGTGGAAACCATAGTCGATTAAGCGTTTCGCGATATCGTCCACACTGACTCCAGCACTTTCTTTCAATGGCCGAACATCAACGATGCATTCATGGGCCACACGCCCATTTTTGCCAGTAAACAGTATTGGGTAGTGATCGTTGAGTTGATCCGCGATGTAGTTTGCATTCAAAATGGCAACTTCACTAGCGACCTTCAGTCCATTGCCACCCAACATACGGATATACATCCAAGAGATTGGAAGGATGGAAGCCGAACCATGAGGGGCTGCAGACACAGCTCCTTTGCCACCATCAGCAACATGGCCCGGAAGGTGCGCCACCAGCTGTTGTGCAACCCCAATTGGCCCAATACCGGGGCCACCGCCGCCATGAGGGATACAAAACGTTTTATGCAAGTTCATATGGCAAACATCGGCACCCAGATCACCAGGTCGCGCAAGCCCAATCAATGCATTGAGATTAGCTCCATCCAGATAGACCTGCCCACCATGTTCATGAACTTTAGCGCAAATTTCCCGAATCTCAGCTTCGAACACTCCATGGGTTGATGGGTATGTGATCATCAAGGCAGCTAGATTGTCAGAGTGTTTTTCGGCTTTAGCTGTCAAATCGGCGAGATCCACATCTCCTTCATCATTGCATTTTACCACCACCACATTGTAACCAGCCATTTGAGCTGAGGCCGGGTTTGTGCCGTGAGCAGACGAGGGAATAAGGCAAACATTACGATGCCCATGCCCGTTTGCTTCATGATATCCGCGTATGGCCAACAGACCAGCGTACTCGCCTTGACTACCTGCGTTTGGCTGCAAACTTACTTTTGCAAAACCAGTCAAATTCGAAAGCCAGCGATCCAGGTCGTCGATCATGACTTCATAGCCTTTGCGATGATGCGCCGGGGCTAGTGGGTGAATGTTGGCTGTTTTCTCCCAACTCACCGGCATCATTTCTGCTGCCGCATTTAGCTTCATTGTGCAGGAGCCAAGCGGTATCATGGCGCGATCCAGTGCCAGGTCCTTGTCCATAAGTTTGCGCAACAAACGCATCATTTCCGTCTCAGAGCGGCAGGAATGGAATATTTCTTGTGACAAGAAATGGCTATCATCTCTGGATGCGGTCAGGCATGTGTCTGCCGCATCAACATTCTTCACACCAAAGATATCGCAAAGAGCTTCCAAATCGACTTCTGTGCTGGTCTCATCAAAGGCAATGGAGACTGTATCATCATCCATTTTGCGAATGAGATATCCTGATGCTTCAGCTGAATTCGAAAGAGCCTCAGCGTTACCATCGCTGGCAATTGTTACTGTGTCGAAGAACTTTCTGGCGACAACTGAGAACCCATCGGCAGTTAGCGCTTTGGAAAAACGCGCTGCCAATCCATGAACACGCTGTGCAATTTCTTTCAGGCCTGCGGGTCCATGCCAAATTGCATAAGCCGCCGCCATATTCGCAAGAAGCGCTTGCGCAGTACAAATGTTGGAGGTCGCCTTCTCGCGCCGAATATGCTGCTCACGGGTCTGTAGTGCCAATCGATAAGCTGGCCGACCGTGTGCATCGATGGACTCGCCAATCAGTCGTCCGGGCACCAACCGGGTCAACGCATCAGATGCAGCCATATAGGCCGCATGCGGTCCACCATTGCCGAGTGGAACACCAAAACGTTGCATAGAGCCAACGCAAATATCCGCTCCCCAAGTGCCAGGAGTTTCCAGAAGAACCAGCGACAGAGGATCCGCTGAGACAATTACCAACGCATTCACCGCCTTGGCGGCTGCAATAATGTCTCTCGGATCTCCAATAGCTCCCTCAGTATCGGGCATTTGTAGGATAATTGCTGCAACATCATCGGTGACTTCACCACCATCAACCGCAAAGCCAATGGTAGACGCACGCGTCTTGAGAACATCCAACGTTTGCGGGTGCAACTTGTTGGCCACAACAATACGATGGCGCTTCTGTCGATGATGACGGTACGCAATCCCAGCAGCTTCAGCGACCGCGGTGGCTTCATCCAGAAGTGAAGCATTTGCAATCGGCAGCCCTGTCAGCTCGGCAATAAGAGTTTGGAAATGAAAAAGCATCTCCAAACGACCTTGCGATATCTCCGGTTGATAAGGCGTATAAGAGGTATACCAACCAGGATTTTCGAACATGTTTCGTTGAATAACCGGAGGCACATGAGTGCCATGGTAGCCTTGGCCGATCATGGCCTTAGCAACAATGTTTTTGTCCATCTTGGCAAATAGCTCAGCAAGAGCCGCCTCTTCACCAATTCCATCTGGAATAGACAAAACGCCATCCATACGAATTTTCGCCGGTACGGTTTGGCTAATCAGGGCTTCCATAGATGTCATGCCAAGCTTGTTGAGCATGGCGCGTTGATCTGCATCGCCAGGGCCAATATGGCGTGTGAGGAAAGGACTTTGTGTCATTGTCAGTATCTCCGGGAGTGCCGCTAGGCGGCACCAATCAGTGTTAGGCGATGGATGCGTCGTAGGCAGCTTTATCCATGAGTTGTTCCAACTCAACCAAATTGCTGAGCTTCATTTTATAAAGCCATCCCTCGCCTTCTGCGCCTGAGTTTACGATTGAAGCATCGCCGCTAAGGGATTCATTCACTTCAACAATTTCACCTGAAGCAGGTGCGTATACATCGGAGGCAGCTTTAACTGACTCAACGACAACCACGTCGTCACCCTGTTCAACAGTTTTTCCAATTGTTGGAAGATCAACAAAAACCAGATCGCCGAGTTGTTCCTGTGCGTGGTTGGTTATGCCGACGGTTGCCACGTCGCCATCGACGCGGAGCCATTCATGTTCTTCCGTAAAATATGTAGTGCTCATTTTAGTGTCTCCTCAGACATGTCTAACGTTTGTAATTGTGTGGAACGAAGGGCAACTTGACGCGATGCATTGGAACTTTCTTGCCCCGAACATCTGCAACAATGAGCCCATCGGCGGTATCAACATTGACCAGCCCCAGCGCAACTCCGCTACCAATCGTTGGGCCAAAGCCGCCAGATGTAATCATGCCAATATCCTCACCGGCTTCATTTTGCAGCACTGCGCCTGCGCGCACCGGCATCTTGCCTTCCGGGCTCACACCAATGCGCATACGCTTGCGGCCTGCAGAGATTTTTTCAGCAAGCCTGGCGGCTCCAATATAGGGTCCAGCTTCACGCAATGGTTTAGGAATAGCCCAGATGAGCCCAGCTTCATGAGGCGAAATTGTGTCGCTTAAATCCTGCCCGTAAAGTGAAAGACCAGCCTCCAACCGAAGACTGTCACGCGCACCCAAACCAATTGCTTCAACGCGTTCGTCACCCACGAGCTTCCTGGCAAATGCATCACAGTCTGACTCAGGCATAGCGATCTCAAAGCCGTCCTCGCCTGTGTAACCACTACGCGATAGAAACCAGCCGGGTTTAGGTTCCTCTCCCGACATAAAGGGCATATCAGCGACTGCAAATCCTTGGTCTGCCAACACGGTTTCAGCTTTAGGTCCCTGCAAGGCGAGAAATCCGCGTGGTCTGACCGATACTGCAGCATCATACTCCTGAGAAACTGCGTTCATGTGTGCGATATCTTTTTCTGCACAGCCAGCATTCGCCACAACAAGAAAGCGCGTTTCTTCAAGGCGCGTGACGATAAGGTCGTCAATGATCCCGGCACCTTCGGTTAGGAAAAAGGTATAGCGAGACGAGCCAAGTTCTTGCGTTCCAGCAGAATAAGGACACAAGCGCTCGATTAGCGCCACGACCTGGGGGCCAGACAACTCAACATGCACCATATGGGAAATATCAAACAAACCGGCAGCACTGCGGGTATGTAAATGCTCTTTCATAACGCCAAGCGGATAAAAGAGAGGCATGGAATAGCCAGCAAATTCGCCCATTTTGGCGCCGGATTCTACATGCAAGTCAAATAGCGGAGTATGTTTCATCGCGGTTCTCTGGCTCCCAAATTCAAACAACAAGAATCACCTGCTACTTCAAACGCAGCAGATGACCCCTCTGTCTTTAGCCTGAGAGACTCGCGCAGCATTCCAGAGAACACATGCACTTAACACCGTCGGCGCGAACTATTTAGTTCGACTTTCCAGAGTGCTTTTCCGTCAACGGTCCTTTTGCCTGAGAGATTATGGGCATTTTCACCTTCGGCGGCGACGTGCTGACAAATCAGCTTATCGCACTCTCCCGTTGACGGCCCGATATGCATCGGACAGCAAAAAGAAGCTACCTGATATCAAAACACTTGTCACCATTGCTGGCTCTAAATTAACGCTTGTTTTGGTGCCAACCAATTCAGGTGCCGTTTAACCCTACTATGGTACCAGAACAGACCCGACATCCATTTCCAACTCCCGCGACAGATAGGCCCATGTTTCCCGCTCAAACTCATCAGGCCATTGTGCACCTGTTCGCTCAACAAGCGCGCGAGCTCTTGGTAAAAATACTTTGGCATAGGCCAAATTGACCTGAATCACTGAGTTTCTCGTTGCTACAGCAGAAGGCAGTGCACCCAGTGCAAAGCGTTGTTCATCTGTTAAGAGTGGATTCAGCAGAAGTGCTCCTCCACGATGAAGCGGGTTCACCTCCTCCAGCATTAATGCAATCAACTGATTCCGCAAATGTTGGACGCCCCAAACACCAACGAGATGTTCACGCCGCCCTATAACAACACCCGTAAGTCCCATTATTCGAATGAACTCATTTACAATGGAAAGCACAGCATCAGGCTTGGTTTTGCGTCGTTTTGATTTTGCAGGAAGCGCACTTAGCAGGTCATCAGGATCCAGAACTGGAACAAGCATGTCTTTGGAAAAATTTGATTTTTCCAAAGCGGGCACCATGGAAAGATCAATCCGTATCCAGCTTTTCGTAATTGCATTGATTAGCATCGACTGCTTGCCGAGCTTTTGCCAATATATCAATGGTTCAAGTTCTTCCAGAATAGTGTGCCAATCATGTGCGACACTTTCATTTTGTTGTGGTTCGCATACAGCAATGAAGTCAAAATCGCTGTAGCCATCTTCCGTACCGCGCCCACGACTACCTCCCAAAAACAGAGTTTTCAAAGGTGATGTCACAGGCAAACCGCTCACAATATGCGAAACAACATCCATATTCTGGGTTCCATCTGACAAGTGATTCTCTATGTATAGCCTGCCTTAAAAGATGAAAATGGCCAAAACACAGCCAATGCGTTGATGGCTTGATGTCCCTATGAATCCAAATTATCGAGAACGGATTCGAGATGAACGCCCTGCAGATCGTGGCACATGTGATGACCACGCCGCTCGTTCCCTGTTTTTTGAATAAATGCATTGCGCCTTAAGAATTGGGCCAAAAACACTCATTTTGATCTTGCTAATTTCACCTATTGAGGTTGAACCGCTTTCAGATAGGTGAGCAAGGCAGTAAGTTGGTCAACAGTTAGCTCAAATGCTGGCATATCCGGATGACCGACATAAATCCCCTCTGCAAATGCCTCGGCCAGATTTTCAACAGGATAGAATCTGGAAATACTATGAAATGGCAAAGCTTCTGGATGAGGGCTTTGGCCTTCACGGCCAATTTCATGGCAGCGCGAACATTTATCTTGAGCCATATCTTGACCTCGTAATACGGCTGAATAATCTGGTTCTTCGGCGCCAGCGTCGCTAATACCAAGCATAGTTAGCAACGCAAGTACCCCAAAGGAACTGACAAGAACTCTATCTCGTTGTGTCAAATTGATTGAATCTACATCAGTCATATTCTGCTCCTCACGTAGTGAGCGGCCCTTGAAAAAGCCCCCCCTAACAAAACGTCATGAAGGCCTTCGCCCTCAAAGGAGAGCTATGAAAAGATCTCCAGAAACAGAAAACCCCACCTGTTGAGGCGGGGCTTTGATGCAGATCAAGATTGATCAGATTTAAGAACCTGGCCAGCCAATTGAGCCAGCAATGCATCTTTTAGGCAACAACCAGATTATTGGTCGTTCCCGTGATGATGATGGTGTTCGCCATCGTCTTCATCATCGGCAGCCAGCTCTTCTTTGGTGACAGTTTTGTCCGTCACTGTTGCAAGCTCGAGAAGATAATCCACAACCTTTTCTTCAAAGATTGGAGCACGCAAGCTGGCCATAGCTTCTGGGTTGTTGCGGTAATAGTCAAAAGCTTGCTGTTCTTGTCCAGGGAACTGACGGATTTGATCCATCAATGCGCGTTGCAGCTCTTCATCAGAGATTTTGACTTCGTTTTTGTCGCCAATTTCCGCAAGAACAAGCCCAAGACGCACACGGCGCTCAGCGATTTTCTGGTAGTCCGCTTTGGCTTCGTCTTCAGTTGTTCCTTCATCTTCAAAGGATTTACCGTGGTTCTCAATGTCGTGAGTAACCTGACGCCAAATATTTTCGAACTCTTGCTCTACCAATGTTGGTGGCAATTCGAATTGGTGCATTTCGTCCAGCTGATCAAGCAACTGACGCTTAACCTTCTGGCGTGTCATGGTTCCGTATTGGCTTTCCACTTGCTGCTGCACGGCTTCGCGCAACTTCTCAAGTGATTCCATGCCCAGGCGTGTTGCGAATTCATCATCTAGAACCACTTCGCCGGGTGCTGCAACATCACGAACCGTAACATCAAATTCAGCATCTTGGCCTTTAAGTTGCTCAGCCTGATAGTCATCAGGGAACTTCACCTTGATGGTTTTTTCGTCACCAGCTTTAACGCCAACCAACTGCTCTTCGAAACCTGGAATAAATTGGTTGGAACCGAGAACCAGCATAGCGTTATCGTCCTGACCACCTTCAAAAGGCTCGCCATCCAGCTTGCCTAGATACGCAATCGTCAGTCGATCGCCATCTACTGCAGCGCCATCACGTGTTTCATATGGACGGTTGCTGCTACCGATTTCGTCAAGACGTTCATCAACTTCTGCATCAGCTACGTCTACAACAGGACGTTCGATATTCAGTTTGCCGTAGTCTAATTCTTCAATAACAGGAACAATTTCATACGCCAGTTTATATGCAAGATCCGCATCACCGCTAAGCATCTTTTCAGCTTCGCCCTGGTCTTCTGTCAGCTCGATCTTCGGCTGCATCGCAGGTTTTTCTGAGCGATCTGAAATTGCTTTCTGAGAAGAACTGTTGAGTTCTTCCTGCAAAAGATCACTCATGATAGACTTGCCGTACATTTGGCGCAGATGCGCAATTGGCACTTTGCCTTTACGGAAACCTTTAAGTTGGACCTGATCTTTCAGCTCCACAAGTTTCGCTTCCATCCGGTCTTTCATCTGCGTAGCTGGAATAACGATATCCAATTCGCGCTTCAAGCCTTCGTTCAGGGTTTCGCTAACCTGCATGTTTGTCGTCCTGACATTAATGTATTTCGCCTGCTGCACCCATTATTGGTGCCACGGCCTTTTCTCGCCTTGAACAGAACCGGAGAGCTGGTACTGGGGTGAGACCTGATCCTCTACAGCTTGTGCCGCAATGAATTAAATCCAATCACCGGATATCAGCAATAAGTTTCATCCAATTATTTCAAAGGCTTATTTAAATCCAACATTTCGATATTGTTACAAAGCATCAGCTTTCGCCTCATGAATTGTCACAACCTTATATGGTACGGGTGGAGGGACTTGAACCCCCACGCCTTGCGGCACTTGGACCTAAACCAAGCGCGTCTGCCAATTCCGCCACACCCGCATTTCTATAAGCTCGTCTCCCCAGTATCTTTGTCATGACACCAATTCGATCGCGCCTCTATATCAACCTGTCCGCAGCGGTCAACCAAAACCCGTTAAAACAGGTAGGAAAAGTGACAAACTCTTTCAAACGGCTCCAAAAGAGCTTGCTCACAATTGTCGAAAACCTTTTCCGCCCAATTATTTGGCACAAAACCGGCAATTTGATTAAAATGTAGGCAGATCCTTGCCTAAAAAAATTGCTTTCGTATAGAATGTCTGTTTTCTAACGCAAATCATTCTGTGGCCATGACGCAGCACTGGCCAAAGACACAAGGGTTTAGCCGGTGTTTAAGATTTGTTCGACAGTTAACAACCATTTGGCACGCAATCTGCATAAAAGGTGACAAATCGCACCACGCGATCAGCAACAACGTTTTATCCAGCTAAAGGGTGAAATGATTTTGTCCATTGAGGAAGAGCATGAAAAAAATTGAAGCCATCATCAAACCATTCAAACTTGATGAGGTTAAAGAGGCGCTTCAGGAAGTGGGCCTTCAAGGCATCACTGTTTTGGAAGCCAAAGGCTTTGGCCGACAAAAAGGACACACGGAACTTTACCGTGGTGCTGAATATGTTGTGGATTTTTTACCCAAGGTGAAGATAGAAGTATTCGTCTCGGACGAAATGCTTGACCGCGCGGTAGATGCAATACGCGATGCCGCTCAGACTGGGCGTATTGGCGACGGCAAAATATTCATCAGCGACGTGCAGAATGCAATCCGCATTCGCACCGGTGAAATCGGTGACGAAGCAATATAAGACGCTCGGCATCAAATTTTTCTTCGGGGCATCTTTGCCGATGCTCCAACACTGAATAGTCAACTACGATCAAAGGGAAGCGATCTATGGCAACCGAAAATGATATTCTAAAGCAGATTAAAGATGACGGCATTCAATTCGTCGATCTGCGTTTTACTGACCCGCGCGGCAAAATGCAGCATGTAACCATGGACGCATCTGTCGTCGATGAAGACATGTTTGCTGATGGTGTGATGTTCGATGGCTCCTCCATCGAGGGCTGGAAAGCAATCAACGAATCCGACATGACAATGATGCCAGACGCATCAACGGCTGCCAAAGACCCGTTTTTTCAAGCCCCTACCCTGGCAATCTTCTGCGACATTTTGGATCCGATAAGTGGCGAAGGTTACAATCGTGATCCCCGCATGACAGCCAAAAAAGCTGAAGCTTATGTAAAATCATCAGGCGCTGGTGACACAGTCTATGTTGGTCCAGAAGCTGAGTTCTTCGTCTTTGACGATGTGCGTTTCTCTACTGAGCCTTACAACACTGGTTTCCTACTCGACAGCTCTGAGCTACCAGTAAACTCATACTCTGAGTATGAAGGCGGCAATATGGGTCACCGTCCACGCACAAAAGGTGGTTATTTCCCAGTACCTCCAATCGATAGTGGCCAGGACTGGCGCGGCGACATGCTGGAAAAGATGAAATCTATGGGTGTGGTCGTTGAAAAACATCACCACGAAGTGGCCTCTGCGCAGCACGAGCTTGGGCTGGTTTTCCAGACACTGACGAAGATGGCAGACCACCAGCAGGTTTATAAATATGTTGTGCATCAAGTTGCACATGCATGGGGCAAAACAGCCACATTTATGCCAAAACCTGTTTATGGCGACAACGGCACCGGCATGCACGTCCACCAGTCAATCTGGAAAGACGGCAACCCGACCTTTGCTGGCAACAAATATGCTGATCTGTCCCAGGAATGCCTATGGTATATCGGTGGTATCTTGAAGCATGCGAAAGCAATCAATGCTTTCACAAATCCATCAACCAACTCCTACAAGCGTTTGGTTCCAGGCTACGAAGCGCCTGTTCTGCTAGCTTACTCAGCACGCAACCGTTCTGCTTCCTGCCGCATTCCATTCAGTGCGTCGCCAAAAGGCAAACGTGTTGAAATCCGTTTCCCGGATCCAACAGCAAACCCATATCTCGCATTCACAGCACTGTTGATGGCTGGCCTTGACGGCATCAAAAATAAAATGGATCCAGGCGAAGCAATGGATAAGGATCTCTATGATCTGCCACCTGCTGAACTGGCCGAAATTCCAACAGTTGCAGGTTCCCTGCGCGAAGCTCTGGAAGCTGCTGATGCGGACCGTGACTTCTTGAAAGCCGGCGGCGTTATGGATGATGATCAGATCGATGCATATATCGATTTGAAAATGGAAGAAAACACTCGCTACGAGCACACACCACACCCGGTTGAGTTCGACATGTACTACTCCGTTTAATCAGACGCGACTTTCCAATATTAAAGGCGTCCTCTGGGACGCCTTTTTCTATTTGGTTTTTATTCTGAGAGTTACGCATATCATTTCATGTGCACTAAGAGCTCACCAGAAAACACAATTTGATAAATAAATTTGGCTTCTTGAAAGGGGCAACTATGAGTATCTTTAAAAAAATTACTGTGGCGTTTTTGGTCACAACATTTGCACTTGCGCCAATTCACGTAAGCGCAGGGCCATATGCAGGCAATGACGTACTTCAAGGAAGCGGTGGTGACGATACACCAGCGCCAGCACCCGCAGAGCATAGTTGCTTTTGGTTGTGGTGGTTTTGCCTTTAAATACAAGATTATTTTGATATTTGCCAAGCTTGGTGAAGCATTCTTCTTTGACAGAAAACGATGGTGCGCTTTAATTACAAGAAAGCATGCATGGCTACTTTATGTTACCAAAAGGCAGTAAAAGTACAAAAGTTTTGAAGTAGGCAGCCGCTTCTGCCTAGATGCATTTTCTATGAAAGTAGAAACAAGAGTGAGAGACCAACAACGGGCAAGGCGCCCATTAAGGGCAGCCTTGCCCGAAAATTGGAGGCCTTCAAAACCGCATCATGCGCGGCAGCGTATTTAGCAGCCGGCGGAACTACGCATACTCTTGTTCCGCCAACTGTTGTGGAGCTCTCGCCCATATGATCCTCGACGCAATACCTGACCAGATCGAAGGTCAAGATCGGTCATTAAGGTAAAGTTTTCGTTGCCAGAAAATGGAAAAGTCACATTTTTTGATCAACGAGAGAATCAAAGCTCTTTCGCCAAATATCAATACGAGACGGCGCATCCGACCAACTCGCAGAAGTCTACGAGAACTTCTGTAGATAACAGGGACCTCAAATGCCCTTACTCACTGCCACTGCGTCCGGCCATCGAGTTTCAAAATCAGAATCTATAAAGTTCACCTGATCATGTCCCATTGAATAGATCTAATAACAACTCCGTGCATGGCTGGGTGGCAACTGAAACAAAAAACGTCCTCTACCACACGCCAGTTATCTCCGCTGAAACTTCACCAAAAAGCTCTCTGCAAAGAGTCCATCCCATTCGCTTCAGCATACTGTTGCTGATCTCCTAATTATGGTGCGCCGCTGATCGTGTGGCCACTGAGTACTGTCTTGACTACCGTTTTTCCCAGCATGATTTCCAAATCATGCTGGCTATATTGCCCTTGTATTAAAGTGGAGACGGTAAAACAAAGGGGAAACATGAGACAATGCCTAAAAAAAATTGGCATCGTCAAAGCCACAGCCCTTTTTTGTTCTATCTTTGTCTATAGTCAATCGACCGAATCATCGTGGGATATGCACGGACAATGAGCAATGCCGAGGACCTTTTTGGGGGCAACACGCCCCCACCTGCCCCAAAGCCTGAAATGGCCGCAGCTAAAAAACCTTCTAGCAAGGCAAAGACTCAGGGCAATTTTGAAGACCCAGATGCTTATACAGCGGCTGATATCGAAGTTCTGGAAGGACTGGAGCCGGTTCGCAAACGACCTGGCATGTATATTGGTGGTACGGACGAAAAGGCTCTACATCACCTTTTTGCCGAAGTCATTGATAACTCTATGGATGAGGCTATTGCAGGCCATGCCAACTGGATAGAAGTAAGCTGCAATGAAGACGGTTCTATAAGCGTCACAGACAATGGGCGCGGAATCCCTGTCGATCCTCATCCAAAATTCAAAGACCGTTCAGCGCTGGAGGTCATCATGACCACTTTGCATGCCGGTGGTAAGTTTGATTCCAAGGTTTATGAGACTTCAGGCGGCCTTCATGGCGTGGGCATTTCTGTAGTAAACGCGCTATCAGATGTGCTTGAAGTACAGGTCGCACGAAATCGAAAGCTCTATCGCCAAACATTTTCCCGTGGCTTGGCAACAAGTGGACTTGAAGATTTAGGTGACACGCAAAACCGACGTGGAACCAAAATAACGTTTCACCCTGATGCTGAAATTTTTGGACCATCAGCTCGCTTCAAGCCTGCAATTGTATTTAAAATGGCGCGCGCTAAAGCGTATCTTTTTGGCGGCGTTGAAATTCGCTGGCGCTGCGATCCTTCACTCATTGGCGAAAAAGATGCCACGCCACTAGAGGGTGTTTACCATTTTCCGGGTGGCCTTAAAGATTATCTCGAAGATCAAATGGACGCTAAGCACCGTGTAACCGATGAAATATTCTCCGGACAGGCCGGTCGTCGCGGTGGGCATGGATCTGTTGAATGGGCACTTAGCTGGTTTGCCGGTGACGGATTTGTGCAATCATATTGTAACACAGTTCCAACTGCTGATGGCGGCACCCATGAAAGTGGCCTGCGTACGGCACTACTACGCGGCTTAAAAGCGTATGGAGAATTGGTGGGCAACAAACGCGCCTCGGTTATTACAGCAGATGATGTGATGACATCCTCAGCTGCAATGCTTTCCGTATTTGTTCGCGAACCCGAATTTGTTGGCCAGACAAAAGATAAATTGGCCACTTCCGAAGCAACGAGAATTGTAGAAAACGCCATTCGCGATGCTTTTGATCACTGGTTGACCGGCTCGCCTTCACAGGCATCGAAACTCTTGGAATGGGTTGTTGACCGCGCTGAAGAACGCCTGCGGCGCCGCCAAGAAAAAGAAATTAATCGTAAGAGTGCTACACGCAAATTGCGCCTCCCCGGCAAACTGGCAGATTGTTCTGGTAGTGCTGCTTCAGGTTCCGAACTATTTATTGTAGAGGGTGACTCCGCGGGTGGCTCAGCAAAGCAAGCCAGAAATCGTAAGAACCAAGCGGTTCTTCCGCTCAGGGGCAAAATCCTCAATGTTGCTAATGCCGGGCGCGAAAAACTAGCTGCCAATCAACAGCTTTCTGATTTGGGGCAAGCATTAGGTGCCGGACTTCGCAGCAACTACCGGTCAAGTGACCTGCGTTATGACAAAATTGTGATCATGACCGATGCCGATGTCGATGGTGCGCACATTGCTGCCCTGCTCATAACGTTCTTCTATCGTGAAATGCCTGAATTGATTGAAGATGGTCACCTATATCTGGCTGTCCCGCCGCTTTACCGCATTAGCCAAGGTGGAAAGACTATGTACGCCCGCGACGATGTGCATAAAGACGAATTGATGGCTTCTGAATTTACAGGCAAAGGAAAGATCGACATTGGTCGCTTTAAGGGGCTCGGTGAAATGATGCCTGCTCAGCTAAAAGAGACCACGATGAACCCAAAAACTCGCACGATGCTGAAGGTTAGAATAAATGAATCTGAAGTCGAACAAACCAAGGCATCCGTTGAACAACTGATGGGAAACAAACCTGAAGCACGTTTCACCTTTATTCAGGAAAACGCAGAATTCGCAAGTGATCTAGACATCTGACCCCAAATTCCCATATACCCATCAAGAACTTGTAATATAACGGTATTCGCATGAGATTTTTAAACATATTTTTGCTGTGCTCAAGCATAGCAATGCCAACCATCGCAACCGCTCAGGACGGCAACAAAGCAGCAGCGCAAAGTATTGAAGCCGCTATTAAAAATTCATCATCATCTATTCGCTTCGTCGACTCTGCCGGTGAGTGGACATCAGATGGCAGTGGCGGCACCCATCGCGTTGTTTTGATGGAAAAAGAGAAAAACAAACAACAGCTTTTCATTCAATGGGTACCATCAGGTAGTTCCAGCAAAAGCAAAGCACCCTTTACGATGGAAATTGTTGAAGTTGCAAAGCTGAAGCAAAAAATCATCGATGTATCTTCTCATTCTGATCTTGAAGGGCAGTTGAATGTCTTTTTAGAAACAGAAACAAAAGGAGATCCGAATTTACCATATGGATATGAATTATTTTTGACAGGTCGAAAAGACTATACGTTTAGCGTGGCTGCAAGTAATTGATACTTCACAGATTTGTTGACATATCGCATTGTTTGCTTATGTTGCCTTCAGGAAATAAACAGCGCGCTTTTTGCGCCGCAACTGATTGGTTCAAAACCCATCTCTGAAAAGCCCCAAATGACATTTGACGAACTAGGTCTGAGTCCTAAAGTCCTCGCCGCAGTAGAACGAGTTGGCTACACAGAGCCGACGCCGATTCAGGCTGGCGCAATCCCTCATGTTTTACAGAAACGTGACGTCCTGGGAACTGCACAGACAGGAACTGGCAAAACAGCCAGTTTCACCTTGCCAATGCTAACGCTTTTGGAAAAAGGCCGTGCCCGCGCTCGCATGCCCAGGACTCTCATTCTAGAGCCTACCCGGGAGTTGGCAGCACAGGTCGAGGAAAACTTTAATACCTATGGATCTGGTCATAAATTGAACGTCGCCCTGTTGATTGGTGGTGTATCATTTGATGAGCAGGAAAAAAAGCTGATGCGTGGCGCGGATGTATTAATAGCGACACCAGGCCGTCTATTGGACCACTTTGAGCGCGGCAAACTTCTACTAACTGGCGTCGACATTCTGGTAATTGATGAAGCAGACCGTATGCTAGATATGGGTTTCATTCCCGATATTGAGCGCATCTGCAAACTAATTCCTTTTACACGCCAGACACTATTTTTCTCCGCAACCATGCCAAAAGAAATTCAGAAACTTGCTGATCAGTTTTTGCATAACCCTGCGAAAGTTGAAGTTGCAGCGCGTTCATCTACGGCATTGACAGTTACACAAAACGCGGTGCCATGCGGCAGTAAACCAAACGAAAAACGTGAAACCCTTCGCAGCCTGATCGATAGTTCTAAGGATCTGCAGAATGCAATTATATTCTGTAACCGTAAACGTGATGTGGCTACCGTTGCCCGCTCGCTAGAACGGCATGGATACAATGCAGGTGCGCTCCACGGTGATATGGATCAACACGCCCGCATGAAAATGCTGGCCTCATTCAAGGATCTAAGCACAACATTATTGGTTGCAAGTGACGTAGCTGCTCGAGGATTGGATATTCCAGAAGTCAGTCATGTATTCAACTACGATATACCAACGCACGCTGAAGATTATGTCCACCGTATTGGCCGTACAGGCCGTGCAGGCAGAACTGGTACTGCATACACGCTCGTATCAAAAGCAGATCAGAAGTATTTGGACGCTATTGAAAAATTGATCGGCAAGGCCTTGGAATCACAAGCCATTGTGCCGGCAAAATCTGAAGCACCAGCGGCCGCTAAAAAGCCAAAAGCGAAAGCTGAAGCTGATGCAAAGGCTCCAAAAGGCAGATCGAAGAGCACTCGTGGTAATCGCCGCCCTCGCAAGAGTGGAGCTGTTGATCAAGACAAGGCAAACAGTGAGACAAATATGACAAATGCGACTGGTGATCGTGCCGAAAAACCTGCTTCGATTGCTCAAAATGAAAAGCCACAACGCTCTCGCGATTCGAACAGGCGCAAGCAGACAGCTAATGATAATGTACCATTCGCAGAAGCAGATCATGTGCCTGCATTCTTGTTACGTTCCGTAACTATCAATTAGCTTAACGTAACAATCAGTAATAAAATCAGCCTAACAAATTAACCAGCCTTTAAGCGTATACACCTAAGAATTACTGGTACGTTTCGAGGTTGGATAGTTAGAACTATGGCTGAACACGACGATTTCCGGCGCACCCTGGTCCACGGGGAAGCTGCAATCAAACAAATCAAACGTTGCGAAGTGCCAGCTTTTCCGCGGCACTACGAGCTTTGGTATACGTATTCAGCAGGCTTCGATCAAAAGCTGAATTCTGCAGTCAATGAGATTTTGCGCAGCCGCGGCAAAGTCACAATGGAAGAAACAACCTACCTCTACGACACATTCCTTTCGCCTTTCCGACTTGGAGACAAGTTAGACCAGTTTGGTACTGATTTTGGCGAACAGATCGAAGCCATGCTTGGCAGCATTGATAACAGCCTTGAAGTCAATGACGATTATTCGCAAACATTGTCCGGACTTTCCAAAGATTTGGGCGCTGCTAAAAATGCTGAAGCCGTAAAAGGCGTCGTGCATGAAATTGTTAAGGCAACATCTTTCGTTCGAGCATCAAACAAGGCAATGGAAGAACAACTTAAGGCGTCACAGGCGCAAGTGGCTGAGTTGAAGGACAACCTAGAAGCAGCGCGCTTTGAGAACCTGACAGACGAGTTGACGGGGCTTGGCAATCGTCGTCTTTTCGATCAAACCATTGCTAGAAAAGTCCAGGCAAGTTCCGGCATCGCAACGTCGTTCTGTTTGGTCATGATCGACATTGATCACTTCAAAAAGTTCAACGATACTTGGGGTCACCAAACAGGTGATCAGGTATTGCGTCTTGTTGGCATGACAATCAAAAACACAATCAATGCCGTAGATATTGCCACACGATACGGCGGTGAAGAATTTGCGGTCATTCTCCCTGACGTGTCGCTTGACGAAGCTGTTATGCAAGCAGATCAGATTCGCGAAGCCGTAAAGGACAGAAAGCTTTTAAAACGTTCTACCGGAGAACAGTTGGGTAGTGTTACTCTGTCCGCGGGTGTCGCTCGTTTGCATAAGGATGACACAGCAATCACCCTTATCGAGCGCGCCGATGAGGCCTTATATTCTGCAAAACACGCTGGCCGTAACCGGGTCATGTCTGAAAAAAGTGATTTCGACGCTGAGCGAATGGTTTCCTAACTTCCAAAGTTTTCCTCTAAGGAATTTACTCTATCTTTCTGGTAAGTAAAAATCCCAAATTGCATTCGCACGGATAACACAGCGCCAAGCACTTACTAGCTATCCAAACCCATTTGCCAAAAATCTGCTTCAAGGCGTGTTGCTTGAGCAAATAGCTTTTCAAGGCGCGGTAGCCGTGCTTCTGTCACCAAATCGTCGGCTTGTTTCTGAAGAGTAGCTTGCGTTTCCCTCGCAACATCCTGATAGGCAGCGCCAGCATACTCCATGATCCACGCGTGATACGGATGGTCGACCGAGGGGATACCGAAGGTCTCGATCAACCAGTCAGCGATTTCTGCGTAACCCAGCATGCAAGGCGCCAGTGCCACATTTAGATCCAGAACATCACCAGCGTGTCCAGCTTCAAGCACAAAACGTGTGTAAGCAATTGTCTGGGGTGACTCAAGGGTATTTTCCAGATCTCCACGCGTAAGCCCCCATGCTGTGCATAGCCTTACATGCAGCTCCATCTCCACGTCCAAAATGGCAGAGACACCGGCAGCTGCAGCTCGCATATCCCTCAAGTTTGTAGATTTGTATACGGCTAAAGCGTGAGCACGCGCAAATTGAATGAGAAATAGGTAGTCTTGGACGAGGTAGGTCTGGAACGCCCGCCTTGGAAGCGTTCCCTCGCCCATCTTTCGAACAAATTCATGTTGAGTATAGGAACGCCAATCAAGCTTGCACGCATCTTTAAGCGACTGATAGAAACTCAACTGACAATGCTCACTTATGCGTTTGTTAAGGCCGTCGGGTCGGCTGCTTGCAACTCGACAGATTCTCCGCAACCGCACGCGGAAGTTTGATTTGGGTTGTTAAAGACGAACCCCGAGCGAAGCTTTGTCACTTCAAAGTCCATCTGAGTCCCAAGCAAAAACAAAACTGCACCAGGATCAACAAACACGGTTGCGCCATCTGCCTCTACTTTATCGTCTTTGGGATCAGGCTCGTTCACCAAATCAATGGTGTATTCCATACCCGCACAGCCGCCCTTTCTAATGCCAATGCGAATGCCCGCAGCATCTTCAGAGTCAGCCATAATATCGCGCACACGCGCAGCTGCAGCGTCAGTTAGTGTCAGAACTTGAAAAGCACCCATGCAATAGCTCCTTAGAACCAGTTAAGAGCCACTTTGGCTTCTTCGGACATGCGCTCTGGGGTCCACGGTGGATCAAACACCATATTGACAGTCACCTGGCCAACCCCAGGCACGGACAGAAGCGCATTTTCTACCCATATTGGCATTTCACCAGCAACCGGACAACCAGGTGCTGTAAGCGTCATATCAACGTCCAAATCACGATCATCAGTCAGATCAACTTTGTAGATCAAGCCAAGTTCATAAATATCTGTTGGAATTTCAGGATCATAAACAGTCTTAAGCGCCGCAACGATCCCATCAGTAAGGCGTTGCTGCTCTTCTTCTGAGAGGCTTGTACCTTCCTTTGTATCCAACTGAGGTTGGCCACTTCCATCGTCTTCAGCCAATTGCATTTCAGGTGCTGGCTTTGCCTCCGGCACATGAAGAGGATGATCCTCTGGAAGATACTTACCCATTTCGTCACTCATGACATCACCTTGTCTATCATCCAGTTTTCCAAAGACTTCCCTCAAGCGAAGAAACTTTGGGCCTTTGAAATTGCGCTCACAAGCTTATCGACTTCATCGCGTGTGTTGTACATACCAAATGATGCTCGGCATGTCGCAGTTACTCCATAACGCGCGAGTAAAGGCATAGCACAATGTGTTCCAGCTCTAACAGCAACGCCTTCACGATCAAGCACAGTTGCAACATCGTGCGCATGAGCTCCCTCAACTTCAAACGAGAATATCGCGCCCTTACCTGGCGCATTGCCAAACACCTTAACCGAATTCATTTCGCCCAACCGTTGCCCGGCATAGTCGCGCAAATCAGCCTCATGAGCAGCAATCGCATCTAATCCTATATCTCGCATATAGGTAAGCGAGGCGCCTAACCCAATAGCCTGAACAATTGGAGGAGTTCCTGCTTCGAACCTATGCGGCGGCGGAGCGTATGTTACGGTGTCTTCCATCACATCCAGTATCATTTCCCCACCGCCCATGTATGGCGGCAGCGCTTCTAACCGATCAGTCTTTCCAAAGAGCACACCAATACCGGAGGGACCGTATAATTTGTGTCCAGTCATCACGAAAAAATCGCAATCCAAGTCTTGCACATCAACTGCCTGGTGAACCGCAGATTGGCTGCCATCAACAAGAACCGGAATACCACGCTCATGGGCAATTCGACAAATTTCTTTGATCGGAAGAATTGTGCCCGTCACATTCGACATCTGGGTCAATGCAACGATTTTCGTGCGATCAGTCAGAAGCTCTTCAAAAGCATCCAGATCAAAGGTATCGTCTTCTCGATAAGGCGCCCACTTAATTACAGCGCCTTTGTGTTCGCGGTGAAAGTGCCAGGGTACAATATTGGAATGGTGTTCAAAAATTGAAAGAACAATCTCGTCACCTTCACCAATATTAAGACCACCAAAGGATTGAGCAACCAAATTGATTGCTTCTGTAGTGGAACGCGTAAAAACAACATTATCGATGGATGGTGCATTCAAAAAACCACGCACTGTCTCGCGCGCAGCTTCATACAAATCTGTTGAAGAGTTCGATAAGAAATGAAGTCCACGATGTACATTGGAATATGTATCAGCATAGGCACTCTGCACTGCTTCCAACATTGGAGTTGGTTTTTGCGCTGATGCCCCATTGTCCAAATATACCAGAGGCTTGCCATAAACTTCACGCGCTAGAATCGGAAAATCCTGACGAATTTTCATCACATCATAGGCGCTTGTTTTGTCGGGTGTCATGGTATCCATTTTCATGGGCCTTTCTTCTCCGCTTAACGCGCAGCCAACCATTGTGCAACCTTTGCTTCTAAAGCTTCAATGATCTCCGGTTGTTCTGTATCTTCGATGGCTTCTGAAACAAATGCTTGTACCATCATAGTTTCTGCAACAGGACGTGGAATGCCACGCGACAGCAGATAGAACAGCAGCTCATCGTCAATGTCGCCACATGTTGCTCCGTGGCCGCAAATGACATCATCAGCGAAGATTTCGAGCTCTGGCTTATTCAAAAACTCGCCGTCTTCAGATAACAACAAGCCTTGGCTCATCATCTTGGCATCTGTTTTCTGGGCGATCTGTTTGACCATAATCTTGCCTTGGAAAACGGCCTTCGCGTTTCCATCGATGACAGATTTAAATTGCTCAATACTCGTGCAGTTTGGAGCAGCATGATCGACCTCAAGGGTCATATCAGTGTGTTCCCTGCCTTTGATCATTGTCGCGCCGCGAATTCCGCAGTGAGAGTGCTCTCCCTCAAATGTCACATGCATATCTGTGCGAACAAGATGAGAGCCGATCGTCATGATAAAGGGCTCATATGTCGCGTTGCTACCTACACGGGCACCGATAGCACCAAGATGTGAAGACAGCGCGCCTTCATTAACAACACGCACGTGAGTAAACGTAGCATCATCTTTAACAAACGCTGACAAGCCACCGCTGACAAGATATGCTACACCTTCAGGGCCAGAAAAACGCTCGACCAAAGTAGCATTCGCACCAGCTTCGACAGTAATGGAGTGTCGGCAAGCTGCAGTGGCGGAAACTGCGCTATCAACTATGTGATCGATGAATATCACCGGTGTTTTATCAGCCTTGACAACAATTATGTTGTAACCACTGCTGGAAAGTGCCGTGTTCAAATCAACAGTTGCGTTGGGCTTTGTATGGAAAGCAGAACCATCGTCAGCATTCCCAACATTAATTGAAACCCCG
>JBGCFS010000122.1:0-5850 GCA_045107035.1 Hyphomicrobiales bacterium
AAGGACGTGTCAGCCTATATTTCCACCACCTCGCACGAACTCGTAGGCATTTGGATGGGCGACGTATCGCTTTCAGAAGCGATGTCGAACGAGCGGATTACAGTTCTTGGCGACAGCGTCGTTTGCCGCAGGTTCAAGAAATGGTTTCCGCTTTCAGAGGCTGCTCAAATTCCTCGACTTGCATTCGGAAAGTAGGAAAGAGTCTACTGATTGGCAGGCCTAACAGTGAATGCGGCAATGCAAGCAGACATTGATGGCTACTGCAGCATCAAGCACTCTGGGCTCTAAGCGGAATTTCGCCTATCTTTTTGCGACAGCTAGCCCCCTACTGGACTCGACCCCTATCATGGCCGCCGGGTGAGTAACTTTGATCCGGGAAGTTTCGGCCAGGGAATTTAATTCCCTATCGCTATATCACACGGTTAAACACCACTTGAGGAAATCTAGTACGTCCGCTAGGTTTTGCACTTCTAGTCTAGATAATTGGAGAATAAACTTTGAAAAATATAATATTGGCTGCTGCGTTGTCCGTTTTGTTTATAGCTCCTGCTGCGGCGCAGGAGGCACCAACCACTGCGATGATGGATCAGATTGTTTTGTCTGAAAAATTGATTGCCATTGGCAAAGCGCGCAATGATGCACTATTGATTCTTGCTGCTATTCGCCTTCGATCAACGCTGGACGGTGCAAATGCCGAACCTGGCGCGGAACTAACTTCGCGCGACGATGCTTTTGCAGCCGCTCGACAGGCAGCCGCCAGCGATCAGGCTCTGGCTGAAATTGTCAAAGACGTTGAGGCTGCCCGCTCACGCAGAATGCCCATCTGCGCTCGAAACGGTGTTTGTTATTGATTTCATATAGCGTTCGTATCCCTTGAGGTTTCATTCGCAAACTAATTTGCGACAACATTATGCGACACCTAACCTATTGAAATCACCGCCCGCAAAAATCCGTTGCAAAAACCTTCAGTTTTGCAACGTGAGAGTATAGCTCTGCATTTCGAGTGAACGTTTGTCCAGCCGGGTGAAGCTCCGATATGTGTTAGACATCCTGATTACTGGGAAGAATTACGAGGTCGCGAATAGCGACATGGCGTGGTTGATCGAGAATAAAGAGGCTAGCTGCTGCAATGTCTTCTGCAGTTAGGATCTCTCCTGCGTCCACCTTGGATGCAACATCATCGGGGTCCCATTCTCCCCAGAGCGGTGTTGCGACTGTGCCAGGGCTTATTAATGCAACTCGAATTCCGTCATTTCGCAATTGACGTCGGAGTATGTGGGCAAAGGATCGCAGTCCGAATTTTGCGGGCGAATATACGGCCTCGTTTGGCAGGGATGTTACCCCCGCAATTGATCCGATAAAATGAATGTCGCCTGATTTTTGACGCTTCATCAATGGGATAGCTGCCTGCGCACAATGCATTGCTCCGATCAGGTTAACTCCGATGACGGACTCGATTGTAGCGGGTTCAACATCGACGAAATCAACATTTGAAAAGAGCCCGGCATTTGCCACAAGCAAATCCAATCCCCCAAATTCCTCAGTGACCTTGCTCATCATGGCATCGACGGATTTTCTATCTGATATGTCCGCGGGACATACTCTAACATTTGGTCCCAGCTTCTCAGTCGCCTTGGCAAGTTTATCGGTATCTCTCGAGACCGCGGCCACATTCCAACCACGGTCAATCAGTTCGCTAACGAGGGCAAGTCCGATGCCTGAACTGGCACCGGTAACAATCGCTGTGCGCTCCATCTTTCTGTACTCCTTTAATGCCGGAAGGCGCAGCAATCAGGAACCACGGCACCTTAGTCAAACGATATGGGTCTCGTCTGGCGGACCTCTTATCTTAATGGGTTTTAGTTCATAGACATGGGCCGATATGTCGAGCCCCCGCTTTCACAATAGCGGAGCGCGCCTGGATGTGAACTGAATGTTCAAGTGGTCAACGTCTTTCAGGGAATTTGAAACGAGCGAGATCAAAATCGATGTTTTACGTTCAAATGGCATCTACAATCTTGTTGCCAAATCCCTAAACGGGCGGATTGTTGGGTGTCGTGTGCAGGCTTTGAAGTCTAGGTGCGGCAAGACCATCTAAAAAGCCCGAGAAAACTGTTTTTAAAAGGGCCGATTTAAAACTACCGAATGACCGAGCATCAGACTTACCTGTTGGAGTTTCAACTCCTATATGAGCAATCCATTAAGCCCAATATTTCTTGTTGTGGCGGCAAATCATTTAGAAAGCATGCCCATGAAATTTGCCCTATGTCTGCTGCTGTTTATTTCACTTTCGTCACCTTCATTCGCCAATCCATCGCTTGGCGTCACCACTATCGAAGTGGCGGGAAACGAAGCAGGCCGTCCATTGCAATTATCAATTTGGTATTCCGGCATCGGTGGTACAGTTGAATCAATCGGCGGAAACGCGGTATTTTCTGGAGAATCTGCAGTCCGTGATGCCTCTGTGGTTGATCAAAAATTTCCTCTGGTCTTGATGTCTCATGGAGGGCTGCGATCTGCTCGAGATTCCGGTGCATGGCTTAGCGTTGCTTTGGCGCTCTCTGGCTACATTGTTGTTGAGGTCAATGGTCCGAGGCCAAACTCTGCTGCTGAAGCTGTAAATGAAATTTGGAAAAGGCCCGATGATTTGGCGCGCGCGTTGGACACGGTGTTCAATGATCCTGATTGGTCACAACACATTGATAAAAAAAGAATTTCAGTTGTAGGGTTTGCCTTGGGGGGAACCGCAGCACTGATGGTGGCTGGGGGGACGTTGGACACCCAATCCTTTACCAAATCTTGTGACACGGTTGATGTTAGCCCTGATTGCAGTTGGTATGGAGCTCAAAGTGTGTCGTTGGATTCCGTTGATGTTTTAGAGCTTGAAATACCTCGAAGAGACCCGCGTATTGGTTCAATCGTCGCGATTGCACCGGAGTTTATCCAAGCAATTTCGGAAGGTTTGTCGACAATTGGGCCGCCGATCCAGATTATTCTTCTGGGAAACGAAAATGGGTTGTCTAGCGACATTTCGGCGAATGCCGCGGTTCACTTACTTCCAAACGTAAAATTATCAGATGGATTTCAGGTTTGTACACCAGCAGGCCCACAAATACTTGCCGAGGATGGAGGTGATCCCTCGTTGTGTGGTCCATCCGTTGAAGCGCGATTGGGTGCGCATTTGTCTATCTCAGAGAGCATTATTTCGTTTTTAGCTGAGCAAGCCAGTAACTAGATCAGCGAGAAAGATTTCTCGATGTGGCAAGTTCCAAGTTGATCATGGCGGATTGGGCTGTTTTCATAAGCCCAAATACCAAACCGATCATGGCCGCCTGCGCATCTTCTTAAACGCTGAGAATCCGAAGCACAGCAGGACGATAGAGAAGGCCGCTGTCGTCAAGCCTGCTTTCACAATGGAGGCAGCGCTCGCCGCCAGAACCAAGCTTTCAGATAGATCTGGCCAACTAAGGATCATCATGCAGATGCCAGCATTTTCCGAATAATCTGCTATGGCTGCCGCAAATGAAAGCCAGATTCCCAACTTCGCAAGCCTGTAATTGGCACCTCGTGATCCAAGCCACTTGAGCAATGATACTAAAGTTAGCGCCATGAGCGCAGGGTATGCGAGATCCAGTGGTATTTGTCGGGTAAGATAAAAGCGCCGTCCTGCTGCGCCAAGACCATTTAGCAGTTCCTGTGCCTGAGCGAGCGAATATCCTCCGGGGCGCATGTCAAAAGGGAGAACACCAGATACTACCTCGATGTGTGCCAGTGTCATAAAGATCATCAGAAAATAAATTCCTGTGGCGGCTAAACCGAAGAGAGCCGCATGCAGTCCAAAACGTCTGGTTGATATCGTATTTGTCATTGGTCATATTCCTTGCTGTTATGGCCGTCGTACTGAACGCGAGCCAAAACGGCATTATCATTTGATAAGGAATTCAGTATTGGACCTTTTCACCTTTCTGACCGGTTCGTCGAACGCTTTGGAACGGGCAGCAGCAAAGTTGCTGACCGATGCATGGCGCGTAAAACATGTTGTAAAGGGTGGGCGTATTGCTACGCAGGGTGCACCAGAAGCTTTGGAGCACATTATTCTCAATGGAAGCGTCGCCAGCCAGATAACTGACCCAGCGGGACGCGCCGTTTGCGTTGGCTTTCACACCGGTCCATGCGTGGTTACACCAAATGTCGCAAGAACCAGACACGGTGTCTCACTGGTTACATTGGACGTAACTGCAGATGCATTGGTTGCGCAGATGGATAGCGGCGCGTTGACGCAGCTTATGTTGGCGTCGGAACCCATTCGTGAATGGGCCAACGGCATTCTACAGCAAGAACTGGCGCGTAAGGCTGGCCGTGAATGGTGTTTGGCCGCTCTGGGCGGAGCTGATCGGTTGGCGTGGTTTCGTGAAAACTACCCGCGCCATGAGGAGCTTTACGGTCACTACATAATAGCATCATTCCTCGGTGTAACACCTGTCACACTTAGCCGGCTGCGCAGCGGAAAAGCATGACGCGCGCTATCGAACATTCGATGGCATGTAAGTCCCCGCTGCGCAATGGTCTGGTCAAGAATTTAGCTAGATCAGTCTGCAAATTTACATTTGGCCAATGATGCTCGTTCAACAATATTTGTCTTAAGCAATACACTTTCGCCAGCTGACTTTTCTCTGGCCATCTGTAAGATAATATGAGCCGCTTCCCGGCCCATTCTGCGATGTGGAACGTGCACCGTCGTCAGTGCTGGCTCAACAGCACTTGCAAGATCAATATCATCGAATCCAATTATCGAGACATCATTGGGAACATCCAACTTCAGCTGTTTTGCCGCCTTAAGTGCTCCAGCGGCCTGTACATCATTGCCGAAGAAAATAGCTGTGGGTCGGGGTTGCCTTCTTAAAAGCTCCAACGTCGCCAATCGACCATCTTCAAGGGAATAGGGGACTTCAACTAAGTTCGGTGGTTCTAGTGGAATACCATTATGCGCCAGAACATCTTTTACGCCCTGAACACGAGCATGAGCGCGGTCATTGTCTTTTGTGATGCCGGATATCATACCAATTTTTCGATGTCCGAGCCTGATCACATGATGGGCGATGCTTTCAGCAGCAAGCTTATTATCAAAACCGACATAGCAGTGTTGGAGGTCTGTATCGTGGGTCCACATTAATACAAAAGGAATTTTGCGGTTTCTCAAAAACTCATAAATCTCATCAGACCGTGCATCTCCGATGAGTACAATTCCGTCTACGCCACGGGCAACAAGAGCACGAATTTGGTGTGCCTCTTGTTCTGAGTCATACAACGAAGTGGCAACCAACAATGTTACACCGGCTGCAGATAGTTCTTCCTGTAAAACCTGTAGGCCACGGGCAAAAATGGCGTTTTCCATTGTTGGAATAACCGCGCCGATTGTGTTGGTCCTATTGGATGCTAGTGCCATGCCGCCAAAATGAGGCGTATACCCCAATTCTGATATCGCAGCCTGCACGCGTGCCCGCGTTGGTTCACGGACTTGAGCCGGTGTGTTTATGCACCTGGAAACGGTGGCCGTTGAAACGTTCGCGTGTTTTGCAACGTCATCAAGGGTAGGGGCATGTTTCAACATCATATCCCTTCATATCCTAATCCTGAATTCAAGGCGATAGATAAGTAAAAATGTTGCGTCTCTCATGCTCAATTTTTGTAAGCGCTTGCATTTAATTTTGTAAGCGCTTACAAAAATTGATACAGAATCCAAAACTGCATTTCGAAAGGTGAGGACTACATGGTATCGAACGCAAGGTTTTCCCTTATCTCTTCGCTCGTTTTGTTCGTTGTTTTCTTTGCAAATGTGTCTTTTGGCGC
>JBGCFS010000123.1:0-102179 GCA_045107035.1 Hyphomicrobiales bacterium
CCATGGAATTTTCCGCTTGCTATATTCACTGGCCAAATTGCTGCCGCGTTAGCCGCTGGAAATGCGGTTTTGGCAAAACCTGCTGAGCAAACGCCGTTAATTGCAGCCTTCGCTGTAAAACTGTTGCACGAAGCGGGCATACCAAAGAATGTTTTGCAATTACTCACAGGGTCGGGAGCGCGCGTTGGCAATGCGTTGGTTTCGGACCCACGTGTATCAGGTGTCTGTTTTACGGGTTCCACCCCGACAGCAAAACTGATTGACCGCGCTATGGCTAAACATGCGGATCCTGCAGCGCCGCTCATTGCAGAGACCGGTGGTATCAACGCGATGATTGTGGACAGCTCTGCGCTGCCCGAGCAGGCCGTTCGCGATATTGTGGCATCTGCGTTTCAAAGCGCAGGTCAGCGCTGCTCAGCTTTGCGTGTGCTATATATACAAGAAGATATCGCGCCCAAACTTTTGAAAATGCTTCAGGGAGCAATGGAGGCTTTGGTGGTGGGAAACCCGTCAGATATTTCCACCGACATCGGCCCCGTGATTGATGCCGATGCAAAGGCGAAAATTGACGAACATATTTCTCTTGCAGAGCAAGACGGGCGTCTAATTTTCCAGTTGAGATGCCCAACTGTTGGAACTTTCGTTGGGCCTGCGCTCATTCGCGTTTCTGGTATTGACGACATCGTAGACGAGGTATTTGGCCCTGTTCTTCATGTTGCGACTTTTGAAGCTGATGAACTGATCGAGGTCGTAGACACCATAAATCAAAACGGGTTCGGCCTTACGTTTGGACTGCACACCCGCATCGATGACCGTGTTCAGACCATTGTGGACAATGTGAAGTGCGGCAACATTTACATCAATCGTAATCAAATTGGTGCGGTTGTGGCCTCACAACCATTTGGCGGTGAGGGATTATCGGGAACCGGGCCGAAAGCCGGTGGACCACACTATGTTCAAAGGTTTGCCAAGACGCCGGACGGGCCCCGAACAGTGGAAGGTGTTCACGGGAATGTTCTGTCCTTGGATCTCATACAAGATGCTGTTGGCAGAACTGTCTTTGAGCAAAGGCTCTGTGGCACCCGTGAAATGCAGGGACCAACTGGGGAATCCAATCGCCTCAGCCACTACGGTCGGGGCATTGTGCTTTGTCTTGGTCCAGGTGCCGAAGCGGCTTTGGAGCAAGCGCGAATAGCATCTGAATTGGGGTGCGCAACCCTTGCAATAGCTCCTGGGCTATCGGGAGAAGGAGCTCTAGATGGAGTTCTGGAGCAGCACTATCTGAGCCAGTTGTCAGGAATAGATGTGGTTGTTTCCTGGGCCGATACAGATAATTTGCGCCAAATGAGAATGGCGCTGGCAGATCGTGATGGTCCGCTCTTGACATTTATAACAAGCTCGGACTTCACGCAGTGCCAACTGGAACGCCATGTGTGTATTGATACGACAGCAGCGGGCGGAAATGCATCATTGTTGGCTTCAGCCTAGCCAAAAGGCTTGCCGCTAAAACGGCAGGCCTTTTTCAAGCACACGAATAAGCGGCTGCAACTGCGTTTCATACTTACGCCACTTCTCGACAGAACCCTTGTAAATGGGCTGCCGAACTTGCGTCACACTTGCGGTGCGAATAGCGCGTTCTGCTTTATGGAAGTTTAGTGTGTTCGGATCCCAATCCAACCCACAAAAATCCAACACTTTGCGTGTTTGGCTCTCAAGATCTGCGACCATGTCCTCATAGCGACACTCAAATATATCACCAGGAAATACCTCATCCCAATGTGCCATAAGTTCTCGATACTTGTTGTGGTATTGTCCAAGTTCAACGAGATCGTAGGCATACGGATGGCCATCATTTCCGAAGATTTGTTTGAAAATTGCAAAGGCATTGTCTACTGGGTTGCGAAGACTATGAATGATTTTGGCGTTGGGTAAGGCAAGTCTGATAAAACCAACCTGTAAAAAATTGTGGGGCATTTTATCGGTTATAAAGGGGCTATCTGTATCAATTTCGCGGATTTTTTTGATATATGCTGCGCCTATATCTCTAAATGTCTGTTCGGTTACTTTACCTGTTTCGAGCTTTTTTTGGAATGTTTCCATATCCTTGAAGTTTTCGCGAACGAGTTGCGGCATAAAGCCAAGTTCCCCTGCTCCAAAAACATCTTTATGAGCGTGAAATACCTGCTCTAAAAGAGTTGTTCCAGATCGAGGCATAGCAACAATAAAAATAGGTGTCTTATCTGCAAACCCTGTCCCGCTATACTGGGCTAAAATTGCCGGCGTAAATAACTCGCAACGTAAATCAAACTGTCGAAAATCATCTGATTGATTGTAAGCATATTTTCTCCGTCTTAAACGGTTCCCTTCTTTGTAGAAGTAAAAAGATTTTTCGTATTCCTCTATCGCCTCAAATGCCTTTGCCAGTGCCATGGCGAGGTTCATCTTTGGGTCTAGTTGATCTAAATTTTCGTCTTTTCCATCCAAAACATCGGTGTAATTTATATCTGGTATCGTCTTGTATAGACGTTCCATATTACGAATGTCGTCGTCGTAAGTTTTAAACTTCTTCGTGCGAGCGATCGCTGTGTAGGATTGAATATTGTTAGGCATGTGCCCTAGAATTTCTCGGTGGATGCTTTCTGCTTGTTCTAGTTTACCAAATGTAGTCAGAAGGGCTGCCTTAAGATTTAGTAAGCGAAGGCTGGTTGGCCGCGTCTTAAGCGCCTCGTCCAGCGCATTGACTGCGGCCTCTATGTTTCCCAATTCCCCCTCCGCTGTCGCAAGCTCAACATATGCATCCAAAAAATCGGGACTCAATGAGATCGCTTTTTTGAGTAAGGGGGGGGATTCTTCATATTTAGCAGTTTTATTGTATGCCCGTCCAAGATTCACCATCGCCGGTACAAAATCAGGGTCAACTTCCAAACAAGCTTTAAAGCAGTCAATGGCCATAGTACTTCTATTTATCTCAAGAAGTGCCAAGCCTCGATTGTTATGAAACGTTGGTCGGGTTGGTTCTGCTTCAATGGCTTTTCCAAACCAGCGTTCTGCAAGTTCGTGTTTACCCGCCTCAACATCCAATATACCTAGTGAGTTATTTGCATCAGGAAACTTTTTGTCGATACGCAAAATCGATAGGTATTGCAGCTTTGCCTGCTCAGAGTCACCGGCTGCATACAGCTCGTGTGCTTTTTGTAGCATTGCCATCAGCTGCTTAGGATCTCCAATGGTCCTATACACACCTGCATTCCCGGCTTTGCGCTTTTTTGGCGCACGCGCAGTTGAGGTTTGGGCTTGTTTTTCAAGACGACGTTTTTCAGCACGGTTCATATTCACACCGGATATTTGATAATATTTTATCGGTTATTAACAGTTTGACATCACACGTCCAATTGAAACATAGCGTAGTCCAGCGTCAACGGGTGCATCAGGCGGATAAATATTGCGTAAATCCACAATGACGTCGCCATTCATCAGCTGTTTTATTTTCGCCATATCCAATGCTCTGTAGGAATTCCATTCAGTTAAAATAGCTAAAAGATCAACATTTGCTATCGCATCTTCCGGAGTATCGCACATCGTTACATTGGGAAGTTTAGATGCTGCTTCTGTCATCGCTTGGGGGTCGTGCGCTTTAATGATGACGCCCTTCGCCTCAAGGGCCGGAATTATCGTTAAGCTAGGCGCCTCCCGCATATCATCGGTATTTGGTTTGTAGGCCAGTCCCAAGATACCTATGGTTTTACCGCGAGGGTCGGGACCAAGTTCGTGAAGAATCTTTGTGGCCATGCTTGTTTTGCGGTCTTCATTCACGTCAACCACAGTTTCAATTAACCGCTGTCGAGCTTGGTGTTTCATTCCCGTGGCGACAAATGCTCGCGCATCTTTTGGAAAACAGGATCCGCCGAATCCCGGCCCTGCATGCAAGAATTTTCCACCAATTCGGTTATCAAGCCCAATTGCTTTTGCAACTTCCTGCACGTTACCACCGGTTTTTTCGCATAAGTTAGCGACTTCGTTGATGAAGGTTATCTTCATCGCGAGAAACGCATTGGCCGCATATTTGATCAGTTCAGCATTTTCTGGCGTTGTGAAAACGATTGGCGCGTCGCGAAGATAGAGTGGGCGGTACAATTCCTGCAGCACGCTCTTTGCATGTTCGTCAGTTATACCCACAACCACTCGGTCTGGCCGCATGAAGTCTTCGATGGCAGAACCCTCGCGAAGAAATTCCGGGTTAGAGGCCAGCGAAAACGGAACACCAGGTCTTTCTTGAGAAATAATCCTTTCAACAGTGGCATTTGTTCCAACCACCACAGTCGATTTGAGAACGATAACGGTGTTGGGTTTCATTGGCCGCGCAATTTGTCGGGCTGCTTCGTGTACATATTGAAGGTCTGCTTCTCCATCGCCGCGCCGGGAAGGAGTGCCAACTGCAATAAATACCACATCTGAATTCGAGACGGCAGCTTCCAAATCCGTTGTAAATGTCAAACGGCTGCGGTTCTCATCCATTAACCGGTCCAGACCGGGCTCATAGATGGGTAGATGGCCAGCATTCAAAGAATCAATTTTCGATTTGTCCAAGTCCACGCAAGTTACCGGAAAGCCAAATTCCGAAAAGCATATGCCAGAAACCAAGCCTACATAGCCCGTTCCAATCATCGTAACGTTCATATCTGAACAGCCTCACTATATTCGCTATATAAGGAGTAACTTGTTGGTTCTTATTGAGACTGTCTGTGGACTGCAAGGCGAAAGCACGGGATTTGACAATGGGAACGTTCCAAATGGCCCATAAACGGTAAGCCTCTGTTAATATCTGTCACCTGAATCTTAATGCCACCACGGAATCTGTGTCAGTAATGCAACACCATGAACTCAAGAGCCTCGATACATCATACATTGTCATTTTTGACGTTGATGTATTTCTAATGATCCGCAATGTTGCTTTTGCGTTTGGAGCGATTCATCTACAGGCACACCGATTGGGCAAAACCTTCCGGGCAAACCTCCAAGATAAATAATCGCTCCTGCATTAGGGGACTTGAACAAAAGGTTCTGCGAGCCAGCAGTCAAGTCCAGAATATTAAATGACTTTGGAGGTCATATTATGAAAAAGAGCCTTTTGCTCGGTTCAGCCGCTGCTCTTGTTGCCGTTACTGGCGCTCAAGCTGCTGATTTGCCAGTTGTAGAGCCAGTTGATTACGTTAAAGTTTGTGACGCTTTCGGTGCTGGTTTCCATTACATCCCAGGTACAGAAACTTGCCTCAAGTTCTCTGGCCGCGTTCGTACTGAGATCGGCATTCGTGACGATCAGGACGATGACCTGACAGACACAACATTCTTGAACTCAAACTTCGAGCTCGTTGTTAACGCTTCTTCCATGACAGAAGTTGGCATGGTTGTTGGTCAGTTCGCTATTTCCGGTTCAAACGAAGGTAATGTTGAGCTTGGCGATGCATGGATCACAATCGGCGAGAACATTCTCGTAGGTCGCGAAACATCCCGTTATGACTTTGGTGGCGGTTACGGCATCTACGACGGTCTTTATGTTGATGAAGGCATCAACCAGTTCACTTTCATCATGCCTTTCGGCAACGGTGTGTCTTTCACACTCGGTCTTGAAGATGGTCGTGATCGTCGTGCGAAAATTGCACAGTATAATGGTGGTTCGTCCGCTATTACTGTAACATCATCATTCGCTGCTGGTCCTGCTGGTGCTACACCTATTACGTTAACAGCTACTATCGCATCTGGCTCTAATCTTGGCCAAGACGCCGTTTATGCTGGAATGGAAATTCCTGAAGTTGTAGCTAGCCTGCGTATTTCACAGGGTTGGGGTTCTGCACAGATTTCTGGTGCACTTCATCAGGTTCGTTCAATCGTATCAGCTACAGCAACTGCTCCATTCACAGCTGTAACAGCTGGCGGTGCTGGTGTTGCTCTTGGTGTGCTTGACGAAGACTTCGGTTATGCAATTCAGGCTGGCGTAGAACTTAATGCCGGTTCAATGACAAAAGTTAAAGTCGTTGGTGCATATGCTGATGGTGCGATGCACTACATTGGCGGAGCAGGTTACTACGAAGCTGCTGTAGACGCGACAACAGGTACAATCACTGACACTCTTGATGGTTGGTATGTACTTGCTGCTTTGAACCACGACTTCGGTAGTGGTCTGAATGCAAGCCTGACTGGTGCTTACCACGACTTTGATGCGCAAGCTGAATTGTGGATGGTTTCTGGTGCTGTAGAATATGAAGTTGTTGAAAATCTTCTTGTAACTGTTGCTGCTCAGTACACTGACACTGAGACAGAAACAAATGCAATGCTCGGTACAACAGCTGCTGACACTGACAACTGGGAAGCTAAATTGCGCGTACAGCGCAACTTCTAATCTTGTCAAATTAAGCTGATCTGACTCTCAGATCGTTAGAAAGCCCGGCAGGTAACTGCCGGGCTTTTGTTATTTGCGGTGTTTGTAGTGCAGTAAGGCGCATAAAAGTTTGGCCCAAAGGTTGATCGCGCATCATCACATTGTCTCCAAAGCGATCTAAAAGCTCCAGTCAGCTGCAATTCCCTGTTCTCAGATCAAAGTCGGTACGCATGCCAAGCATTTTGCCATTGGCATTGCCATTTTGGGCGCGACCGCACTCGATGAGAGGGATGAAAGCCTGTTTGCTCGTGTTAGCAGTCAGCAAAGGGGACAATTTTACCAACGAAAATCTAGTCTTGGGTGCAGTTGCCAGCAAATCTGACAATTTGGACGCAGTGATAAAAACTCAGTGCAATCTCTGAGTATGTTAAGCCAAAGCTCTTATCAAAAATAGACTGCCCAATTTTCAGCCAAATTTTTATTTCTACCTTAAGAAGAACACTAATTCATGAAACGAATGCCATTGATAGTTTGTTAACCATGTGAATTTACAAATCCTAAACATATTGGATTGCCCTGGTTGAGTTTGGAAGATGGAAACTTTGTTTGCGTTATCCGTTAAGTGTTTGAAAAATATAAATTTAATATTTCATCTATCGTTTGTTGGAGTGCATGCCGTGAAAACACACACACTCTTACTCGCAGCCGTTATATGTATGACCACACCCGTTTTAGCTGCAGGGGACGTCGAAACCCATCCAGCGTCTGTGGCTGTTGTCGACTATGTTCGCATTTGCGATGCTTATGGTCGCGGGTTTCATTTCATTCCTGGAACTGAAACGTGCTTGAAATTTTCTGGCTATGTTCGTGCGGAAATTGGCTTAAAGGAGAGGGGGCACAACACCAACAATTCAAATGCCGAGGACGCCGTATTCTTCGATCGTGAGATTGAATTTGTGGCTGAGGCGGCCTCCATGACTGAAATAGGTCTGGTAACGGGGCGACTGGTCCTTAACAACAACAAGGAAGACACTTTAGCGCTGCGCGATGCCTGGATAACAATTGGTGAAAATATTTTGGTTGGCCGTGAACGTTCGCGTTATGATTTCGGTGGCGGGTACGGCATTTTTTACGGTTTCTACACAGACGAAGCGCTCAATCAATTCACCTATGTAATGCCGTTGGGAAATGGCGTCAGTTTTACTTTCGGTGTTGAAGACAGCAATGACCGCCAGGCAAAAATAGCGGAAACAACCGCCGGCCCGGCATTCTCCAAAAACCTGGCCTATGGCGGAGTAAAAATCCCCGAAGTCGTGGCCAGCCTTCGGGTGTCGCAAGCATGGGGTTCAGCGCAACTATCTGGTGCGCTTCATCAAATTCGTGCGGAGACTGACCGCGGTGTATTTGAAGATTTTGGTTTTGCAGTTCAGGCTGGGGCGGAGCTGAAGCTAGGTAAGAAAACCAAATTGAAGTTTGTCGCTGCCTACTCGGATGGCGCGATGAGATATATTGGTGGGCGGAACATTTACGAGGCCCAGCTAAGTGACGTAGCAATTGGCATTGAAAACACATTGGATGGTTGGTACGCCCTTGGTGGATTGAACCAAAGATTGTCGAAAAAAGTTACTTTGGAAACCACGGCGTCGTTTCATGATTTCATAGATCAGGCCGACATTTGGCAGCTCGGCGCAACGCTTTATTATCAGCCAATACGAGACCTCAGAATTCGCCTTGGTGCGATGTATGAGGGGTACGACTACGATGATACAGTTCTTGGCAACGAACTTTCTAACGGAGAAGACGATAACTGGGAGGTAAAGTTGCGCGTGCAGCGGAATTTTTAAGCCACTTTGAGCAAGTTGGTTTGACTTTCGTGTTTTTCACGGCCGGGCAGACCGCTCCGGACTTTTTTTGTTTGGCCTATCGGCTAATCTCTTGAGCAAATCTAATGATTGTCTCAAATGCAGAAAACCATTTCTAGCATTCGCATCAAAGCCTTGCTATTTGAGCACAATGTTCAATTGAGTGTGCGACAATGTCCCCAAATCTATCTCATCTAAAACGCCTTGAAGCTGAAGCAATTCATATATTCCGCGAAGTGGCGGCCTCATTTGAAAAACCAGTGATGCTATATTCTATTGGCAAGGATTCGTCTGTCCTTTTGCATTTGGCAATGAAGGCATTTTACCCCGCAAAGCCACCATTTCCATTTCTCCATGTCGACACGACCTGGAAATTTAAGGAAATGATCTCATTTCGTGATGAGACAGCCAAACGCCTTGGAATAGATTTGCTCGTTCATAAGAATGAAGAGGGCGTGTCGCAGGGCATCAACCCGTTTGATCACGGATCAAATACGCACACTCATATTATGAAAACGACTGCCTTGCGTCAGGCATTGGATAAATATGGATTTGATGCAGCCTTCGGTGGCGCGCGCAGAGATGAAGAGAAGAGTCGTGCCAAAGAGCGTATTTTCTCGTTTCGGGATGCGCAGCATGGCTGGGACCCTAAGAACCAACGCCCTGAAATGTGGAAGATTTTCAATACGCGTGTCTCCAAAGGTGAGTCTATTCGCGTGTTTCCAATCTCAAATTGGACTGAGTTGGATATCTGGCAATACATTTTGCTCGAAGAAATTCCAATTGTGCCTTTGTATTTCGCGAAGAAACGTCCCGTGGTCGAACGTGATGGAATGCTCATCATGAAGGATGATGATCGCATGGTATTGAAACCTGGTGAGACAACCACTGAAGAGCTGGTTCGCTTCCGCACACTTGGTTGCTATCCGCTAACCGGGGCGATTGAGTCTGATGCAGTTACTCTGGAAGCAATCGTGAGTGAGATGCTTATTGCTCGCACCTCTGAACGGCAGGGTAGGCTGATCGACCGCGATGAGGCTGGGTCTATGGAGAAGAAGAAACGAGAGGGGTATTTTTAATGAACACTCTCATTTCCTCATCAAGTTCAGACCCCCTAAAGACCTTTCTCGCCGAACAAGAACAGAAAACGCTTCTACGGTTTTTAACATGCGGTTCTGTTGACGATGGAAAGTCGACGCTTATTGGCCGACTGCTCTATGACACAAAGTTGATTTACGAAGATCAGCTGGCCGCTCTGGAAAACGAGAGTAAAAAATGGGGCACAGTCGGTGATGATATCGATCTGGCACTGCTTGTCGACGGTTTGGAGGCCGAGCGTGAGCAGGGCATAACTATTGACGTCGCGTATCGCTTCTTCTCCACATCCCGCCGCAAATTTATCGTGGCTGATACGCCTGGGCATGAACAATATACCCGCAACATGGCAACAGGCGCTTCGACCGCCGATTTGGCTGTAGTTCTTGTGGATGCTCGCAAAGGCATTCTAAAGCAAACGCGGCGTCACACATTTATCGCGTCACTGCTAGGCATTCGACACATAATTGTTGCCATTAACAAGATTGATTTGGTCGGCTATGACAAGGCGGTATTTGAGACGATCGGAGAAGAGTTTGCCGAGCTATCATCCGATATGGGCTTTGAAAGTATCACGCCTATTCCGTTGTCTGCGCGGTTTGGAGACAATGTAACGGCTCCATCGCCAAACATGGACTGGTACAACGGCCCAACTCTGCTAGGGCACTTGGAGACTGTTGAATTTGCAGCCAAGGTCACTGAAGCGCCGTTCCGGTTTCCGGTTCAGTATGTCGTGCGACCAGATTTAAACTTTCGTGGATTTGCTGGAACAGTAGCTGCGGGTAGCATTGAAGTCGGCGACACCGTTGTTGTTGCAAAATCTGGCAAACATAGCCGCGTGAAACGCATTGCTACAATGGATGGAAATCTTGCATCTGCTTCCGAAGGAAGCGCCGTAACGCTTGTTTTAGATGACGAGATTGAAGTTTCCAGAGGTAATATGCTTGTCGGTGCAGATGACAGGCCAGAAGTGGCAGATCAGTTTGCCGCCAACCTCGTATGGTTTTCAGAAGAGGCGATGTTGCCTGGGCGTCAATTTATTCTGCGCACGGAAACCGACCAGGCAACCGTTTCCATAACTGATTTACGCCATCGAATTGATGTGAATAATTTTGCTCATGAAGCGGCAAAGAGCCTGGAGCTGAATGAAGTCGGTTATTGTCATTTCTCAACTCAATCGCCCATTGTGTTTGATCCCTATGATGTGAACCGGGCCACTGGCGCGTTTATTCTGATCGACAGGCTCACCAACGCCACTGTTGGCGCAGGGATGATCGTTCATCCGCTGAGGCGCGCGTCAAATGTCCATTGGCAGGCCATCGATGTCGATAAGGCAACGCGGAGCGAACAAAAGGGCCAAAAGTCGGTTGTATTGTGGTTCACAGGCCTATCGGGATCAGGAAAATCAACAATCGCCAATCTGTTGGAGAAAAAGCTGCTCTCTGATGGGCGTCACAGCACCATTCTCGACGGCGACAATGTTCGGCACGGCCTAAACCGAGATCTCGGTTTCACCGATGAAGATAGAGTAGAAAACATTCGTCGAGTGGGTGAGGTTTCAAAGTTGATGGTTGAAGCGGGTCTCATAACACTTGTTTCCTTCATCTCTCCATTTAGGGCAGAGCGCCAATTGGTGCGGGACATGGTGGAGGAAGGAGAGTTTATCGAAATATTTGTCGATACGCCGTTTGAGGAATGCGCCAAGAGAGACCCGAAGGGACTTTATGCAAAAGCTCTGCGTGGTGAAATCAAGAATTTCACAGGTGTGGATTCGCCATATGAAGCTCCGAAAAATCCGGACATACATCTAGAAACGTCTGGTAAAGAACCTGAAGAGTTACTGGAACAGTTGGAAGACGCTTTGCGCGCTAGTGGGGTACTCACATGAGCACTTCACAAGATGACAGTTTCTCCGATCAAGATTTAGCAACTATGGTTGAGCTGTTCGAAGCACTTGCTCTGGAAGCCGGTAGCGCAATCATGCCGTATTATACAAATGGTTGCGAGACTATGGTGAAAGAGGACGAGTCTCCTGTCACAGCAGCAGATCACGCCGCTGAAGAAATAATTTTGCTCGGGCTCAGAAAACAATATCCGAACATCCCGGTGATAGCAGAAGAAGAGATGTGTGCAGGGCATATGCCGGCAGCGCTCGGCCAGTATTTCTTTCTTGTTGATCCTTTGGACGGAACCAAAGAGTTTATCAACAAGCGCTCCGATTTCACGGTCAATATCGCATTGATTGAATTCGGTGTGCCGATTGCGGGAACTGTTTACTCTCCGGTACGTGGTGAGGTGTTCTCTGGGTTTGGCGATCAAGCTACCGAAACTGTTGTTGAAGATGGCAGTTGCGGAAAAAAGGTAAAAATTTCGGTTAAGGGCAGAGTTGAAGCCAAAATAGCGGTAGCGAGTCGGTCACATCTTACACCGGAAACAGAGCAGTTTCTTACTGATCACGGCATATCTGAATGCGTGTCAGTTGGTTCGTCTCTTAAGTTTTGCCTCTTAGCACGCGGAGAAGCGGATATTTACCCCCGCTTTGGACGCACCATGGAATGGGATACGGCTGCGGGAGATGCGGTCTTACGTGCAGCTGGCGGAAGAACTTTGAATCCAGATGGCTCCCAGTTTATCTATGGCAAGCAAAACCAAACTCACGATGCCCCATTTGCAAATCCAAGCTTTATAGCTTTCGCCACTCGTGTGGCCTGACGCCGATTTGGCCAGCATTGCGTTTGCTGGGGCACTTCATACGACTTAAAAAACTGACGAATTGATTTGAGGCTTTCACATGTCTCGCACAGGCTACGGTTGGTCACTTGTTTGTAAGGCTGCTTGGTCGATTGAGAATCGAAAAAATCAGAACTACTTGTGATTTCCCAACGCTCGAGATGATCACTGTTAAAAATAACAATGTAATTTCAAGCGCATAGACGCGTAGTTGTGTCTTTCTTGTCACAATGGCTCTGTAGGCAACATTCAGCAGGTCATATCCGACATCTTATATATTGAGAGATCGGCTTGGGTCGGCAATGTGGGGTTATCCGAAGGGATCGACCTTTCAAACGCTGCACTGAAGCAAGTCTTATGACCTCCAATTGCTCCAAAGTGTTTTGTCTCCGGTTTCTACGGATTTTGTTGAACCACAAGTTCTTTTTGAACAAATTTATTTTGGAGCGATTCCTATGAAAAAGAGCATTTTGCTCGGCTCAGCCGCTGCCCTTGTTGCCGTTACAGGCGCACAAGCTGCTGATTTGCCAGTTGTAGAACCAGTTGATTACGTAAAGGTATGCGACGCATTCGGCGCTGGCTTCCATTACATCCCAGGCACAGAAACATGCCTGAAATTCTCTGGCCGTGTACGTGCTGAGATTGGTGTTCGGGGTGGTGAAGACTTCGTTGAAGAAGATGAAACAACCTACCTCAATTCAAACTTTGAACTCGTTGTAAACGCATCGTCCATGACTGAAGTTGGCATGCTTGTTGGCCAATTTGCTATCTCCGGTTCAAACGAAGGAACTGTTGGACTTGGCGATGCATGGATTTCGATTGGCGAGAATATTCTCGTAGGTCGTGAAACTTCCCGTTTTGACTTCGGTGGTGGATATGGCATTTTTGCTGGTCTCTATGAAGACGAAGCACTGAACCAGTTCACATTCATTATGCCATTCGGTAATGGTGTCTCGATGACACTTGGTCTTGAAGATGGTCGTGATCGCCGTGTTGCTATTGCCGTACAATCAACAACCGGTTCTACTTTCTCCTCGACAGGTACTTACGGTGGAATGGAAATTCCTGATGTTGTAGCTAGTTTGCGCGTTTCTCAGGGTTGGGGTTCTGCCCAGATCTCGGGTGCCTTGCATCAAATCCGTGCCGATAGCGATGGTGTAAACGATGATCTTGATGAAGATTTTGGTTTTGCCATTCAAGCCGGTGCTGAATTGAATGTTGGTGCAATGACTAAAATTAAAGTTGTTGGTGGATATGCCGATGGCGCCCTTCACTATGTTGGCGGTGGAAACGCCCCTGTTTTTGAAGCAACAATGAACATCGCCACCAACACAATAACTGATACACTCGAAGGCTGGTATGTACTTGCTGGTTTGAGCCACGACTTTTCTGATCAATTGAACATTGGTGTTACTGGTTCTTATCATGATTTTGAAGATCAACTCGAAACTTGGAACCTTGGAGCCACGGTTGCATATGAAGTTGTAGACAACCTGACTGTTAGTGTCGCTGCTCAATATACAGATGTTGAATTTGATAATACGCCTGCACTCAATGTCAATGGTGGGGAAACAGACACTTGGGAAGCACGTCTACGCGTACAGCGTGACTTCTAATTCAGTTTAGTCTGAACTCAGAAAATGGAAGCCCGGTGATTTATCATCGGGCTTTTCTGTATCTAGCTGCCTGCATAGGCAATGAATATGGTAGTAAGGTTGACGTGTGGGGCTTGATATCAGATCATTTGGATGCGGTTGAGAGAAACATTCTCATTTTTGCGGCTTTTCACGGGAGTGGGCGATGCTTGGGTTTACATTTGGTACTTGGATTTTGGCGCTGATATTTTTAGCGATTGGTTATTACGTTGGGTGGTCGACGCGCCCCACATCAGATGATGTGAGGGGGTAGATCGCAATGTTTTCGTTAAAAGCTCTCATCCTATATGTTTTGTTTTTTGTGATTGGCTGGCTTCTTGCGCGCTGGCTTTGGAATAAAAAGCAGTCGGAAATTTCTCATCACTCAACAAACACAAATTCAAGTCACAGCTCTGCTGCAACCGCCAGCGCAAGTTCCGCGCCTGCGATGACAACAACACCGGCCTCAGCTGAGGTAAAGGATGATGCTGTTTCTGCGAAAACAGAAGATACAGCATCGGCTGCTTCAAAAAGCACGACTGCATCCAAAAGCAGCACGACTAAATCAAAAAAAGCCGCAAGCGATGTCGCTCCTGTAGCGGATAAAAAGACACCTAAACCAAGCACAACAAAAGAAGCAGCAAAGGATGTGGTTGAAGAAACCGCTGAATCTGCGACTCCTGAACTTCTTAAAGCTCCTCGTGACGGAGAGGCCGACGATCTAAAGAAGATCAAAGGTATTGGTAAGAAGAACGAGGAAAAGTTGAACGGTTTTGGCGTCTATCATTTTGACCAAATTGCCAATTGGAGCGATGAGCAGGTTAAGTGGATTGGCGTTGAGTTAGCATTTTCTGGCCGAATTGAGCGGGAAAATTGGATTGACCAAGCTAATGTGCTGGCTTCTGGGGGAGACACAGAGTTTTCCAGGCGTGTGGATAAAGGCAAGGTCAGCAGCTCAAAAAGCTGATTTTTTAAAGAATACGGTTTGGAGCAGCGCCTTCTTGTTCCAGCGCAATATCCACGCTTTTAATATCTAGTGCGCAACAACCCTCATTCAGCACTGTGAAATTATCCTCGGATTGAGAATCTCTCGCCCGAGGATTTTCTTTTCCATTGCTTTGAGAAGAATTCAGGAGACAAAATGAAAGACACACAAATCCCATTTTCACTCGTTGGGATCGATCATGTTGTCTTCTTGGTTGATGATATGAACCGGGCTCTTGCGTTTTATCAACAAGTGTTGGGCTGTCAGCGCGGCTATTCTTATCCTGATCTCGGCATGGAGCAGGTCTGGTGTGGAAATGCATTGATAGTGCTTTGGGATACAACGCATCCTGGTGCTCGTTCAGCGATTCCCGACATTCCCGGCGGGCGCAATGTTGATCACGTTTGCATTGCCACCAGCCCGTTCGACCACGATGAAATGCGCACATATCTTGAAACTCATGACGTCCAGATTGAGCGGGAAGCCCATCATGGCGGTGCCCGCGGAATGGGACACTCGTTCTATTTTCGTGATCCCTTCGGAAATTTGCTTGAGATTAAGGGACCTGCGGAATACCCGGACGGCACCGCATAGTTTACAAGTGATAATCTGAAACTTTTGACGTTAAAAACCGTCAAGGCCGTCTGCATCATTCATATGTTCAAGAATTGCATCTTGTGTACTGCGATCCCAGAGCAGGGGTGCATGGCCTTCGTTCATAATCGTCTTCGCCTTCATAGAAGGATGAATTTTCTTCATTTCTTCTACTGTGGCGATGGCCAGAATATCAGATTTTTGGCCACGGAGAACCAGCGTTGGCACAAGTTTCAATGCGCTGAACTGAGGCCATACAGTGGGTAGAGGTTTGCTTAAATCAAGATAGTCGAAGGAATTCAAAAGTTCCCTGTCATAGTCTGGCAATGCTCTCTTTTTGCCTTGAATATAGAGTTGCTTTGCAAGCTTGAGCCAGCCATCGGAGTCAAGGTTCGGGAATTGCTGCGTATGGATTTTTTCCATGTATTCGGCTGCAGCTTCAATGGTTTTCTGAGGTTCCATTTGATTGGAATAGGATTTGATCCTGGCGAGTCCTGATGCTTCCACAACCGGACCAATATCATTCAACACAACTGATTTCAGTGCAGCAGGGCGCAATGCAGTCAGAGCGAACAAAATCAAACCACCGCGCGAAGTACCAATGAAGTGAGCATGCTTAATGTTCAGTCGGGTGAGGGTGGACAAAACATCTTTTGCCTCAGTTTCAATCGTGTAGTTCTTCCAGTCTTCGTCGCGTTCAGATTGTCCACGGCCACGATAACTTAAGCTCACAACCATACGAGATGGCTTGGCATCTTTACTCAAATAGAGCGCAATATCGTGGAAATCCTTGGCATTTCGCGTAAGGCCCGGCAAGCAAACAACGGGAGGCAAATCATTGGCTTTGCCATAGACGCGCGCATGTAGCTTTAAGCCATCCTGTGCTCGGTGGTAGACATCACGCCAAGGTTGTTTTTCCCCGCCATCAATGGCGGAGATTTCATTCGTCGCATCTGTCATATAGCTATCCGCCGCGGCGCAAATCTTTGTTCATGCTCAATTTGCCCTCGTTTAAACGAGCGCGATAAACTTGGTTGTTTTCCATGATTTTTTGAACATAGCTGCGGGTTTCTGAAAACGGGATGCTTTCTACCCAGTCAACAATGCCCTCAACGTTCATTTTTCGCGGATCTCCGTAAGTTTTAATCCAGCGCCGCACGCGGCTTCCACCTGCATTGTAACCTGCAAAGGTCATTATCATTGAGCCGTTATATTCGGCTAATAATTGTTTCAAATACTCAGCACCTAGTGTTGCATTATAGGCCGGGTCACTTGTCAGCCGCGCCTTTGTGTATTTCAATTTTAGCCCGCGTGACACTTCTTTGGCTGTGGCTGGCATAAGTTGCAACAAGCCACGAGCGCCTGCGCCACTAACGGCTTTAGGGTTGAATGCACTTTCCTGGCGAGCGATGGAGTAGACCAACGACTTACCAACGCTACGAGGCACCTTTGCTTTGCTTGGAATTGCAGCAACAGGGAACGCCAGAAGCGGAAGGTCATGACCAGCGGCTTCCGCCAGCTTTCCAATTTGCAAAGCCAAGCGGTGCTGTTTGGATTTCTCAGCACGTCGCGCCAGCAAAACGATTTCTGCCGGATCTTTCAATGTTTGCGAAAGTGCGCGCGTAAAAGTACCAGCAAGCTTTTCATTGCCGATTTTCATCAACCGGTCGATTGCTTTAACAGGAATTCTTGCATTGTGTCGGGCAATTACTGCTTTTGATGCCTTCGGGTTTTTTGTAAGCTGAAGTTTCTTCCGGCCCAGTTTTTCATTTGCCAATTGGCCATAGAAAACAGTGGTGTAGCGAGCCGCACGTTCGTAATTTTCTTTGGCCTTTGTCTTGTTACCCATTGCTTCATCAGATCTCGCGATCCAATAGTAAGCGCGTGAAAGCGTTCGTCCACGCTTGGCAATTTTGGCGATGCTTTCAAAGTGAGGGCGCGCAAGCTTTGGCTTATTCAAATGGCTTAACGCAAACCAGCCTGCGTGGAACGCTGCTTCTGTAACTGTTTGCGGTGATCCGCCGCGGTGTGCAGCAGCAATATCGTAAGCCTGTTGCTTGCGACCTAGTTCCATCATTTCACGGGATGCAAGCTTGCGTTCGATCCACCATTCATCAGGATCTACCAAAACGGATGGATCTGTTGGCGCGGTTTGTAGCAACGCTGCAGAATCACGTGGGTTTTTGGTGCGACGTAGGTGCTGGACCCTGGAAAATATATACCCAGCATCCTTTCGCATGGATCTTGGAACATTTTTCAATCCATGCGCAGCGCCCTTGCGGCGCACAACAGCCTGGCGTGCTTTCGCAAGTTTCATATAGTCTTTGCCAACGTATTTTGCGACACGTAGGGCTTCGGACGTCCGTTCATTGTACAAATGCATATCCGAGCGCCATTTATGGTCGCTTTTGCGCAATTGCTTTTTGAACTTTGAAATAATTTCGCGCTCATAGCGCTTGGAAAGGCGGCTTGTACGCCAAAGGTTGCGAATGAGCTGGGCCGCTTCTTTTTTGCGGCCTACGCCAACCAATGCCTCAGTCTTTTGAATAATACCTCGGACTGAAATCGGGTCGCTATTACCATAAACTGCCAGCACTTTTTTGTGACTTAGTTTTTGGCGAGACAGCGCTTCTTCAGCTCGGCGTTTCAAAGTCGTTTGGGTCGGAAAGTCAGGGTGTTTGGCCTGAAATTGCACAACCATGTCGTAGGGAATGAGCGGATCGCCTGTACGAATGAGACGCCAAGTAAGAATGGCCTTATCGACTGGGTTCTTCATGCCTGCACGAAAAGCGAGCGCATCGAGAATTTTGTTGTCTTCGACAGCCTTCAGAGCAGACTTAAGAGACGCCCTTTTTGCCGATACATTGGGCATTGCGGTGCCTATGGTCGGTAAGAAGGAGAGTATTGTTTTGGGCGCAGCCGCAGGGCGTGGCTTCGGGATTGGCGCATTGGCGCTTTCAATCAGAGCCTCAATACTATTGCCCTGTGTTTTAGCATGCGCGCCTGGCGCAAACGATAGGGCAACAGTCGCCAAAACAGCGATGCCAACTGTCAGGCTCACAACCGGTTTCGAAATCGATTGGGGCGAGAGGTATGAAACCTTCCGAAAATTCATGTTAGGCGTACCTTCTTTGCGTACTTCACAAGATTCGATTCAGATTTTAGCAGGAAATTGTTAACCAAGACTTTGGATGACAACGCAACGAATCCATTTGGCAACAATTTGGAAATTTAACGATGACAGTGTGCCATCTTTATGGCGGTAGCGTATAGCCTTACAGGCAACTCATTTATAGCCTAACGGCTTGATGAAATGGTTCCTCGGCATTATGGTCCCGCTCACTTTATAATCTCTTCTACGACATATCTTTTAAGTAGATGTGTCTCAGCAATGGAAATGACAATGTTCAAGGGTTCTCTAACTGCGCTCGTTACTCCTTTCTCCTCCAACGGCGCCGTCGATGAGAAGGCATTTGAGCGTTTGGTAAATTGGCAAATAGAGCAGGGAAGCCATGGCCTAGTTCCCGTCGGTACAACTGGCGAGTCCCCAACCTTAACGCATGAGGAGCATAAACGTGTCGTCAGCCATTGTGTTGCCATTACAGATCGACGGGTGCCGATTATTGCGGGCGCCGGTTCAAACAATACAGTTGAAGCAGTAGATTTTGCGCTTCATGCCCAAGAGGCGGGCGCAGATGCTGTGTTGGTCGTAACACCGTATTACAACAAGCCAAGTCAAGAAGGCCTGTATCAGCACTTCAAAGCAGTGAACGATGCGCTCGACATTCCGATCATTATCTACAACATTCCGCCACGCAGCGTAGTGGACATGTCCGTAGATACGATGAAACGTTTGTTCGATGATTGCACCAACATCATCGGCGTTAAAGACGCCACAGCAAATGTGACGCGTGTTAGCGATCAACGTTTGGCAATGGGAGACAAGTTTTTGCAGTTGTCTGGTGAAGACGGTTCTGCGATCGGCTATATGGCGCATGGTGGGCACGGATGTATTTCTGTTGCATCCAACGTTGCACCTGCGCTATGTGCGGAATTTCAGGAAGCGTGTTTAGCCGGAAATTATGCTAGAGCGTTAGAATTGCAAGATAAATTGTATCCGCTGCAAAAAAACCTATTTGTTGATCCAAATCCGGCCCCTAGCAAATACGCGCTATCGCTCTTAAATATATGCGGTGAAGATATGAGGCTACCAATGGTACCCGCATCTGAAACAGCAAAAGCTGCTGTACGCAGTGCAATGGAGCATGCAGGACTTTTGTAATCCTGAATGTCAATGAAAGACCAAGAGCGTGAGCGCCAAGAAGGCCGACAAGCCAAAACTTAAAATTATCGCCGACAACAGGCGTGCCCGTTTCGACTACGCCATAGGCGATGTGGTTGAGGCGGGTATTATGCTTGTGGGTACGGAAGTGAAGGCGCTTCGGAACGGTAGAGCTAATCTGCAAGAATCATATGCAGGGCCTGATGGTAATGAACTGTTTTTGTTCAATTTTCATATTCCAGAATATACAGAAGGCAATCGCAACAATCATGAACCAAGGCGTCCGCGCAAACTGTTGATGAGTCGCCGTGAGATCGATCGGATGATGAATGGCATTCAGCGCGATGGCATGACGATTGTCCCACTGAAGACCTATTTCAACGATCGTGGTCTGGTTAAGATTGAACTGGCCTTGGCAAAAGGTAAGAAGAACCACGACAAGCGCGAAACTGAAAAGCAACGCGATTGGAACCGGGAAAAAAGCCGGTTGATGAAGAACTTCGGCTAGTTCAATTTGACGTTTTGATCCAACGCTAGACAAAGAGCAGCGCTTGGATGCCGAATTAAGTCAGTTACTCTCAGCAATTGTTTGACGGATTTTGTCGAAAATTGATTCGAACATTTCGGTGGTCAATCTTCCGGTATTCGTATTGTACCGAGAGCAATGGTAGCTATCGATTAATATAAAATTATGTCCTTCCCAATTTGGCAGAATATGTTTGGCCCCATGACCAAATGGATAGGCAGCAAGACGTAAGCCAAGTGTTCTTAAAAAGGTATCATGTGCTATTCGGCCCAGCGCCATGACAACCTTTAGGGAAGGGCTTGCCTTAAGGGTGTTCTGCAAAAATGGCCGACAGGCATTAATCTCTGCGCCTATTGGTTTGTTGTCTGGTGGCACGCACCGGACAGCATTGCTAATGGCAGTATCGACAAGAGTAAGTCCATCATCAGGGCGCGCCAGATATTCGCCTTCAGCGAAACCATACTTTTTCAGCGTTGCGTAAAGAAGGTCACCTGCGTAATCGCCGGTAAACGGACGCCCTGTAGCGTTGGCGCCGCGAATTCCTGGAGCTAGTCCGAGGATTAGAAGTTTCGGATCAGCGGCGCTAAATGTTGATACTGGTGCATTGTGCCAATTGGGTTCCGCAGCTTGCCATTTTTCGCGAAGGGCAACGAGACGCGGGCAAAGGGGACAGTCTAGCTCTGGATCCGTTGTCGTTATGGTCATAGTGGCTCCCGGAATGCGGCTAATCTCAATGTCACGATGAGGCAAATGCAAATAGAAAGGGGCCAACTCGGGCCCTCAATTTAGTTCCAGCTTTAGGTTGTGGACTTTAGAGCTCGTCTTCAAGCTCGTCTTCAAGTGCATTGTCCGACGTTGACGCTGACTTTCGGCCAACATGCTCCGTAGGAATTACACGCTGCGGACGTTCGGAAGGGTCACGCCCCACATGGGCCATCAATTTTGACAACTCCATGAAACTATCTGCCTGGCGGCGCAATTCGTCTGCAATCATAGGTGGCTGTGTGGACAAGGTTGAAACAACTGTCACCTTAACGCCCTTGCGCTGAACTGCTTCTACCAACGAGCGGAAGTCACCATCACCTGAAAATAGAACAATGTGGTCAACTTTCTCTGCAATTTCCATTGCATCGACAGCAAGCTCAATATCCATATTACCTTTGACCTTGCGGCGGCCTGCGGCATCGAAGAACTCTTTTGCTGCCTTTGTAACAACTGAGTAGCCATTATAGGCAAGCCAGTCGATCAATGGTCGGATGGATGAGTATTCCTGATCTTCTGCAAGGGCTGTGTAGTAATAAGCCCGCAATAGATATGATTCTGTTTGAAATTGGGTGAGTAATCTCTTGTAGTCTATATCAAAGCCGAGAGCTTTTCCTGTGGCATAAAGATTTGCGCCATCAATAAATAAAGCGACACGCTCACGTTTCTCAAACATAGAAATTATCTCCATCAAATAAGTAGCGCTACCAACTCGGTACGAGCAAAATAATAATAAATTGGGAATGTACCGGATTCCCAAAACGGTCGCCTGAAATTCGAAATACTCTTTGATTGGGCGACGCGCAAGTTTAAACTAGTTAAAAATACCTACTAAGAAAACCAAGAGTTACAGTAAAATGCAACCCCAACTTGAAAATAAAATTTTATTCACCAAACAAACCGATGAATATTGCAATACTGAAAATCTTGCCGGGTAACGGGTTTGAACGCAAGCATAAAACAGGCGATATGCGCCAAGATGTCTTGCAATTGGGTGTGATGGAGCGTATATCGGCGTGAAATTCCCAAAAAGGAGCTAGCCATGGCACGCGTAACCGTTGAGGATTGCGTCGACAAGGTAGAAAACCGTTTCAATCTGGTTCTTCTGGCTGCGCATCGCGCCAGAATGATTTCAACCGGATCTGATTTGACCGTTGATCGTGACAATGACAAAAACCCTGTTGTGTCATTGCGTGAAATTGCAGACGAAACAATTTCGCCTGATGATCTCAATGAAGAGTTGATTCATTCCCTTCAGAAATATGTAGAAGTGGATGAGCCAGAGTCCGCACCTGTTGCACTTCTTGAACACGATGCGCCTCACATTCCAGGTTCTGGTGATCAGCCAGATGTGACTTTCGACCAAATGTCTGAAGACGACCTTTTGGCCGGTCTTGAAGGACTGGTTCCGCCTGAGCGCTCCGACGACTAATTGGTTCTAAAGTCAGTTGATTTTGGCCGCGCTGGATAATTCGTCCAGTGCGGCTTTTTCTTGTAACTCTTTCGCAATTACACAATGATATCCAAAGTGGGATGCCAACTCATTTCGTGTTTAATTTGAAGAGGTTTGTAGACGCCAATGATGCGTCAATTTGAATTGCTGGAGCGTGTCCAACGCTACAATCCAAACGCGGATGAGGTGTTGCTCAACAAGGCATACATCTACGCCATGCAGAAGCATGGCAAGCAAAAACGCGCGTCCGGCGATCCGTATTTTTCCCATCCTCTGGAAGTTGCCGCCATTCTCACCGAGTTGGAGATGGATGACGCGACCGTTGCCGTAGCGCTTCTGCACGACACAATCGAAGACACTGATGCAACGCGCGATGAAATCGATGAGCTGTTTGGCCGCGAAATTGGACGACTGGTAGATGGACTCACAAAGATCAAGCAGCTCAATCTTGATTCTCGCCAAGAAGTATCCAAAAAAGCCAAACAAGCCGAAAATTTAAGAAAGCTTCTTCTCGCAATTTCTGATGATGTGCGTGTTTTGCTGGTTAAGCTTGCAGACCGGCTGCACAATATGCGCACGCTTGATCATATGGCACCTGAAAAGCGGGTCCGAATTGGCCAGGAAACACTCGATATCTACGCACCGCTAGCCGGACGTATGGGCATGCAGGGAATGCGTGAAGAGCTGGAAGACAGGGCATTCTTTCACAGTAATCCGGAAGCCCATATTGCCGTTTCGGACAAGTTGAAGGGTCTTTCAGAACAAAGCGAAGTTGTTCGATTGAAGATTGAGGACGAATTATTTCAGCGGCTAAAGAGCGCGGGAATAGAAGCTGAAGTCACTAGCCGGCAGAAAAAGCCTTACTCGGTTTTCAAGAAGATGGAACAAAAATCTATCAGCTTTGAGCAGTTGCCAGACATTCTGGCATTCAGGATTGTCACTCAAGATGAGGTAAGTTGCTATGCGGTATTGGGTATAATCCACACGACTTGGCCATTGGTGCCGGGTCGTTTCAAGGATTACATTTCGGTTCCCAAACAAAACGACTATCGCTCGCTTCATACAACTATCGTTGGTCCAGCGCGCGAACGCGTGGAGCTGCAGATCCGGTCTCAAGAAATGCATCAAATAGCTGAATATGGGATCGCGGCTCATAGTATTTACAAGGACAGACCAGCGGCCTCTGATTCCGAAGATGAAAAAGAAGTTTCAGAGTCGAAAGCCTATGCTTGGCTAAGAAAGACGATTGAAAGCATTTCAACCGGTGGCACTGCCGAAGAGTTTTTGGAAAACACTAAATTGGAATTATTCCATGATCAGGTGTTTTGCTTCACCCCAAAAGGGCGTCTGATTGCATTGCCGAGTGGTGCCACACCAATAGATTTTGCCTACGCTGTTCACACAGATGTGGGAAATACATGTGTTGGGTGCAAAGTAAACGGGCGCATCATTGGTTTGGCAAGCACGCTCAAGAATGGCGACGAAGTCGACATTATGACCTCCGAAGGTCAAACTCCGCCAACCGCATGGGTAAAAATCGCCGTTACTGGAAGGGCACGATCTGCCATCCGGAGAGCAAACAGGGTGTTGGAGCGCGAACGCTTCATTGCTCTGGGCCGCCAAATGTTGGAATGGGGATTTCGCGCGATGGATCAGAAATTCGATTCTCAGCTTGTGCAAAAAGCAGCCGTTGTTTTGAAGCGCTCAAACGACGAAGAAATCATGGCTTCGCTCGGCGAAGGCGAGTTGAGCATCGACACCGTGATGAATGTTATTTTCCCAGAATATCAAAAGACCCGCGCAGTCGTAAAGGCGCTGCCGGAAAGCGAGGGCTGGTTTGGGTTGAAATCCAGCACGTCCATGCGCTTCAGAAGGCCAAGTGGCCTAGATGCTGGCGAACGAGCAGATAGTCTACAACTAGATTTGCTAAATATACCAAAACTAGCCGGCAATCTTCAGGTTCAATTTGCACCCAATGGTGGTGCAGTACCCGGTGACCGAATTGTAGGAATTCTGACACCAGGCGAGGGGATTACCGTCTATCCAATCCATTCGGAAAGCCTCATGAATTTTGATGAAGAGCCAGACCGTTGGTTAGATGTGCAATGGGACGTTACCCCCGCCAGCAATGAGCGTTTTCCAGCCTGTTTATTTGTCTCCATGACCAACGCACCTGGATCGCTGGCAAAGGTAGCAAATATCATTGCTGAGACGGATGGAAACATCGACAACATTAAAATGACAAAGCGTGCAGCCGACTTCACGGAAATGGCGATTGATCTGGAGGTATGGGATCTAAAGCACCTAATGCGCATCATAAATGAAGTTCGTGCATTGAATATGGTTTCGCAGGTTGAACGAATAAGCGAATAAGGGCACAAACCCCTCGACAAAACTACCAGAGTAAAAGGACATGCGTGGCATGCAGCAAGCCGAAGTTCTAGATATTTTCCAAAAATGCGGTGCGCTTTTGCAGGGGCATTTTATTCTCACTTCCGGATTGCGCAGCGCGACGTTTTTACAAAAAGCCAGAGTGTTCATGTATCCCGCAGAAACTGAAAAACTATGCAAGGCGCTTGCTGACAAAATTCAGGCTGCAAATCTCGGCCCATTTGATGCAATTGTATCGCCGGCTGTCGGCGGCCTCATTCCTGGTTATGAAACTGCGCGCCATCTCAATCTTCCAGCATTGTACGTTGAGCGCGAAAATGGAGAGTTTCGCTTAAGGAGATTTGAACTGGCGTCCGGCAGTCGCGTGCTTGTGGTGGAAGATATCGTTTCCACTGGTCTGTCCATCCGGGAAACTGTTGATTGCTTGAAAAAAATTGATGTTGATGTGCGTGGATGTGCTTGCTTAATTGACCGGACAGATGGTGAAGTCGATGTAGGCGTTCCGTTGGTTTCATTGACAGGATACAAGGTTCCCGCATACGAGCCAGACAAACTGCCGCCCGAATTAGCTGCAATTCCAGCTGTAAAGCCCGGTAGTAGAGGCTTGTCATCTTAAATTGGCAGACCACTTATAATAAGTAATCGAATTTAAAGTAGCGCGTTGATACCTATATCCCATGCTCTTCCGACGCAAAAAACCTGAACAATTCTGGCAAAAACTGCGGGTCGCAATATGGCCTCGCAGAAGCTGGTGGCGTTCATCGCAATATATAGCGAAGCGTGTCCTGCGTCTTTCGGCGTCTCCGCATGTCGTCGCCATTGGGTTTGCTGCAGGTGTTTTTGCATCATTTACGCCGTTTATCGGATTCCATTTCGTAATCTGTTTCTCATTGGCATACGTCCTGCGTGGAAACATGATAGCCGCAGCTCTTGGAACCTGGGTAGGGAACCCGCTGACATTCCCTTTTATTTGGTTCTACACTTACAAACTTGGAAACCTGATCCTTCACGGGCACCAGGGCGAACTCTCCATGCGCCAGGTCTCTGGGCAATTGCTACATGTTTCCTTTGGCAATATTATTGAAATTTTGAAGCCAATGGTAATTGGTGGCACGTTGCTGGGGGTTCCTGCAGCAATTATCTCCTATTTCATCATCAGGCGTCTTGTGTTCGTTTATCAACGATCTAGACTGCCAATGATTGCAAAACGGGCTGAAAAGAAAGTTTTAGACACCGTATTGCACCGTGGAGAAAATCATGATGACCAAAATGAGCAAAGAAAGCCCTGATTACTTAAGGTTTGGTGTAAACATCGACCATGTCGCAACCGTGCGTAATGCGCGGGGAGGCCCACATCCTGATCCTGTACGCGCAGCTCTTTTAGCGCAGAAAGCTGGTGCTGATGGAATTACAGCCCATCTAAGGGAAGACCGCCGCCATATTACAGACAAAGATATTGAACGTCTGCGTCGTGATATTACGATTCCGCTTAATTTCGAGATGGCTGCAACGGAAGAAATGTTGCAAATTGCGCTCACCCAAAAACCACACGCAGCCTGTATTGTTCCGGAAAAGCGCGAAGAACGTACAACTGAGGGCGGATTGGATGCCGTTGCGGGTCACAACCGCCTTGCGCCAGTTGTTTCAAAACTTTTGGATGCCGACATTCGCGTCTCTCTGTTTATTGAAGCAGATGAGCGTCAACTTGATGCTGCGGTAAGACTTGGTGCGCCTGTTGTTGAGCTGCACACCGGAACTTATTGCGAAGCTTGGTTAGATGGCGACATGGAAATGTTCGAACGCGAACGCCGTCGTATCGAGGACGCTGCCGATGCAGGTGTTGCTCGTGGACTGGAAGTGCACGCAGGTCACGGGCTGACATTCGATACAGTGCAACCAATCGCTGCGATGCTTGGCGTTAAAGAGCTGAATATTGGTCATTTTATTATGGGTGAAGCAATGTTTGTAGGGTTAGAGAACTCTATGGCGACAATGCGTGAATTGATGCAACAAGCCAGAATGTCAGCAACCCAGAAAGCCACATCGTGATAATCGGTCTTGGCAATGACCTTTGCGATATTCGCCGAATAGAAAAAACGCTGGAAAAGTTCGGACAACGCTTTATCGATCGCATTTTTACGCCAATTGAAATTGCAAAATCGGAGCGACGTCATCAAAGGGCTGCATCTTACGCAAAACGTTTTGCTGCTAAAGAGGCTTGTTCAAAAGCACTTGGTACAGGCTTTCGCAAGGGCGTTTTCTGGCGAGATTTGGGAGTCGCGAATTTACCTTCCGGTAAACCGACAATGATTTTAACTGGCGGTGCTCTTGCCCGACTGGAATCACTTACCCCACAGGGGATGTCGGCGCAGCTGGACCTGACGATTACAGACGACTATCCTTTAGCGCAGGCAATTGTCATAATCACAGCAATTCCGAAGAACGATGATGCCTCTATCTGATTTGTAATCCCTTTCGCATTGCGAAAGGTTGTGCGAGCGCGTACATACGCCGTAACAGGGCTTCGGCCTACAATTTTTCATTGATTTGTGAGATCTTATGAGCATGGCACACTCCAAAGCGGAAAAGAAGGACGGCGGCGTACGCGAAATGATTGTCGTCGTTGTTCAGGCGCTTTTGATAGCGGTGATATTTCGAAGCCTATTGTTTCAGCCGTTTAACATCCCTTCGGGTTCCATGATGCCCTCACTTCTGATTGGTGACTACGTATTCGTTTCAAAGTTCTCCTACGGATACAGCAAGTATTCTGTACCGTTTGCACCTGACTTGTTCGAGGGGCGAATTTTAGAAGACACTCCAGAACGTGGTGATATCGCCGTCTTCCGTGTCCCATCCGATGGTGACAAAGATTACATCAAACGGGTTGTTGGGCTGCCTGGCGATCGCATTCAGATGAAAGATGCGGTGCTCTACATCAACGATGCTGAGGTTCCCAAAGAATTTCTAGACGAAGTCTCCATGACACGTCCGGATGGCAGACAATTTAAATCTCGCCGCTATGTTGAGACGCTTCCAAATGGTGTTACCCACTATACTTTGGACAGCCCGCTTAGCCCTGCTGGTGAAAACACGCCAATATTTACGGTCCCAGAAGGTCACTATTTCATGATGGGTGACAATCGTGACGGATCAAGCGATAGCCGCTTTGGGCTTGGCGCAGTTCCGTTGGATTTGTTTATCGGAAAAGCACAACTGATCTTCTTCTCAATTGAGCCACCATCCCGCGCTCGCCATATCTGGCGCTGGCCAAGTGACGTCCGCTTCGACCGATTGATGAATTCGCTTTGAGTCATGATCTAAGCAAAAACGACAGGGCGCGGCTGGAAAACGTCAGTAAGCGCCTTGGACATGAATTTAAAAATCTTGGCGTTCTTAAGCAGGCAATGACGCATATGAGCGTCATTGGTGACAGGCATTCGCGCGAAAGCTACCAACGTCTTGAGTTTCAAGGCGATAGGGTTTTGGCGCTGGTTGTAACCGACATGCTCATGGAAGCATTTCCCCATTCCAACGAGGGTGATTTGGCAAGGCGCCTTACCGCGCTTGTGCGCAATGAAACCTGCGTGGAAGTAGCGCGAGAGCTGGATTTGGGTAGCGATATTTATCTAGGCTCTGGTGAAGCTGGGTCTGGTGGACGTCGCAAAAAGGCGATTCTTGGAGATGTGTGCGAGGCAGTCATTGCCGCTATTTATCAAGACGGTGGATTTGAAGCTGCACAGCGCTTTGTTCAAGAACATTGGCAGCCAAAGATGAACCGGTATGACCAGTCCCAACGAGATTCGAAGACCGAATTACAGGAATGGGCTCAGGCTTCTGGGCGTCCGGTACCTGTTTATACGGTGGTGAAACGCACTGGTCCCGACCATGCGCCAGAATTTATGGTAGAGGTCGTAGTGGAAAAAGTAACACCAATGCGCGCTGCTGGTGCCTCAAAGAGGTCTGCCGAACATGCAGCTGCCTACCGCATGTTGCTAAGAGAAGGTGTCATTGCACCTGATGATCAAGACGGAAGTTCTGAATGACAAGTGAGTCCACACGCTGCGGGTTTGTAACTTTTTTGGGCGCTACAAATGCCGGAAAGTCAACGTTATTGAATCACATGGTTGGTTCTAAAGTTTCCATTGTGACGCATAAGGTGCAAACGACCCGCGCTCTTATTCGTGGCATTGGCATGCACAATGAAACACAGATTATCTACGTTGATACGCCGGGTATTTTCGACCCACGCCGTCGGCTTGACCGTGCAATGATCAAAACGGCATGGAGCGGAACACAAGACGCTGATGTTGTTTGCTTGTTAATTGATGCCAAACGCGGGTTTAACGAGGCGATTGGCGAAATTCTAGAGCGGCTTAAAAGCGTAAGGCAGCCAAAATTGCTGGTGTTAAACAAGATTGATCTTGTTCCTCGCGCAGAACTGTTGGCTTTAACAGATAAAGCCAATGAAATTTGCAAGTTCGACGAAACATTCATGGTTTCTGCCCTGAATGGAGACGGTGTGCCCGATTTGATGGAAAACCTCTGTGGCCGCATGCCTAAGGGGCCTTGGCATTATCCCGAAGATCAGGCTTCAGATTTGCCAATGCGCCAATTGGCTGCAGAAATCACACGCGAGAAACTGTTTTTGCGTTTGCATGAAGAGCTACCTTACGCCTCGACTGTGGAAACAGAAGCATGGAAAACGCTTAAAGATGGAAGCGCGCGCGTAGAGCAGACAATATTTGTGCAACGTGACAGCCAGAAAAAAATCGTAATAGGCAAAGGTGGTCAGACCATTCGCGGAATTTCCAGCGATGCACGGCATGAGATGGCTGAGATATATGGGCAGAAAATCCACCTTTTCCTTTTTGTAAAAGTGAGAGAGAACTGGATTGACGATCCGGAACGTTACCGAGAAATGGGCATTGATTTTACAAAGTAAGATCACTGCATGAGCGCATGGAATGGAAAGATCGCGGGACAGTTTTAGGAACGCGCCGTCACGGTGAGACAAGTGTTATACTTGAAGTGATGACGGAGAAACGCGGACGCCATCTCGGTCTTATTCGGGGAGGGCGCTCCAGAAAACTACAACCAGCACTTCAGCCAGGAAATGATTTAGAGATCACGTGGCGTGCCCGGTTGGATGAACATCTCGGCGTGATGACCATTGAACCTGTCAAATTGCGTGCAGCCGGCATAATGGAAAGCCGGCTGGCGTTAAGCGCACTTCAAATGCAAACCGAATTGCTTCGGCTCCTGCCGGAACGAGAGCCTAATACGCAGTTATTTCAAGCTTTGCAGGTTTGCCTTGAACATTTTGAAGACCCTACGTTGCTTGCTGAATTGCTCATTCGGCTTGAGTTGGCAATTCTTGAAACATTGGGTTTTGGATTGGATTTAACGGCATGTGTGCGTTCTGGCTCCAATGCGGGACTTATTTACGTATCTCCAAAATCGGGTCGTGCCGTGGGCGCAGATGTTGGAGAACCGTACAAGGATCGCCTTTTGGCACTCCCTGCTTTTTTGACTGCACAGCAGGCGGAGACCGCTGAACGAACCAGCCATGCGCTCGCAGAAGGGTTCGATTTGACCCATTACTTCCTTAGAAGACGTATTTATGAGCCAAGAGGCATGAAATCCCCAGATATGCGTGCAGAAGCGGTGCGTCTCATCCTTGCCGCGGCCCAAGCTTCCGGCTAATTCTAACTCATGGGCGAAGAACTGATTCCCGACGGCGAGATTGAACTCATTAACCTGCGCTCCGCATTGGAGGAGCGCTACCTAGCCTATGCGCTATCAACAATTACACACCGCGCGCTACCAGATGTGCGGGACGGTCTGAAGCCAGTACACCGTCGTCTTCTGTTTGCGATGCGTCAGCTTAAACTTGATCCCAAATCATCGTTTAAGAAGTCAGCTCGTGTAGTTGGCGATGTTATCGGTAAATATCACCCTCACGGAGATCAGTCGGTTTACGATGCGTTGGTCAGGCTCGCGCAAAGTTTTGCTGTTCGCTATCCGCTTGTTGATGGTCAGGGCAACTTCGGTAATGTTGACGGCGATAACGCAGCCGCAATGCGTTACACTGAGGCGCGAATGACTGAGGTCGCCAATCTTCTTCTTGAAGGTTTGGATGAAGACGCTGTCGACTTTCGCGAAACTTACGATGGTGAGGAAAGCGAGCCAGTCGTTCTTCCTGCGAATTTCCCGAACTTGTTGGCGAACGGCTCATCGGGAATTGCCGTTGGTATGGCAACCTCTGTGCCGCCACACAACGTCGCTGAACTGTGTGATGCCTCGCTGCACCTAATCAAATTTCCAAATGCTGGGTTTGAAAAGCTCACTGAATTTGTAAAGGGCCCAGATTTTCCAACTGGCGGTGTAATGGTGGAAAGCGAAGCTTCCATTCGCACCGCTTATGAAACCGGCCGAGGTGGATTTAGGGTGCGCGCTAGATGGCACGCAGAAACGCTGTCGCGTGGAACCTACGTCGTTGTTGTCACCGAAATTCCGTATCAAGTTCAAAAATCAAAGCTGATCGAAAAGACTGCAGAATTGCTGCAAGCCAAGAGATTACCTTTGCTTGCAGATATTCGTGATGAATCTGCCGAAGATATCCGTATCGTCCTTGAGCCCAAAAGCCGCACGGTTGATCCGGCGCTGCTAATGGAGTCGCTGTTTAAGCTGACGGACCTTGAGAACCGGATATCGCTTAACATGAACGTGCTGTCGCATGGCCGTGTTCCGCGTGTGCTCAGTTTACGCAGCGTCCTTCGTGAGTGGCTGGAACATCGAAAAGATGTGCTGGTGCGTCGCACGAACCATCGGCTGCGGAAAATTGACCATCGGCTTGAAATTCTGATTGGCTATTTAGCGGCATTTCTTAATCTGGATGAAGTGATCCGGATCATCCGTGAAGAAGATCACCCAAAAGCCGAGCTGATCAAAGCCTTCGCACTTACTGATATTCAGGCTGAAGCAATTCTAAACATGCGGCTCCGTTCTTTGCGCAAGCTGGAAGAGATGGAATTGCGCCAGGAACATGAAAACTTAACAGCAGAACGCACTCAATTGGCTGAGCTTGTTGCCTCTGACGAGTTACAATGGGGCAAGGTCACAGAGCAGGTTCGCGCCGTCAGAAAGACTTTTGGTCCTGATACAGAATTAGGTAAACGGCGTACGACATTTGCCTCCGCACCTGATGTGAACCTTGATGACATTCAGCAGGCCATGATCGAGCGGGAGCCGGTTACAATTGTGTTGTCTCAAAAGGGCTGGGTGCGCGCGCTTCGCGGGCATTTGGCAGATTCTAGCACGCTGACATTCAAGCAGGATGACTCTCTGAAGCTTATGTTTCACGCTGAAACCACCGACAAGCTGTTGGTGGCAACAACTGGTGGTAAGTTCTACACGCTTGGCGCAGACAGACTGCCTGGTGGTCGCGGACATGGCGAGCCGGTCCGCATCATAGTAGATATGGAATCTGATCAGGATATTCTGACGATATTCACACATAAGGCCGGACGAAAGCGGTTGGTATCAAGCACTGAAGGGCGAGGCTTCGTTGTTTCTGAGGATGACCTGTTGGCAAATACCCGAAAGGGCAAGCAGGTTCTTAACGTTTCAGCGCCGCATGAAATGGTGCTTTGCCCAGCTGCTACTGGCGATCGTGTTGCAATTGTTGGAGAGAATCGAAAGCTTCTCGTATTCCCGCTCGATCAAATTGCTGAGATGGGTCGCGGAAAAGGTGTTCGCCTGCAGCGTTACAAGGACGGTTCAGTTTCCGATATAATAGTGTTCGCCTCTGATGAAGGTCTGACCTGGTCCGACAGTTCCGGTAGACAATATAACCGAAGCTTGGATGAATTAGGCGAATGGATTGGCGAACGCGCGCAGGCAGGGCGGATGGCACCGCAAGGCTTCCCAAGAACTAACAAGTTCAGTGGGTAGTAAATCCCGGAAACACGGTCTCCAGATAAATCGCTTTTAACATAGCAGCTTTTAATTCATTCACCGCCGGCATTGAATCAATCTGATCAAAAAAGCGGGGAAGAAGTTGAAATATCAAGCAGTTTTTAGTTTGCGTTGGTGAAGACTACCGCACGGTCCAGCCCTTCGGGCCTAGTCTTTCTTGTGGCTGAAACCGCGCTTTGTATGTCATCTTGGGCGAACCCTCGACGAAATAACCTAGATAAAGATATGGCAGTCCCATGCGGCGCACACGTTCTATATGTTCCAATATCATGTAGGTTCCAAGCCCACGGGCATCTTCCGATGGTTCAAAGAAACTATATACCATTGAGAGCCCATCGCTGAGAACATCAGTTAGTGCCGCAGCAATAAGAGGCTGTTTGCTACGTTGAGTAATGCCGCTGTCGATATCGCGTATGCGGTATTCAAAGACGCGTGTATCAACATCGCTCTCCTCAATCATGGAGGCATATTCCAATACACTCATGCCTGCCATGCCGCCACCTTCGTGGCGAGAGTCCAGGTACGTTCGGAATAAATCGTATTGTTCAGAACTCGCCTCAGCATTTTTTTCTTGGGCGATAAGGTCTGAGTTTCTTCGCAATATGCGCTTCATTGACTTGCTTGGCACAAAATCCGAAACCACAACGCGAACGGACATGCAGGCCCGGCAATTCTCGCAAGCAGGCCTGTAGGCAATGTTCTGGCTGCGTCGGAACCCGCCCTGCGTAAGAATATCATTTAGCTCAGCTGCGCGTTCACCCGCCAAATGTGTGAACACCTTCCGCTCTTCCTGCCCTTTCAGATAGGGGCAAGGTGAGGGGGCAGTCAGATAAAACTGAGAATTATGGGAGGGTTGTTCGGTCATGTTGTGAGTATGCCGGGTTCTCTTTGTTTCGCTGCGCTACAAATAGTCGGTTCGCACCATGTATGTGCCTAATACCAAATCATGCAGCAGCCGACCCCTGGCTGTAAAGAGCCCGACCAAGACAATGAATGGAGTTAGAACGGTGATTGAAATATAAAAGAGCAGTCCGTGCAGAATTGCACCAAGCGGGCCAGAGCGACCGCCGTCATAGAGGCGCATTTGAATGCCAACCATCTTCATACCAGGTGTTGCAGCCTCAGGGCCGCCCAGTGTGAAAGCAAGATAAGCCGCTAGAACCATCGGCATAAACACAGCAAACAGCAACCAACCAAGACCAAATGTAAAAATTCCCAGAAAGAACACCGCAATTGCTGCCGCTATGGAAACCAGCGACACAATCACGAAGTCGAAAATATATGCAAACACTCGTTTGGAAACTATACCGTCGTATAGTTCTGTGCGGGCAGGGATGTCGCTGCGATCAATGGCGGTCATTTTAGTCTGTGTTCCTTTGAGTGAATACCAAATTCTTTCAGCCTCAATGTAGGAACAAATTGGTATTTCCCAAGGGAAAACTATGAATTTAGTTGTTCCGCTACCTCAGCAGCAAAGTAGGTGAGAATGCCATCACAGCCAGCACGCTTAAATGCCAACAAGCTTTCCATGATCGCCTTATCTCGGTCTATCCAGCCATTTGCTGCCGCTGCCTCGATCATCGCAAACTCTCCAGATACTTGATATGCATAGGTCGGCATTTCGAAGCTGTCCTTCAATCGGCGAACGATATCAAGATAAGGCATGCCAGGCTTCACCATCAGCATGTCGGCGCCTTCTGCGATATCCAGTTCGGCCTCCCGAATGGCTTCATCAGAGTTTGCTGGATCCATTTGATAAGTGCGTTTGTCACCCTTCAATGTTCCACTGCTGCCCACAGCGTCACGAAATGGTCCGTAAAACGCAGACGCATATTTTGCTGAGTAAGCAAGAATTTGAACGTGCTGGTAGCCATGTTGATCAAGCCCGTGCCGAATAGCCCCCACACGCCCGTCCATCATGTCTGATGGCGCTATGACATCTGTGCCAGCTTCAGCCTGGTTTAAAGCCTGTTTGACCAGAATATCGACTGAAGCATCATTGAGGATTTCATCGCCCGACATCACGCCATCATGGCCGTGGGATGTATATGGGTCCAGTGCGACATCCGTTATGATGCCCACATCGCTTACGCTTTGTTTAACCGATCTGCAGGCTGTGCAAACAAGGTTATTGGAATTAAGCGCTTCGGTTCCGTTCTCATCTCGCAATTCAGGATCAGTATAGGGAAAGAGCGCTACTGCAGGTATTCCCAATTTAGAGGCCCGTTCAACGGCCTTAACAGCTTTGTCAACGCTATAGCGAAACACGCCAGGCATCGATGGAATAGTTTCCGTCTTGTTTTCACCATCCACAATAAAAATTGGCCAAATGAGATCATTCGTCGAAAGCGTGTTTTCACGTACAAGTCGACGGGACCATTCGTGTTGACGATTGCGCCGCATGCGGGTGTTTCCCACCACATCGGCGGCACCCAAACTCAGCGGAAATTCCGTTTGTGACATCTGGCGACTCCATTTGAAGAACTAAAAACTGCATAGCATGCACGGCAGACGTTGATAAGCGACTTGGCAGCGCGCGCTGCTTCTGGCATGGATGCGATTATGTTTGAACAGTTTTTAGAAGGCGATCTTTCCGCACGGCGCTATCTGGTGACAGCGTTGGAAAATTTCATGCGTGTATTGGGCATATTCCTGCTTCTTGTTGGGCTGGCCCGCGCAATGGTAATTTTTGGAATGGTAGCTGATCCCGGATCAACTTTTCTCGCGCTCCCTGTTGAACGCCGAGTGATACTTGTCTTCTTTACAATTTTTAATCTGACGGCAGCCGTTGGCCTGTGGAATAAAATGTCATGGGGTATTGTTGTCTGGCTGATTTCCGTTGGAGTTGATTTCTTTTTACAGATTTTTTTCTCCGGAACATTTGGAATTGCACCCCTAACGCTCATCTTCCATTTTATTATGTTGGGCGTCTATGTGACATTGATCATGCTGATCCATCGCACACGCATAGACTGATTGACCCATACGTATTCAAGAACCTCAGCCCACTATCGCTTTTTGCTCCATTCAATACAGTTTGAATCAATTCGGCAGGAAAATCATTTAAGTTTCAGTAATATAAATGAAAAATGAATCTCGCATACATAGATTTTAAACCATCGAATCAAGCTTATTGGAGTAAGGTTTTCTTAAGCGTGAAACTTAAGTGCTTCTGAACGTGAGCGGCCTAGTTTGAATTCATACGACGGAAGAAATCCATCAAAGAATTCAAAGCTGCAAATGGCTCAGGAAATGATGAAACAAACAACGCAGATCGCACAAGCCAATACAAATGGCGAAAATGACGTGGAGACCGGCCTTCCTCTTTATTTGGAATCGGTAACTCTTGTTGAGCGCTTGCATCGGCGCCTGTTGGATGTGGTCAAAGACGAATTTGATCGCACCGGTGATGGAGACATCAACGCTGTTCAGGCTTTGTTGCTATTTAATCTGGGAGATGCAGAACTAACGGCTGGTGAACTGCGAAGTCGCGGTTACTACCTTGGTTCAAACGTTTCCTACAATTTGAAAAAACTCGTGGATATGGGCTTTGTCCATCACCAACGATCCCGCACAGACCGCAGATCTGTTCGTGTTAGCCTTACAGATAAGGGCAGGGAAGTTGCGGACGTTGTGGATGGGCTGTATCGCCGCCATATGAAATCCATTGAAAAAGTTGGTGGCCTTGGAGTTCAAGACTTTGAGAACCTCAACAAGTCTCTGCAAAGACTGGAGCGGTTTTGGACCGATCAAATCTTGTACAGGCTTTAGACCAGGCGGGTAGAAACTCGTTAGTTTCAAAAAGACCGGGCAGACCTATAAGGCTGTTCGGTCTTTTTTTGTGGACGAAGACCGGGGCGTCAAGCGCAAGCCGGGGGGGGAAGGCACGAAATTGCTGGTTGACTGGAAATATGAAGAATATTTCTCTTGCCGGCTATCTGCCATATGCCTGTCAGTAATAACCGCACTGACGCCAACCATTACAAGTGTAAGTGTGGCAGGCCCTAGGAATGCCCAAAAAGAGCTAGAAATTGAGAAAGCAATTATCCCCAATCCCCACCATAGAACGGCTTCTCCAAAGTAATTAGGATGTCTGCTCCAAGACCAAAGCCCACTGGTGAAAAGAGCATCACCGCCGGGGTTTTGCTTTTTAAACGCGCTAAGTTGCCGGTCGGCGAAGATTTCTATCGTAAATCCCACAACAAAAAGAAGAGCTCCGAGGATAACTAGGCTATTTGTATCGCTTTCGATGTTGCTTGAAAGCAGCCCTACATGAACAGGGCTTGCAATAATCCACATGATAACGGCTTGAAGCGTGAAGATTTTAAAGAGGCTCACCCACCAGAAATTCGCACCGCCCTGGCCGCGCATTGCAGTGTAACGTCGGTCTTCGCTTGAATGTTGCAGAAATCGGGCGACCAGATAGAAGCTCAAACGTGCAGCCCAAATGCATATCAGTGCCAACAAAACGAATTGTGGAATTGAAAAGTTTCCAGAGCCAAACCAGTAAAAGATGCCAATCACTGCAAAGCCGGGGCCCCAATAGAAATCCACAACGCCAGCGTTCTTTATCGGTATGTGAATGGCCCAAAGCAATGCGAATGCAAAGAGTGTGATTACGAAACTTAACAACAGCATGCTCAAACTGGTCTCCCCAGAGCTTTTACGACAAGCGAGTTGGACGGGTTTGGAATGCTGATTTTCACCTCAGCAACCCAGTCCTTTCAGAGTTACTACGCTAAACGATTGCTTTTGGGTCACTTTAAAAAAATTCCGGAAACACAATTATCGCAAACATTGCCCGATGCTTGCGCCGACATACATAATTAACCATATGAAGACGACTGAAGTGTAAAATATTCCCCGAAGCGCCGCAAAAGTGCCTGCTTCTTGTTAGACTACATATCATTAATGGGGCCAGGTAACGGTAAGATCGACAATGAGAAATAAAATCAACAAAAATCAGAGTGTCTTGCCCTCGCAAGATAGTTCATCCCCAGCCAATCCAAGTCGACGGGTGGTCATTGGTGGTCTCGCATCTGCTTTCTCAATGACAACAATGTTGTCGCCGGCGTTTTCACAAGCAGAGTGGGGCGAAAGCTTTGACGCTCAATCGCCAAATTCTGGAACCGTGAATACAAATCGGCCGATTTTGAATCCACAAGCGGCTACAGAAGCTGAATGGGCTCTGCAGCAATATTCTGGTCTTTTATCGCGCGGTGGTTGGAACGCTGTGCCAGCTGACAAGACCTTAAAACTGGGGATGAGCGATTCAAATGTATCGGCACTACGACAACGTTTGATTACAAGCGGTGATTTGCAGCAAAGCGTTGGAATTTCTCAAAGCTTTGATTCCTATGTGGATGAGGCTGTTAAACGCTTTCAGGCCCGGCACGGTATCCAACCAGATGGCGTTGTAGGAAAAATCTCTCTTGCAGCCATGAATGTTCCAGTTGATGTACGTGTGTCGCAGCTGCAAACAAATTTTGTTCGTTTGCGCTCGCTGGCTGGGCATAAAGGCGATCGCTTTATTGCTGTGAACCTTCCAGCTGCAAGCATTGAAGCTGTAGAAGCTGATCACGTAGTGTCGCGCCATACCGCAGTTGTAGGCAAGGTTGATCGACAATCTCCAATCCTGAACTCAAAAGTTTATCAGATAAATTTCAATCCATATTGGACTGTCCCGGTCTCAATTATCCGTAAGGATATGATCCCCCGGATGCAGCAAGATCCAACTTATCTGACTGAAAACAGGATACGTATCTACGATAAGGGCGGTGCAGAACTGCAGCCGACGCAAATTAACTGGACAACTGATGAAGCTGTGAACTTCCGTTTTCGTCAGGACCCAGGTGAAGGCAATTCCCTTGGCTCAATTCGGATAAACTTCCATAACCAACATGCTGTTTATCTCCATGATACGCCTGCAAAAGGATTGTTCGGTGAAGAATACCGTTTCAATTCCTCTGGCTGTATTCGGGTTCAGAACATCAAGGAATTGGTTGCTTGGATTTTGCGCGACAATGGTGAAAATTGGTCATACTCGTCGGTAAACGATACAATCCGCACAGGTGACCGACGAGATGTCAAAGTAGCACGGCAAGTTCCGATTTACTTTACGTATATAACCGCATGGGCGATGGATGGGGTGGTGCATTTCCGCGACGATATCTATAACCGCGACGGGGTTGGTCCACTGGCTTCGCGTCAATAGTACTGCATTGATTTGATGAGCGGACGCGCACGCCAAGTTTACTTCGAATTCCTTCCCGTAGGCCCACAAATTAAGGTGAGTGCCATCGACTCACTTACCAAAGTGGAGGTCTGTATCATTGCGCCTAAAGCAACGATGCGTAAGGATATGGAACGTTTGGCGTTGCGAAAACTGCAAAGAGCACTTGAGCGCAAGGACGCTAAAACTTAGAAACTGTGGGAATTGCTCTTAGCGCTGATTTCTTGCAAAATGCATTTAGCATTTGCTCGATCCTAGAAAGTTTTCATGACCCTACTCATATTCTATGTCACGCTTGCAATTAGCGTATCCTTCCTTTGCTCCATTCTGGAAGCTGTAATCTTAAGCGTTAGCCCGTCATTTATGGCGGCTTTAGAAAATGACAGGCCTACACTCGCCAGTCGTCTGAAAAGCTTGAAAGACGACATCGACAGACCGCTTGCTGCGATTTTGACTCTCAATACGATTGCACACACAGTGGGTGCAGCTGGCGCTGGTGCGCAAGCGGCTGTTGTATTTGGCGATGCGGCTCTTGGTGTGTTTTCCGCCGTGCTGACATTCCTCATTCTGGTCTTGTCGGAAATCATCCCAAAGACCATCGGGGCAACCTATTGGCGCGGATTGGTTCCTATTGTGTCGCGCATTCTGCCGCCATTGATCTGGATATTGTGGCCGCTTGTCAAAATGTCTCAATTGCTGACGAAGCTTTTGTCCAACGGAAAAAAGAAGAGTGTTATCAGTCGCGAAGAGCTTTCTGCTTTGGCAACTGTTGGCGCACGCGAAGGTGTCGTTGACGCAAGTGAGTCGCGAATTGTTCAAAACCTATTGAGGTTTGATGCACTTACTGTGGCAGATATTATGACGCCTCGTACCGTCGTATATGCTTTGCCTGGAGCAACCACTGTAGGCGCATTGGTAAAGGGACTAGAGGATGTGCGTTTTTCACGGATCCCCATTTTCGATGAGACCATCGACCATGTTTCTGGTTTTGTTTTGAAGACAGACCTTCTTGTAAAGGCAGTACAAGGCAGTCTGGATATACCGGTTTCCGAGCTCAAACGAGAACTTACACATGTGAACGCAACCATGCATTTACGTGAGTTGTTTGAATTGTTGCTGCAAAATGATCGACATATTGCACTGGTCGTCGATGAATTCGGCGGTACTGATGGCATTGTTACTTTGGAAGATGTCGTTGAAACGTTGCTTGGGTTGGAAATCGTAGATGAAGCAGACGCGATAGAAGATCTTCAGGCCATGGCACGTAAACAATGGGAAGAAAGAGCAGCCCGTCTTGGTCTCGTCATAAAGTCAGGCGACGAAGGTGTGGGAAGTAAATCGGTGCCGACAGAGAGCAACTGAGCCAAATGGCGCAATTATGAAAGTCTGAGAATGAACATTCATCTAAATAACAGAAGCTTACTTCATGGGTCTGTCGGTATTGCCGCGCTGCTTTTTTCCAGCGGAGCGTTTGCTGCAGGTGAGGGGCCAACGATTGTTGATCGCTGGGTAGCGGAATCCAAATCAGTGTCGTTCTTTGATTTGTCATATCAGGGACTAAGCTACGACGAGGCGGCTGACGTTACTGAAGTAACTGGCTTCAAGGTGGTCTTTACTCCGGATTTTGCGAGTGTAATGCCGCAAGGTGAGACAGCGCCAAATATCAACTACACTTTTGTCATTCCGACAATGCGCTACGTTGCGCTGTCTGAGAACAGCAGCAGATATTTGGCAAACCAGATTTCTGCGCCGATCGTGAATTTCGAGTTCACAATTGAAGGTGGCCCAGACGAACTGGAACTCAACAATAATAGCAGTAAAGGCAATTACGAGAACTTCGTAATGCGCGATGCTGACTGGGCAAAACTGCCGGATGTTGTTGATGATCCCAAAAAACCGATCTCAAAGTATTATCCGCTGGTGGCAGCACTAACGGATGGTGGATTTAGTTCCATGGAAATGGACAGTGCCAAAACTGTGCAAACAATAGATGCCTCGTCCAGCATGGAAGTCATCTATGGACGCACGGAAATTGGCGAAGTTAAGAACGGTGACTATTCCAAACTTTCAATCGATGGCTTGAGCATTTCCAATATTCCGTCAAGCGATACTGAAGCGACCACCGAAGTCGATAAGGTCACTGCTACTGTCGGTCGCATTGAGGTCGAGAACTACAATGCCGGCACAATGATGCGCCAGTTTGATCCTGCTTTGCAAAAGAGCGGAAGAGATACGCCGTTCAAAACGATGATTGGTCGGGCTGCGGCCTTAGATATCGATGTAAAGATTAATGATGATGCATCCGTAAAGCTGGCAGAAGCTTCATACAATGATTGGGGTATCCGCGCACCGAGCATAGCCTTGCTTGAAATGTTCGACACGATGTATCTGCAGGCGACCGAAACAGATCAAGAGCCCGACGAGAAAGAGCTCGTGAAAATGGTGGCCGATATCTATTCCATGTTCCGCATTGGTTCGATGGATTTTAATGGTTTTGATCTGAATATGAAGGAAAACGGCCAGCCAGTATTGGCAAGCCTTGGCAGTTTCCGGATTGCCGACCTTTGGTCTGCAGGCCTTGGTGAGTTCTCCTTCAAGGACTTAAATGTTGTCGCTGACGGTAACAAAGTTCTCGCTGATCTTTTCCAAATTCGAGACATCGGATTTCCGACGCTTGAAGCGATAATGGATGCTGAACGTGCATCAAGCCAGAAAGATATCGCAGGTATCATTGCGGCTCTGCCAACTCTGGGCCTGATTGAGTTTTCCGGTGTTGAATTTGAACTGGAAGATGGGCCAGACAGTAAGTTGGGCTTGTCACGATTGGAGATGGGCAACTTCATCAATCGTCTTCCCACCAAAGTTTCGGCGACTCTGGAAAACTTGGAAATGAATGTTGCTGATTTGGAGCCAGAAGTACGGGCTGAGTTTGAAAAGCTTGGCTATGAGCGCCTTGACGTCTCTTATGTATTGTCGCTGCTTTGGGATGAGGCATCTGAAATCTTGTCTGCATCCACAAGCGCATCCTTTGAAGAGGGTGGTGAACTAAACGCGAATGCAGAAATTGGTGGCGTACCGCGTAGTTTGTTTGAAGATCCTGAAACGGCACAAAACGCGATTGTATTCCTCACATTTAACGCAGCCTCCGTCATATTTGACGATAACTCGTTGGTGAACCGTGCAATGAGCTCAATTGCTGCAGAGCAGGGCAAGTCTACCGAACAGCTAAGTCAGGAATTGGTGGGTGCACTGCCATTTGTGATGGGCGCACTGAACAAGCCTGATTTTGTATCAGAAGTCGGTGCCGCGGTGCTGAAGCTGCTCAATAATGGCGGTTCACTTACGGCAACAGCAAAACCCGGTGCACCGGTGTCGGTGATGCAGGTCATAGCAGGTGGTGCCACAGCACCGGGAACTTTGGTCGATCTGTTAGAGCTTGAAGTAACTGCCGAATAAAGATGATTGATCTGAGCAAGAAAAGCCCGCCGTGACAGCTGTCGCGGCGGGCTTTTGCGTTTGTCTAGCCTTGTATGGACCAGCTCTATGTGGCCTGCTTTTTCTTCTTTGAACGGCGGGACATCATGTTCAAGCCTTCAATCAGGCCAGAGAATGCCATAGCTGCATAAATGTATCCTTTCGGAACATGTACACCAAAGCCTTCCGCTATAAGCGTCATGCCGATCATTAACAGGAAGCCGAGTGCCAGCATCACTATAGTTGGGTTCACTTCAATGAACCGCGCCAGCGGATTTGCCGCGATCAACATGACAGTGACAGCAACGACGACCGCGATCACCATGACAGGAACATGTGGCGTCATGCCGACCGCAGTAATGATGCTGTCGATTGAAAACACCATATCCAACAGTAATATCTGACCGATAGCGGCAGAGAATGTCATGGTCACAGCCTGCGAATCAAACATATCCGGGGTTGGTTCCGGATCCACGGTGTGATGAATTTCTTTGGTAGCTTTCCAGACAAGGAAGAGGCCACCGACAATCAGGATTATGTCCTTCCAGGAAAAGGCCTGCCCAAATAACTCGAAAATGGGAGTGGTGAGTTGAACAATCCATGCCACTGTGCCCAGCAGGCCCAGTCTTAGTATCAATGCCAGACCAATACCGATTTTGCGTGCCCGGCTGCGCTGTGCTTCCGGCAGCTTGTTGGTCAGGATCGAAATGAACAGCAGGTTGTCGATCCCAAGCACGACTTCCATGACAATAAGTGTCACCAAAGCGACCCATACGGCTGGATCTTGAGCCAAAACGATTAGATTTTCCATTTGGTAGTGTCCGTTATTCATGAGCGTTGGCGCAGACCCTAGAGGGAAATTTTGGTTGGACACAACACCTAAACGACAAAAGTGCTGGTTGGTCGCATCGATACTTGGACTGCCGCACAGCTTGTGTTATCTGGCTTTCGTTCACTATGAGACGAATGGTGAGAAGAACGCATAACCCTCCGAAATGCGTAATTGCCATCAAAACAACGCGCTAGATTAAGGCCAAGTCCATGTCCATAAGCTCCGATTCTGCTCAATCTGATCTATTTTCCGGATTCTTCTCTCGTAACCTTGCTGAAGCAGATCCTGCAATTGCTGAAGTCGTCGGCAAAGAGCTCGGTCGTCAGCAGCATGAGATTGAGTTGATTGCCTCTGAAAATATTGTTTCGAGTGCCGTATTGGAAGCGCAAGGTTCTGTGCTGACCAACAAATATGCCGAAGGCTATCCGGGCCGACGTTACTATGGCGGCTGCGAATTTGTTGATATTGCTGAAAACTTTGCCATTGATCGTGTAACAGAACTGTTCAGCTGCGATTTTGCTAATGTGCAGCCAAATTCTGGCAGCCAGGCAAATCAGGCCGTATTCTTAGCTCTTCTTAAGCCAGGTGACACAATTCTTGGTATGAGCTTGGACGCCGGTGGGCATTTGACCCATGGTGCACGTCCCAATATGTCTGGCAAATGGTTTAACGCTGTCCAATACGGCGTCACCGATGACACACACCTGATTGACTTCGACCAAGTTCGAGCTTTGGCCACTGAACATAAGCCAAAGATGATTATTGCAGGTGGGTCTGCCTATTCACGCGTCATCGATTTTGCAAAGTTCCGCGAAATTGCTGATGAAGTAGGTGCGTTCCTTATGGTAGATATGGCGCATATTGCAGGACTAGTAGCGGGCGGTGTGCATCCAAGCCCGTTCCCGCATGCCCATGTCGCGACATCTACCACTCACAAAACGCTCCGAGGCCCACGCGGTGGTTTGGTCCTGACCAATGACGAAGCAATCGCAAAGAAAATTAATTCCGCCGTATTTCCCGGTCTGCAAGGTGGTCCACTTATGCATGTCATCGCCGGTAAGGCGGTTGCTTTTGGTGAAGCTCAAAGTGAAGATTTCCGGAGTTATATGCGTTCTGTTGCTGACAATGCGCGGGCGCTTGCGAGCACCTTGTCAGAAGATGGTTTGGACATTGTGTCCGGAGGCACTGACAACCATCTCATGTTGGTTGATTTGCGGCCAAAAGGTGTGACCGGAAAAGCTGCTGAAGCAGCCTTGGGTCGTGCCAACATTACCTGCAACAAAAATGGTGTTCCAAACGACCCAGAAAAACCAACTATTACCTCTGGTATTCGTCTGGGAACTCCGGCGGCAACCAGCCGCGGGTTTGGTGTTGCTGAATTTCGGGAAGTGGGCAAATTGATTGTTGAAGTTCTGGATGGTTTGGCGGCAAATGGAGGCGAAGAGAACGCTAGAGTTGAAGCTGCAGTCAAATCAAAAGTGCTGGCTTTGACAGGCCGTTTTCCAATCTATCAAGGCTAATCAAGATGCGTTGCCCCTACTGCGGAGCGGATAACACACAAGTTAAGGATTCTCGTCCAACCGAGGATAACTCCACCATCCGCCGTCGGCGCATTTGCGTTGACTGCGGTGGTCGGTTCACCACGTTTGAACGCATTCAATTGCGGGAATTGACCGTATTGAAGAAGAGCGGACGCAGGGCCCCGTTTGATAGGGATAAGCTTGTTCGTTCGGTTCAGGTCGCAACGCGTAAACGTGATGTTGACCCTGAACGTATTGAACGTCTTGTATCTGGCATCGTACGCCGCTTGGAAAGCCGTGGGGAACCTGAAATTAACGCCAATGAAATTGGAACCATGGTTCTTAAGGCGTTGAAACATTTAGATGATGTTGCGTATGTTCGCTTTGCCTCTGTGTATCAGAACTTTCGAGAAGCGAAAGATTTCTCCAGTCTCTTAAACGAGATGGACGAAGATATGTCTGATCCCGATGATGACAATGGCGATAGCTGAACAGCAACCCGCCATGTCTCAAATTCAAGCCATTGATGATGCGGGATTTGCAGCGGCAGCACTGCGTTATGGGCTTAAAAATGCCGGTCTAACAAATCCAAATCCCTGCGTTGCAGCAATAATAGTCAAACGCGTGAATGACGCCGAAATCGTTGTTGGGCGCGGCGTCACTGCACCGGGTGGTAGACCACATGCAGAGACTCAGGCCATTAAAATGGCAGGTGCTGACGCAAGGGGGGCCACAATGTATGTCACCTTGGAACCATGCAGTCATCACGGGAAAACACCACCTTGTGCAGATGCAATCATAAACAGCGGATTGGCACGCGTAGTCGCTTGTATGACCGACCCGGATCCACGCGTCGCAGGGAAGGGCTTAAATCGATTGAAGGCGGCTGGCATTTTAGTCTCAAGCCCTGTTCTCGCATCTGAAGCCGCACAAATTCATGCACCCCATATTGTCAGTAAAATGCAGCAAAGGCCGTATGTCTTTTTAAAGATGGCTGTATCCTCAGATGGCATGATTGGCCGAGCGGGCGCAGGGCAGGTGGCCATCAGTGGCATACATGCTTGGCACTATGTTCAAGGTCTGCGGGCACAAAGTGATGCAATTCTGGTTGGGGTTGGAACAGTTTTAAGCGATGATCCGTCATTAACCTGCAGATTACCTGGCCTACAGACTCGCTCTCCAAAGAGAGTCGTGTTGGATGCAAAAAATATAATACCAGCCAACGCAAAAATACTTTCCAATCAAGGGCTCGCTGAAACACTTGTTTTAAATGAGCGTAGTCCAGCTGAAGTTTTGAAGGTGCTCACCAAAATAGGTTTGCAAAGCCTAATGATTGAAGGTGGAGCACAGGTTGCGAAAGAATTCCTGACAGCAGGAGTGGTCGACGCGGTTCATCTGATACAGGCGCCAGATGCTGTAGGGGCAGATGGCATCAAAGCGCCATTGGAACTGATGACAGATGCTAATCAGTTTGATGTTATAGACCGAAGGTCTCTTGGCGACGATAGGCTTATCATCTACCGAAAAAAGGGTTTCGTATGTTCACAGGAATCGTAACGCATATCGGAACCGTTTTATCTGTGCAGAACCGGCCCAAGGGAGCCAGATTTGAGGTATCTGCTGATCTGGATTTTGGAACGCTGGAAATTGGTGCATCCATTTCTCATTCTGGCGTTTGTCTCACTGTCACGGAAATTGATGCCAACACGAAAACCTACACGATCGAAGCATGGGAAGAAGCGCTCAGACTAACAACGGCATCTGAATGGCGCGTTGGTACGAAATTGAATTTGGAACGTGCATTGAAGATCGGAGATGAGCTGGGTGGCCACATTGTTTCAGGTCACATTGATGGCAAAGCAATGATTGTAGCGGTGACGAATGAGGGGGAGGCCGTCCGGTTTTCGCTTGACGCCCCGGAAAACCTTGCAAAATTCATTGCGCCCAAGGGCTCGGTTGCGCTAGATGGCACCTCGTTGACAGTAAATGGCGTCACAAAGACCCAATTTGATGTTTTATTGATCGTTCACAGCCTTTCAGTCACCACCTGGGGAGACAGAAAGGTTGGCGAAGAGGTCAATCTGGAAGTTGATACAATGGCTCGCTACGCCGCGCGGCTGATAGAAACCCAATAGGACGTAAGATATGGCTACCTCCAAGCCCAAAATTCTAATCGTAGAAGCGCGCTTTTACGAAGATATTGCTGATGAACTCGTTGCCGGTGCTATTGAAGTTCTGGATAAGGCAGGGTTTGAATATGACCGCGTGTCAGTTCCCGGAGTTTTGGAAATTCCCGCGGCAGTCTCGATGGCGCTTATCGGCGGAGAGGAAAGTGGCGGTGCCCAGTACGATGGATTTGTTACGCTTGGGTGCGTCATACGTGGTGAAACAACTCATTACGAAATCGTGTCAGGAGAGTCCGCAAGGGCGCTGATGGATATGGCCGTCGCAGAAGGGCTTGCCCTTGGAAATGGTATTCAGACAGTGGAAAACAGTGATCAGGCATGGGCGCGCGCAAAACGCGACAACAAGAATAAGGGTGGCGGTGCCGCACATGCCGCAGTTGAAATGGTAAAACTGCGCAAGCAGTTTGGTTTGGTCTGATATGTCTGAAATAGAAAAAACTCTCTCTGGTACAAAGCCGGCAAACAAACGTGGCGCAGCGCGTCTAGGTGCGGTGCAAGCGCTGTATCAAATGGATATTGGCGGTACAAACCTTCAACAGGTTGTTGCTGAGTTTGAAAATGTACGGCTCGGCAAGGAGCTGGATGGTGAACAGTATTTGGAAGCTGATCATGCCTACTTTCGCGGTATCCTTGCAGGTGTTGTAAAGGAGCAAGAACAGTTAGATCCGATGATCCACAACTCGCTGACACCAGATTGGCCATTGGCCCGCATCGATAGTTTGTTGAGAGCTGTATTGCGCGCTGGAGCATTTGAGCTGTTGAAACGCAAGGACGTTCCAGCAAAAGTCATTATCAACGAGTATGTTGATGTGACAAAAGCATACTTCACCGAAGATGAACCCAAAATGGTGAACGGTGTTCTGGACCGCATTGCCCACAATGTACGGGCTGATGAGTTCTCCGAAAAATGATCCTTTCTGAAAAGGCGGAAGATAACTTCATACAGCGTTATTTTGCGCCGCTGGCAACAGGAATTGAAGCCCTTGGTCTTCATGATGATGCCGCCCAAGTGCCTGTTCCTGAGGGGCAATTCCTTGTCGTGTCGATGGATACACTTGTGTCTGACGTGCACTTTTTTGACGATGATCCCGCCGATACCATTGCTAGAAAGGCGCTGCGGGTAAACCTGTCAGATTTGGCGTCGAAAGGCTGTGTACCTCATGGTTATTTCTTGTCCTTGGCAATGCCAGAAAGCCGACTTCGTTCTGATAGTTGGATGACATCGTTTTCGGCGGGTTTGGCAGCAGATCAAGCTAGTTTTGGCGTGCGGCTGATGGGAGGAGATACGGTACGATCGCCCAATCAATCGGTTGTCAGTATTTGTGCATTCGGGTTCGTTCCTGATGGCAAAATGGTTACACGTTCAGGCGCAAATCTAGGCGACCGGATATATGTTACGGGCACAATCGGAGACAGCGCTGTTGGGCTTTTAAGTCGGCAAGCAAGGCTATTTGGTAAGTCAAAACTGACAGACAACGATCAAGCCATTTACGAACTGATTTCAACCGCCTCACATGAGATTCTCGAAAATCGGTATCTGGTTCCTGATCCCAAAATGAGCTCGATAGCCGCGCTTTCACGCTATGCAACTGCCGCTATGGATATTTCCGACGGATTGGTTGGCGATGCCAATACACTGGCAAATGCAAGCAATGTCGGGTTGCAAGTTCGGCTTGGCAGCATTCCGCACAACCATGCTTTGCTAGAACATTTGGACAAATACAATTTGCAAGGTTTGCTGATTACCGGCGGAGATGACTATGAGATTCTTTGTACGGTGCCTGAACCTGATGCTCCAGCCTTTGAGAGTGTCATGCGCGCCGACGGTGTGCCAGTAACTTACGTTGGTGACGTTGTGGCGGGACGTGGTGTCAGTTTTTTGGACACAAAGAACTCACCTATTGATCTTGGAAAGACATCTTTCGATCATTTTTCGTGAACAATTCGAAATAACTGTCAACGCTGTGTTCAATTGAATCCATCTTGTTTCATGGCACATTTCTAGCGCACAATATGTGGACTAAAATGAGGAACTTGCGATGCTCACAAACACAAAACTACGCTATGGGTTTGTCGCCCAGATTTTACATTGGGTAACGGCCGCCCTCATTCTGTTTTTGTTGCCGTTGGGCGTCTATATGCACGAGTTGCCTCAAAGTAGTGATGCTGAAATTTCACAAAAAGTGTTCCTGTACAGTCTCCACAAATCGGTTGGGATTGCTTTGCTTACAGTGGCCGTACTTCGTGTCGTGTGGGCAGTCTTCAATAAAAAGCCGGCACCTTTACATGCAGAGCGAAAATTGGAGACGTTTGTTGCAGAGTCCATCCATTGGTTGCTCTACATATCCATTTTAGCAGTACCGGTTTCGGGTTGGCTGCATCACGCAGCAACTGACGGGTTTGCACCAATTTGGTGGTTTGAGAACCAGGATCTTTCCTTCGTTAAAAAGGACCCGAAATTGGCCGAAATATTCGGTGCAATGCATTTTTTCTTTGCAGCGACAATGATGATTTCCCTCGCTTTGCATATTGCGGGCGCGCTTAAACACGCCTTCATAGACAAAGACAGCACGTTGGCCCGCATGGTGCCGGGAAAGCCGGTAGAGTTTGGTGAATTGGACCATGCGAGCACTCATTCTTTCGCACCAATTGCTTTGGCTGGATTGGTGTTCCTGTCTGTTGTGGGATTGAGTTATGCAAGCGTGCAGCTGTTTTCTGCGGAAACGCCTCCTGGCACCGCTTTGCAAGCTTCCTCGGGAGAGTGGCAAGTCAGAGCAGATGAAAGCAGTTTGGGCATCAAAATTATACAAAGCGGGGCACCCGTTAGTGGAGCGTTTGCCGCTTGGACGGCTGACATCAGGTTTGATCCTGAAGACCTGGCCAATGCGCAGGTGCGAGTTGAGATTGATGTTGCAAGCCTTTCATTGGGTAGTGTGACCAGCCAGGCCCTATCCGGGGATTTTCTAAAAGCGAATGAGCATCCCAAAGCAGTTTTTACTTCACGTTCATTTACGAAGGTCGATGGGAAGCAATTCTCAATGCTTGGAGACCTTGAATTATCCGGTGTTGTTGCGCCGGCAACTGTAGATTTCACACTATCGATTGAGGCAGATGTCGCAAAAATGACCGGCGCAGCTATGCTTAACAGAATGGAATTTGAAGTGGGATCTCAGGGATTTGGCAATGAGAGCAGTGTGGCGTTTCCCGTCGAAGTTCAAATCACAATTGTTGCCGATAGGGTGAAGTAGCTTTGCGAAAGCAATGCACTGAAAGGCTATTCATTAGTTTTGGCCCAGGCAAAAGCCGGTTCCAATCGATCGTTACCCCAAAAAAGTTCCTCATCGATTGTGAAACTTGGCGCTCCAAAAATGCCCAACGATACCGCTCTTTCAGTGTTCTCTCGTAGTTTTTGTTTGATTGATGGGCTTTGAGCTTGTTTGAGAGTTTTTAGAGGGTCGATGTCAATCTGGGCCAAGATATCCGAGATTGTATCTGAGTTCGATATGTCTGAGCCTTCTCCAAACTCTGCGCGAAAAGCGGCGCAAGTGAAATCCTCGACCCAACCGTGTTCAATTCCAACAAGGGCAACGCGCGCTGCGAGCACTGAGTGTCTTGGAAAACCATCGGACCCGTCAGGCATCGTCGGCCATAAAAAAGGTATGCGCTGGTCGGCGCTCAAGCGCTGCATGTCGCGCACCATATATGCGCCTTTGGCGGCATGAGCATTGAAGGGGGAGCTGGAAAGCCCTTGTGCCTGAAAGATGGGCCCCAATAAAAAAGGCTTCCACGCAATCTCAATTTCTGATGAGGCTGCAAGCTTTCGCAAGCGCATCGCAGATAGATAGGAGTATGTGCTGGCGAAATCGTACCAAAAGCAGAGTGTTTTCATGTAAACACTCTGCCACGACGATTGGCATAAAAAAAGCGGGCATAGATGATGCCCGCTCAAGTTAGGGATTTGAGCGGCTACTCAGCTTTGCTCATCTCAACCGAGATCATGAGTTTTACCTCATCTGAAATAAATGGTGTATATTTTTCCATTCCGAATTCAGAACGCAGCACTGTCGTTGTTGCGTCAAAACCGGCCCAAGGCTTGCCTGCCAATGGATTATCACCCATCTGATTGAGCTTTACATCAAGGGTGACAGGTTTTGTAATTCCGTTGATTTGAAGATCTCCAGTGACTTTTGCTGTGTCATCACCGGTTGTTTCAATAAGCGTGCTTTTAAACGTAACCAGCGGGTTCACTTCGGCATTGAAAAAATCTGCGCTAATGAGGTGCTCTGCGCGCGGCTTCCAGCCTGCAATCAACGTGTTGGCACCAAATTCTACAGTCACAGAGGATGCCGCAGGGTTATCAACGTCAAGCATTGCTTCCCCTTCAAACCCAGAGAACATGCCGAATGATGTTGAAAACCCTAAGTGGTCATAAGAAAAAATGATTTGTGAATGGCTGGCGTCAAACACGTATTTCTCAGCAGAGATTGCTGGGGTCGAAAGCGCTCCTGCAATAAGTGCAGCGCCAAGAATTTTCTTTAACATAAATTATGTCCTCGATTGAATTTCGCTGGAGTTAACAAGTTCCACACCCGAACAAGTATTATGAACAAGCGCGATTTATTAGACTAAAATTTGTGAACAGTGATTCAACCGAATTGTTCAAATCAAAACTTGTGATGACCTTATTCATTGGATTCGCTTTTTTCCGATCCGAAACAGGCGTATGAGGAGGTCAAATCATTTGGACTCAATTGCCATGAACAAGCCTGTGACTTCCCCTATAGAAACTGCTTCGCCTATAGATGACACTATGGCGCGCCGCAATGTGCTGGTTTTGGCATCAGCCCAAGCTTTGGCTGGTGCCGGTGCCCCCATTTGCATTTCTCTCGGTGGAATCGTTGGCCATTATTTGCTGGGCACTGATAAGTCTTTGGCAACTTTACCCGTGACCGCATTTGTAATTGGAACCGCTTTTGCGACACTGCCGGCAGGAATCCTGGCCAAACGTCTTGGCAGGCGGCATGGCTTGATGAGCGGTTCACTTGTTGGTGTGGTCGGCGGGTTGATTGCTGCATACGCCATATTTATTGGGCAATTCTGGTTGTTTTGCCTTGGCATTTTGTTTGCCGGCTCCACCAGTGCATTCGTCCAGCAATACAGATTCGCAGCTGCCGATACTGCAAGCGAAAAATTTCGCCCCAAAGCTATCTCTTGGGTTATGGCTGGGGGGGTGCTGGCAGCTGTTATCGGCCCACAAACGGTCGTCTTCACCAAGGATTTGTTCACTCCCATTCTATTTGCAGGCGCTTATGTAGGCTTGTCTGTATTGGCTGCGCTTTCTTTGTTGGTTTTGAGCCTTCTTCGCGCGCCGCCTGTTGTAAAAGAGGAAGTGAAAACTGGTGGGCGGCCGCTTCTGGAAATTATGTCGCAGGGGCGCTTCATTGTTGCGGTGCTGTGCGCTGTCAGTTCGTACGCAATCATGAGTTTTGTGATGACTGCTGCACCTTTGGCGATGATTGCATGCGGCCACAGCACCTCTGACGCAGTTTTGGGAATACAATGGCATGTGTTGGCGATGTTTGGGCCCAGCTTCTTTACTGGATCGCTGATACAGCGCTTTGGAAAAGAAAAAATTGTCGCGACGGGGCTTTTGTTACTGGCCTCCTGCGCAGCCTTGGCGCTTACCGGCTTAGAGTTGGCAACATTTTGGGGCGCTTTGGTACTGCTCGGAGTCGGCTGGAATTTTGGCTTTATCGGTGCGACTGCCATGCTGACTGATACATACCGACCCGAGGAAAAGAATCGTGTGCAGTCGGTTAACGACTTCATTGTGTTTGGATTTGTGGCAGCTGCTTCATTGTCATCAGGAGGAATCCTGAATGCATTTGGTTGGGAAACCATCAATATAGTGGTGTTCCCAGTTGTTGGCGTTACGCTGCTGTTGTTGTTCTTTACCCGCGAAAAGAAAGCAGTCGCAGCGTAACTGTTTCAGTATTTGGGTTAGTTACCGATTGGGTTTGTACGGCCCGCAGCAGAAAGCAACTGACTTACAAAACTCACATCGCTACCGCCTGTTGGTGTGGTTCGGCTAACAAAGTCAAACACACGGCCATCTTGCAGGCCATAATTGGCGATCTGAGAGACACGGTTGTTCTCATCAAAATATACAGCCAAAATTCTTTGATCTACCACTTTGGAACGCGCAAAAGCCACTGGACGGCTGGAAACTTGCGAAATGTAATAGTGCACTTCATTGCCAAAAGTTGCTGTAGTCGTTGGTGTGCCCAACGCTAACAAGGCTTGGTCTGCACTAGAGCCAACAGGGACCTGTTGAACAGCATCATGAGGTATTTGGTAGCCTTGATAATTGCGTTGTTCCAAACAACCGCCAAGCGCAACTCCACACAGCAAGATTGTGCCAAGAGTGAATGAAACGGATGTGTTTCGTTTAGAACCTGTCACTGCTTGGTTTCCAACATCCAAGTCTGAATGATTTGAAACCACAGGATTCCCAGACGCTTTACGCATAACCAAAACAACATTCCTCTTCATACTGCCCTTAGAAACATATTTCCAAAGGCATTGTTCTCTCATCGACTTTGTAAAACGCGGTCGATTGTTATATGTGGCGCATGGAACAAATTCCTTTGCTCCAAAAACCAATTGCAAAACTCCTAACGCGCACTAAGTGGCTTTGCAATAACATCTGGCATTTGAAACTTGATCCAGATAAAGCGCAGACGCCTAATAAGTCACATTTGGAACCCAACATGCTCCGTCGATTTTTTAAGACCAAACAAAGCAACGAAACGGTCATTCGCGTTCTTTACGGTAAGATTGTGGCGCAAGCCCGTCATACCGCATTCTATGAGAGTTTTGGTGTGCCCGATACTTTAGACGGCCGTTTCAACATGATCGTGCTTCATAGCTTTCTGTTGTTCAGGCGATTGAAGGATGTTGACGAGGGCACACGTGCTGTGAGCCAGGACGTGTTTGATATGTTTCGGCTGGATATGGACAGATCGCTTCGTGAATTGGGCGTTGGTGATACGACTGTCCCCAAACGTATGAAAAAAATGATGCAGGTATTTTATGGGCGAACTGAGGCCTATGAGGGCGCATTGAACGGTGAGAATGCAAAGGTGGCACTTGCGGATGCTCTTACCCGCAATATTCTCAGCTACAATGAAAGCCTGTTTTCCGAAGAAGAGGCGTCCACCGCCCCAGAAAATTCTATTGATATAAAAGCAAGCGCCCTTGCAGATTACGTATTGACCACTACCTCAGTGTTGGCTGAGCAAAACGAAAGTGCGATCTTACAGGGGTACCTTTCTTTTCCTGTCCCTAAAGCATACAATTAAGCGGTCCAAAGTCCGCCTTAGATTCTCTTTTTCTCCGTGAGGCCTGACATGACGAATACAAGCAAAGCTTCAGTGGATGATGCTCACTCCACGGCCACAAATATGTCAGCGATTCCAGGAAAAGGTGTTTGGACGTATTTGCTTGTTGCTGGCGATATCTCAAATGAGTCCAGAGAATTTAATATTGAGCCTCAATCTGAAGACCTTCCAGATTTGGCGAAAGCGCTGGACGTGGCGTCAGTGATATCCATTGATGCTTCAATGACATTGCATCGTACTAAAAAAAGCATCCGCATTCGCGGTGAGGTTCGTGCTGTGGTTGATCAAAATTGCATAGTTACTCTTGAACCCGTTCGGCAAGAGTTCAGCGAAGAAATTGACAGAACCTTTGTTGCAAGCCGCGATGAGGTTGAAAAGGTGTTCAAGAAAATGAACTCCAATCGGGAAATGATGATTGACCCGGATGAAATCGATCCACCTGAAGTGGTCGAAAATGGCAGAATAGATTTGGCTGCTATTGCGCTAGAGCATGTAATTTTAGGGATAGATCTTTATCCGCGAGCTCAAGGTGTCGAAGCTGACGACACTTCCAGTATGGTTGTCGTGCATACTGATGAAAGTGCTGAGGAAGAAATAGTCAAGGAATCTCCTTTTGCGGCGTTAGCTCGCCTTAAAGCGAACACTGACAATGAAGGCTGAACTGCAGCATCCTAATTTTGGGCTCTCTGTGCGACATTTCGGTTGTGTTGTGGCGTGGAATGGCTATGGTCCGCGCTCAGATAATAGAACAATTTTGAGTGGTTAATGACGAAAAGCATCACAATTTCGCTTGATGCCATGGGGGGTGATAACGGTGTTGAAGTAGTCTTGGGCGGGGCGGAGATCGCGCTAAAGAGACAACCTGACACTAAGTTCCTTTTGTTCGGCCAAGAAGACGTCGTTGGATCAGCATTGGCAAAGCGTCCTGCTTTGCAATCTTCCTGTGAAATTCGCCATTGCGATGTAACTGTTGGTATGGACGTAAAACCAAGCGTGGCCTTGCGCAAGGGTCGTTACCATTCCAGCATGTGGCGTGCAATTCAAGCTGTCAAAGATGGCGAAGCAGGCGTCTGCGTTTCCGCAGGGAATACCGGCGCACTTATGGCGATGTCCCGTTTTTGTTTGCGCACAATGCCTGCAATCGAACGGCCAGCAATAGCGGCCATTTGGCCCACATTACGCGGCGACAGCATTGTTCTGGATGTCGGAGCGACAATTGGTGCCGACGCTCAACAGCTTATAAATTTTTCTGTCATGGGCGGCGCTATGGCCCGCGCTCTTTTTGGCATCAAGCGCCCAACGGTTGGCCTGTTAAACGTCGGCGTGGAAGAAATTAAAGGCGTTGAGGAAGTTCGCAAAGCGGGTCAAATTTTGCGCGAAGCTGATTTGCCATTTATCGATTATATTGGGTTTGTTGAGGGCAATGATCTCGGCAAAGGGACATCCAATGTTGTTGTTACAGAGGGTTTTTCAGGAAATATTGCTTTGAAGGCCGCAGAAGGCACTGCAAGACAGATCGCCCAATATCTACGATCTGCCATGAGCCAAAATTTGTTGACAAAAATTGGTTATTTTTTAGCTCGCGGCGCTTTCAAGCGTTTGCGGGAAAAAATGGATCCCAGCAAGTCAAACGGTGGTGTATTCCTTGGTTTGAATGGACTGGTTATTAAAAGCCACGGCTCGGCTACGCCAGAGGGTTTTGCTAGCGCGATTGGCATGGGTGACGCGATGGCTCGGAATGATCTGCACAAGAAACTCAGCGATGATCTGGAACAATTTCAAAATGTGCTCGAAAAAGAGCCTGAATCAAAGGACTGAATAGTGTTGAACCTAAGGGCTGTGGTTGCAGGTGTAGGGTCCTATTTGCCTGAGCGCGTTATGACGAATGACGATATGTCAAAAGTCGTCGATACCAGCAGTGAATGGATTGTTCAGCGCACGGGTATTCGTCAACGCCATATCGCGGCAGAGGGTGAAACCACTAGCGATTTAGCGACAGAGGCAGCGACGCGCGCATTGGCTCATGCGGGTGTGACTGCGCAAGAAATCGATTTAGTCATTCTGGCAACCTCGACCCCTGACAACACTTTTCCTGCAACAGCCGTTGCTGTCCAACACAGACTGGGAATAACACAAGGCGCGGCATTTGACGTGCAAGCAGTTTGTTCCGGTTTCGTATATGCAATGACCATTGCAGACAGCTTTGTGCGCGCCGGTAATGCAAAAAATGTGCTTGTTATCGGCGCTGAGACTTTCTCCCGTCTCCTAGATTGGACAGACCGAACAACCTGCGTGTTATTCGGAGATGGCGCTGGTGCAGCGGTATTGAGTGCTGAAGAAATCCCTGAAGGGGAACAAGAACGTGGCATATTGACATGTCACCTTCGTTCTGACGGCGCACACAAAGAAAAACTCTATGTAGATGGTGGACCATCCAGCACGCAGACAACTGGGCATCTGCGCATGCAGGGCAGGGATGTTTTCAAACATGCTGTGGGCATGATTTCAGACGTTGTCACAGATGCATTTGCTGCCAGTGGCACCAGTTCGGAAGAGTTGACATGGTTTATTCCACACCAGGCAAACAAACGGATTATTGAATCAAGTGCTGATAAACTTGGCATTGATATGAAAAAAATCGTGATGACGGTAGAAAATCACGGCAACACTTCAGCGGCTTCAATACCGTTGGCAATCGACGTTGCTGTGAAGGATGGTCGTGTAAAACGCGGCGATCTTGTGATGCTTGAAGCGATGGGAGGTGGCTTTACTTGGGGTAGCGTTTTGCTGCGTTGGTAAAGTCTAAACTACAAATTGGTCTACCTTGAGCTATTGACGCGTTAACCGTGTACACTTAACGTTAATATCCAAATTAAGGTCGGCCCAGATTGGGCAAATGGCGGAGCGGCAAAATATGGGCGGCAAGACAGTCACTCGTGCAGATTTAGCGGAAGCGGTTTTTGAGCGAGTTGGACTTTCACGGTCAGAGTCTTCTGACTTGGTTGAGATGGTTCTGGAAGAAATTTCTGATACGATTGCAAACGGCGAGAACGTAAAGCTATCAAGCTTTGGCTCTTTTGTCGTTCGTAGCAAAAATGAACGGGTTGGACGAAATCCAAAAACCAAAGTTGAGGTGCCAATTCCACCTCGCAAAGTTATGGTTTTCAAACCCAGTAACGTGCTGAAGGAAAAGGTTAACCACGGCGCGAAGTAATACTGATAAGGTTTTCAAAAGAATCAGTTTTTAAGAATTTAAATTTGATTTCACCAGTGCCATTTTTTGTCATTGTCGGAGACAATCGTAGTGACCGCTAAAGGACCAGATGCATTTCGAACCATCAGTGAAGTAGCTGATGATCTTGATTTGCCGCAACACGTTCTTCGGTTCTGGGAAACACGATTTTCGCAAATCAAACCTTTGAAACGCGGAGGCGGGCGCCGTTACTATCGTCCGCAAGACATCGAGCTTCTGCGTGGTATCCGTGTTTTATTGTATGGTGAAGGCTATACGATCAAGGGCGTACAGCGCTTGTTGAAAGAACGCGGCGTCAAGACAGTTATGGCAGTGGGCCGGGGCGAAGCCAGTGTTGATATTGATGCAACAGAGTTGGGCGCTGCTAGTAAATTGCCAACAGTTGGCGAGGGTGCCAAGGGCGGAAGCGCTGCTGGAAAGCTATTTTCCAAGCTGGGATTGAAGAAAGAAGGCGATATTGCAGACAAAGCAGATCTGCCGTTTGATCCAACAGCACCGGTTGCAAAAGGGCTTTCCGAACAAGATGTTGAGAAGCTTCATGCCACTCTTTTTGAACTGCTGGAATGCAAACGCTTGTTGGATCAGGTGAAGTAAGTCTTCGAACAGCAATGCATCTGAATTTTTCTTCCACAAAACAAAATCGCAAAGAGTGTCAACTTGGCTTGCCATCAAAATAAGCCGCGTTTATACAGAGCTCAGTCGGAGCGTGGCGCAGCCGGGTAGCGCACTTCGCTGGGGGTGAAGGGGTCGTAGGTTCAAATCCTATCGCTCCGACCATTTAATCTTTCACAATAGTTTTGCTGTCTGCAAATTACGTGGCAGCCCTAAGCCGTTTTTGCCATTGCGCTTCTGCGGCAATCATTCCCCAAAGCAACCCAAGCAGCAGGAAATAATGGCGCCAATGATCAATATCGATCACAGCTCCAATAACCTGATGTCCTAAAAATACGACAAAGCAGGAAACAAGAACCGGCTGCCAAGGCCGAGGTCGGAACAAAAGCGGGGCTGTTTTAACCAGTGTCCAGATCACTAAGATTGGATAGGAGATGCCACCAAGCCAGCCATAGGCTGTAAAGCTCTTGAGCCAAACATTGTGTGGGTCGTCTTGAAAATAGTGTTTCCCAAATTCCAGGGCTCCAAGACCTAATGGGCGATCCAAAACGAGTTTGAACCCAATTATGTGACGGGCAAATCGCCCCTCGCGGCCACCATCATAGTTTTGAACAATTTGAGCGCGCTCTGCAAAAAGGCCTGCAACCTGATCAGATGAAAGCGCTACAAGCAGCAATCCAAAGGCTCCAAGAACGGCTATTGCCAACATTACGATCATGCGCATTCTATGTGCAGGGGCTCTTGTGTTGACCATGGCAAGCAAGAATATTAGTGCCAACGAAAAGGCTGTTAATCCCCAACTGGCACGAGAAAAACTCATGAAAATGCCAAACAGTAGGAACATCATAATAGAAAGTCGCAGAACAAAGTTGCCTTTTTGACCAGTCATCATTCCATAAAAAAGAAGTCCAAGAGGCATGACCAAAAAGGGTCCGAACACATTTGGATCTTCAAAGCCTCCCGATGCACGACCATAGAGCGTAAACAGGTCAAAGGCTCCGGGAAGTAGTTCAAAGTAGCCTATGACACCGAGCATGATGGTGCAGCATGATGCTGCGATATATGCATTTGTGATGAGTTTAAGTCGTCTGTAGTCTTGGCCAATAAGGCTGGCATAGAAAAAGGATGTAACTGCCAGAAAACCTGTTACTGCGACAAACATTGGTGCTTGATCAAAGAACTTAACCTGGCTCAGCCCGATAATTCCGCCAATAAGGTAAAGCGTCATGAAGACGAACAAGGGGGCGATCTGTCGGGGGAGTGGCAAGCCAGCTAAAAACCAGAATGGGATTAGCGTCGCGGCGAAAAGCTCGTATGGGGCAGGTTCTCGAAACACAAAACCACCCGAAAACACAAGTAACCAAAGGAAAAGGGCTCCAAGTGCGCGGGTGGATATTGTTCCTGGCTGAGCAAGCGTTGCTGCCATTGAAAGACCTAGTAGGAATCTCGTGTATCGAGAACCTTAAATGGGGTAATGAAGAGGATGTACAGGTCCAACAGAAGTGACCAATTTTCAATGTAGTAGAGATCATGCTCCACGCGTTTCTGGATCATTTCCTTATTGCGAATTTCACCACGTAAGCCATTGATTTGGGCCCAGCCCGAAATACCCGGTTTTACCCGGTGGCGCGCAAAGTATCCATCAACGACAGCTTCCCAAGGGCGGTTCTCAGTGTGGGCATGCACTGCATGTGGCCGTGGACCAATTAGAGATAACTCACCGCGTAATACATTGAATAGTTGCGGTAATTCATCGAGAGTAGTCTTTCGAATGAAACGGCCAACACGCGTCACGCGAGGATCGCCACGACTGACAACCTGTTTCGCTTTCGGATCAGCCATGTGATGAAACATGGAGCGAAATTTCAGAACCGAGATTTTCTCATTGTTGAATCCGTAGCGTGTTTGACGGAACAGAACTGGCCCCGCGCTATCCAACCGAACAGCAATTGCTACCAGAGCCATAACTGGCGCTAAAACCAGTATTCCCAGCGTGGCAAAAAACACATCAAAGGCGCGCTTCTTGAAGTAATCCCAATCGGCTAGTGGCTTGTCGATTATGTCCAAAAATGGCACAGAACCGACATACGAATAGGAACGAGGGCGTAAATTCAATTTGTTACCATGTCCACTTAATCGAATATCGACTGGAAGAACCCATAGGTCCTTGAGCATCTCGGCTACGCGACCTTCTGCAGTCAAAGGGAATGTTACAACCAGCATATCGATTTTGCAGACACGACCAAATACGAGAAGGTCTGACAGTGTTCCAAGTTTAGGATAACCAAGCAAAACTGATGGTGAACGATCATCGGCGCGGTCGTCGAAAATGCCGCAAATTTGAAGTTCTTGTGTGGTTTGACTTTCCAAAGAACGGATCAATTCTGCAGCCCGTTCTCCGCCGCCAACTAGAATTGCGCGTCTTTGCAGTCTGCCATCTCGAAAGAGGCTTTTTACATAGCGGACAATGAAAATTCTCGTAATTGCAAGGGCTGCGCCACCAGCAAGGAACCATGTTCCAAACCATACGCGTGAAAGGGTGTCGCCTTGTTTGAAGAAGAATGCCGTAATGGCAAAAACTAAAAATACAAAGGTCCAGCCACCAACAAGTCTGCCAAGCTGCTTAAATTGATCTCGCAATGAACTGATGGAATAGCCATCCGCAGCTTGAATGAACAAGACTGCCAGAATACCGCCAACCAGACTAAAAATTGCGTAGCGATACTCAAGCCCGCCCAAAGTCACCTGATCAATTTGTTCTTGTAGCTCTAGCGGACGTACATAGAAGACGTATATTAAGTAACCAAGTGCTGAAACCAGTATAAAGTCCATCAAACGTACGAGGCCGGCTAAAACCCGGGGAGATACGTTATCGTCGGTCAGCTGCGAGGCGACGCGTTTCGCATCGTCACTTAAAGAACTGGCGTCGACATCTAGAATGTTGTCACCAGTAACAGTCTCATTCAGTCGCTTCATCATGCGGTCAACAGCTTGCTGCCTTGGCATGTTGTTCCCATTAATCGGGTCTATTGTTTGCTCAGACATTTAATTCCCCAACCTGCAATGTGCGCTTAAAACAAGCGCTCACGCACGTAAATTGTATCGCCCGGCATTACAGCGTCCAGCAGCCGGAGCCTGTAGTTTACAGGCTCGAATGTTGCACTTCCATTGCGGCGATCTACTGCAAAGGATCTAGAGTCAGCTCGGGACGTGAAGCCGCCTGCAAGTGCAATTGCGCGTTCTAGTGTCATCCCAGGTACGAAATTATAGGCACCTGGTCGCGTAACTTCGCCGTGGATGTAAAACGGGCGCGTTTGTGCCAATTCAACGCTAACATCTGGTGCGCGCAAATATCCGTTTGCAAGTTTGGTTTTTATCGAGGACGAAAGACCACTTGTGGTGCGGCCGCGCGCATTCAGTTGTCCCACCAGCGGCATCATGATTGAGCCACCCGCATCAACTTCATATGTGCCGGATAATGAATCTTGTTCAAACACGACAATCCGCAACCTATCTCCGGTATCCAGATGATACGCGCTAATTGAAGGCGAATCCAAAACTGGGCTTTGACGCGGTAAATCTCTTGCACAGCCAGCCACCAGTAATGAGACCAACGCAATACATACCGTCCTTAAAAAATGCCTAACTCGCATACTCTTTCAATCGTATTTGTGCTGTGAGAACTATTAATTGACTGTTGCAGAATACGGTTAATTAAAGCTGAACACCTGATGTGATGTATATTTTCGTGCGTTAACTTAGCCGTTACCTCCGTCTGCGACATTGAGACTTCATTCATAGAGTGTTCAGTAGTTTTACTATGAGTCAGAAGACAAAAAACGCAGGTTTAGAAGAGCCCGCCCTAGATATTTACGCCATTGTTCGCGCAATTGCTCGCGCCTGCATATGGGCTGTTCCTATTGCTGGGTTGGTTGCGGCTGGTGCATGGTACAAGGTCTCGAACGAGGATCCCATTTATTTGGCCAGTGCCTCTGTGCTGATTGAAGTTCCAGAGACATCCAACTTGCGAGGGGCCTCTGAATCCGCTGGTCCCGATGTTTCGTTGCGATTGAGTCAGGAAGCAATCAACTCCAAAGTCCAGGTTATTCGCTCGCGCAATGTTAGTCGCGCAGTTGTGAATCGCATGGGACTTGCGGATGTGCCAGAGCTTCAACCTGAACCTAAGAAAAATATATTTGGTCAGATCACTGAAGAAGTTGATCCAAGCCGCCATCTTGATGGTGTTCTTGCAAAGTTTGATGACAATTTGGTTGTCTATGCAGTTGATGCCTCTCGCGTGATTGTTGTTGACTTTGAGAGCAGTGATCCATCTTTGGCAGCTGCTGTTGCAAACGGCGTTGTTGAAGAATTCTTGACTGTTGAGCAGCGTGCCAAACAAGAATCTGCACGTGATGCCAGAGCTTGGCTTGAGACTGAGATTGCTCTGCTTCGTCAAAAAGTAGTTGCTGCAGAATCTAGCGCGGAGCAGTTTCGAAGCCGAATGGGTTTATTTGCTACGGCAGGAGACACGACGCTTCCACAGCAACAGCTTTCGGCCCTTTCTCAAACCTTGTCTGATGCGAGGGCACGAGAAAGTGTTGCAAAGAGCGTTTACGATGGTTTCAAACGATTGTTTGATAGAGCTGGCGGAAATGTAGACCAACTTCTCTCTTCTCCTACGATAGCTAATTCTTCACTTATTCAATCGCTTCGCCAGAGTCGTGGTCAGTTGGAAGCGCAAATTGCTGATTTATCAGCTGATTTGCTTCCTCGTCATCCAAGATTGCGTGCACTCGTGGTGCAGAGACAAGAGCTTGATCGCCAAATTGGAGCAGAAGCTCGCGCAGTGTTGACCAGATTGCAACAGGACTCGGTCCGCGCGAGCGAAGAAGTGACTCAACTACAGAAACTTTTGTCCGCACAAAAACTTGAGTCGGGAAATGCGCAGCAAAACGAAGTTGAATTGCGAGCTTTTGAACGCGAAGCACGTGCTGAGCGCGAATTGCTTGAAACGCTCCTTGCTCAATATCGGACATTGTTGGCAAGGGAAGGGGTCGGTGGACTCCCTGCCGAGGCACGCTTTATTGCCCGTGCCGATGCTCCGCTTGAACCATCCGGTCCACGTATTATGATTTTGGTGTTAGCTGCGGGTTTGGCCAGTTTATTGCTTTGCCTTGGCTTTGTAGTGTTACGTGAATTGTTATCCGGCCGAGCTCTTGGAATTCAAGAAACTCCAATACTCAAAAGAGAAGATCTAGAATCTGAGGTTGAGGATTTGGAATTCCGCATTCGCAAGCGAATGGAAGATGAGAAACTAGCATCTCAACCTTTGGCTGCCTGATACTCATATGTTCCGCAAAGCACTTTTAAAATATGGTTTGGTGACATTTGCGTCCAGTGGGCTAGCAAATATTATTGAGCCATTAACCGGCGGGCGCGGCGCCATATTAATGCTTCACAGGGTACGGCCAAAACCAAGCCAAGCCTTTCAACCAAATGGACATTTGGAAATCACACCAAGATTTCTAGATAGTGCATTGAAGGGTCTGAAGAAGCTCGGTGTTGACTTTGTATCGCTGGATGAAGTCCCAGAACGGTTAGCAAATCAAACAAAGAGACGCTTCGTAGTGGTGACGTTGGACGATGCATCATTGGATAATCTGACCGAAGCGCTGCCTGTTTTCAAAAAGAATGAATGCCCGTTTACGATTTACGCAACGTCTGGCTTTGCAGACAGAACAGCGTTGCCTTGGTGGCTTGTGCTGGAAGAGGTTTTGGCAAGGCGCGGCATTGTAGATGCAAGGCCAATTGGCGGCGACAACGCAGAAGTTGTGGGTTCACTCCAGCAAAAACGGCGTGCGTTCCCGAAATTGGCCGAACAGTTTCGATCTGTCTTCGAACAAGAAAAGCAAGACAGAATCCGTGAGTTTGCTGAAATTCACGGCTTGAATATCACGAATTTGATGAACCACAACTTCATGAACTGGCAGCAAATTCGTGAAATCAGTAAATCTAAACTGGCCAATATTGGTGGGCACACTTCAACCCATCCAATGCTGGCTCGATTGGAACCGGAAGAGATAGAAGCAGAAGTAGTGCAAGGTGCAATCCGGCAGCAAGAAATGCTCGGATATTACCCGAAACACTTCGCTTACCCTTATGGCAATGAGGCTGCTGCCGATAAGCCTGTGTTCAAACAGGTGCAAAGCTTCGGCTTCAACACTGCCGTAACGACACGAGGTGGCGTCTTGCAGGGAAATGGTCGTGAAAATCTGGCGGCATTGCCACGATTATCGCTGAATGGTCACTTCCAGGATGTGCGAGCATTGCGAGCGCTTATGAGTGGCGCGCCTTACATGGCTCGCATGAGTACAACAGAAAAAATACTCAATTTTACTCTCGCGCTTTCAGGTCGGGGCGCTGCATCCACCAAACAATAGCGCCTGCTGGTACCACCCACAGCAGCCCAAACAAAACATAAAAACCTAAATGTCCCCAACCGCTGATATTTGGAAGCGTCGCTGATGCCAACTTCATGACAAGAAGGCAGTAAATAACGACAAATATTATCAACACAAATGTGCCGATGAGTTTTCTGAGACGGCCGGGCATGTCTGCGATTTACCTTTTGGAGTTTCAGCCCTTGATTTAGCGCGGACAGAGCGACTTCGCCACCCATTCCTAGATATTTCATTCCCGAAGTTTTGGAAACGTTGTCGCGAGGGCGTGGCAGCCCTTGTTTTGCAAGCCGGTGAGCGATAGGTAACGCAAAGCACAAACGAGAGCAGTTTGATATGACCGCAGTTTCATCCGCCAACATCTCAGAAGAAACTCATGCCCACAACTTAACAGGAATTCGTATTTGGCTGTATGTCATTTGCTTTCTTGTGTTTGTGATGGTGATAATTGGAGGTGTGACCCGTCTCACAGATTCGGGTCTTTCGATCACGGAGTGGAAACCACTCCTTGGTGCAATTCCCCCTTTGAGTGAAGCGCATTGGCTGGAAGAATTTGAGAAATATCGGAAAATTCCCGAATACCAATTGCAAAACAAGGGCATGTCACTTGCGGAGTTTCAATTTATTTACTGGTGGGAATGGGGGCATCGCTTCTTCGGACGGTTGATTGGCCTTGCGTTCTTTATTCCCTTTGTCTGGTTCGCTGTCCGTAAGGTCATACCAAGGCGTCTCTACCCAAAACTCATCGTGTTGTTTGTCCTTGGAGGACTGCAGGGCTTTGTTGGTTGGTGGATGGTGTATTCAGGCCTATCCGTTCGTGTAGATGTAAGCCAATACAGGCTGGCAACTCATCTGACGCTGGCATTTTTCATTTTTGCGGCAACAATGTGGGTTGCCAGGGGGCTGCGTAACCCTGCAGCTGAGGCGCGATATCAATTGGTCGGAAGCGGAGTTTACTGGACCTCAAGAGCGCTTCTGATCCTATTGTTTATTCAGTTGTTTGCTGGAGGATTGGTGGCCGGCTTGGATGCTGGGCTCACATATAATACCTGGCCGCTTATGGATGGAGACTTTATACCCTCAGGCCTTTTGTCCGATGCGCCAGGCGGAGTGATAAACGCGTTTGAAAACATTCAAACGGTTCAATTCAACCATCGAATGATAGCGTATGCGGTGCTTGCTTTAGCGCTCTTTCATGTTTTTCAAATTTCCAAGAGCGCTGGCGGAATAGCAACCGCTACTGCCACTATAGTTAGTCTCGCAATCCTAATGCAGGCGCTTATCGGCATTGTGACGCTTCTGTTGGTAGTGCCACTTTGGGCAGGCGTCTTGCACCAAGGATTTGCTGTAATTGTATTAGCCGTAACAGTTTTACATGTGCAAAATCTAAGACGCAGGGTGAACTAGCGATTTTGACGAGTATAATTTGCAATGGTCATATAAGCTGACCGTACTGCCAAGTGGCATGAATGGGAGAGCAAAATGACCAAACTGCTTGTTAAGCCAGATGGAGCGTCCGGAAAGGTACACGACATAACGCCTAAAAGCGCGAAATGGGGCTATGTTGGCTTTGGTCTCTACAAACTTAAAGCTGGCGAGACAGTATCTGAGGTAACAGCTGACCGTGAAGTCATCCTCGTGCTCGTTGAAGGCAAAGCCTCAATTTCCGGCGCCGGTATGGATTTTGGTGAGATGGGCGATCGCATGAGCGTCTTCGAACGTAAGAAACCGCATTGCGTCTATATCCCGAATGATAAGACCTGGATTGCGACCGCGACAACCGATTGTGAGCTCGCGGTCTGTACGGCTCCCGGAAAAGGAAACTATCCGGCACAGCGGATCTCAGACATTGGCTTTGAGGAGCGCGGGAAGGGTGCAAACACACGATACATTCATCCCATTGCTATGGAGCAAACCGATATCGCTGACAGTCTGTTGGTGACAGAAGTTTTCACCCCGCAAGGTAATTGGTCTTCATATCCGCCACACAGGCATGATGAAGATGACTATCCAAACATGACTTACCTCGAAGAAACCTATTATCACCGGTTAAACCCTGCTCAGGGATACGGCATCCAACGCGTTTTTACCGAAGACGGATCGCTTGATGAAACAATGGCAGTGTCGAATGGGGATGTGGTTCTGGTACCTAAAGGGCATCATCCATGTGGCTGTCCATATGGCTACGAGATGTACTATTTGAACGTGATGGCTGGTCCAATGCGTAAATGGCGATTTCAGAACCACCCCGATCATGACTGGATTGCCAAACGCGATGCGGCAAGCTGAAGCTAACGGCTTCTCGCACACATAACAAAATTGGCTAGCAAAGTTCCATCGGAGTTACATAAGTGTGCAGGATGATTGGTGTGAATCCTTCACTCTGTAAATTTGATTAACCGTAGCAGTTGCGCACTTGCCGCAAAATTCGCTAAATGGTTCTATAACGTTATAGATCAATCAAACCCTCACGATTTTACCGAGGTAAATGGGAGCAAAACATGGCGACTAATATTAAAGGCCCTGCAATTTTTCTGGCTCAGTTTGCGGGAGATGCGGCTCCGTTCGACAATTTGCCGAATATCACAAAATGGGCGGCTGATCTGGGTTACAAAGGCGTTCAGATTCCTACATTTGTCGGATCCTTGTTTGATCTAGGCAAGGCTGCAGAGTCGCAGGGTTATTGCGATGAGGTAAAAGGGATCTGTGCAGATTCTGGCGTTGAAATTACAGAACTCTCTACTCATCTCCAAGGGCAGTTAGTAGCTGTTCATCCGGCATATGATAGTCAATTTGATGCATTCGCGCCGGCAGCGGTCCATGGAAATCCCAAGGCACGTCAGGAGTGGGCTGTTGATCAGATGATGAAAGCGGCCAAGGCATCTCGGAACCTCGGTCTGGACGTATCAGTCTCGTTTACCGGCTCGCTCGCATTTCCTTACATTTACCCATGGCCTCAGCGGCCATCAGGTTTGGTTGAGGAAGCGTTTGCTGAGTTGGCGCGACGTTGGAAGCCAATTCTGGATGTATATGAAGATTACGGTGTTGATGTCGCTTACGAAATTCACCCTGGTGAAGATGTCTTTGATGGCGTGACGTTTGAGATGTTCCTGGAACAGTTGAAGGGCCACAAGCGCTGCATGATCAACTACGATCCTTCACATTTTGTACTTCAACAATTGGATTATTTGGCATTTATCGACATCTATCATGAGCGCATTTCTGCCTATCATGTGAAGGATGCCGAGTTTAATCCAGACGGTCGTCAGGGTGTGTATTCCGGATATCAGTCTTGGGAAAACCGTGCCGGAAGGTTCCGCTCTCTTGGAGATGGCCAAGTGGATTTTGCAGGCATTTTCTCCAAACTTGCTAAGTACAATTACGACAGCTGGGCCGTTTTGGAATGGGAATGTTGCTTGAAGCATCCGGAGCAAGGGGCAGCGGAAGGCGCTCCATTCATCTCAGACCATATCATTCAAGTGACAGAGAAAGCGTTTGATGACTTTGCGGGCGGTGAGACCGATCCGGAGCAGATCAAGAAAATGCTTGGTCTTTAGTCAGACCCAAAAGGCGTGGCAGTCGTTGCCACGCTTATTTTGAATATCTTGCCATGAAGGTCGCGATAGCTTCTCTTGCGACCTTCTCTTTTTCTTTTTTTGTAAACTTGGTTTGAACGCCGAACAATGCACGCGCGAACAAATTTGCTTTACATAATTCTGAAAATTGATCCGCCGCCATGGCGGGGTCATCTATCTGAAGAATGTTGTGAGGCTTGCAGTCCTCAAAAAATTGCATGAGGTGGTTTCGCAAAAGCTCTGGGCCAGTGCGATAGAAATCTTGCCCCAACTCAGGAAAGCGATCTGCTTCTCCAACGCAAATCCTAAAGATGTTTTGCGCAAACGGCGTCGTGAGAAAGTTTACGAATCTTTGTGCCGCATCAAGCAGTGTTGCCTCAACCCCTTCGGCGTTTTGGGGGAGTGCAAACATGTGCCCAGCTTGCTTGTCGCATTCACCCTCGATAACAGCCTTGAACATCAGGCTCTTGTCTGGAAAATGATTATATAGCGTAGCTTTTGAGACCGAGGCTGCAATTGAAATGTCGTCGACGCTTGCGCCTTCAAAACCTTCTTTGAGAAACACCTCGCGCGCGCCGGCCAATATCTGACTTCGCTTCTTTACCATGCGGGTGCCTTGCGCTGCAGGCACATCACTTTTTTGTTTCGTACAGATCATATAACTAAACTACCCAGTTCATTTAGTCCTTGACAATAAGTGCTCATAAGCTAATTTGCAAATCGCTGAACGGATCAGTTCAGTTGTGGAACATGCTTGCTTTGAAAGGTAAGGTAACATGACAAATAAAATTTTCCCGTGCCAAGCGGCAAAATACGATTTTCTTTCAATGGTTAAGAAGCTTCGACTGATTCAGAATCGCAAGCCGTTCATGTCTTAATTCTCATTCGAATTGCGGAGCAAATTTTCAAAATTTATTCCGAGAACTCAACCGAATATGTGTTGAAATTCCGTATCTTCGTTGAAATATACAGTTGGGATGCTAGGGCGAATCTGTTCGGTTGTGCTAGCTATTCCATGTCCCCATGAACCGCAAATTGAGCCAGATCAGCGTCTTGCGGTTTTATCACCCTGAAGCTTTCTTTGACGCCCATATCGATCAATTCACGTTCAACAATAAGGAGCGTGTTGTCTTCGTGATCTTCACACATTTGACGCATATGATCGATTTCTTCAATTGCAGGTCCTCGGGCAGCTTCTAAATCCGGTGCGCCATAACGTTGTACAAAATGAAGTGAGAGCCTGTTGATAAGGTCCTCATACTCTCGATCACTCAGGGTTGTTACAGCCACGAATGTTGAGCGACCAAAGGTCTCCAAACCCAACCATCCATTGGAAAATGCTTGTCTGGCTTGTCCTGTAAGTTGTTCATCGCTCCAATTGGAGAACTCAAAGGCACCTGATAGGGCCCATTCATCCAATTCGGCGGTCTTCTCAAAAACATTAAGATCGGAATCGTCAAAACGTATGGTTCTGGCAAGTTTCAAGATTTTGTCTCCAGGATCTGAGTCAGAGGAATGCTGTGGGTTCCCGATGCCTCTTTCAACAACATGCCACCAAGTTCGTCCAGGCCCATAAATACGCCGGCGTGGGGCGCTTCAAGGACCTCGCCAATGGTGTCGCACTTGTCTCGCCATGCTCCATGAAGGGGGCCCATGCCGTCGTCCATATAGCGGTTCAGCCACACTAGCGTATGTCTCGACCAACTGCTTAAGAGCTCGGCAACGGTTATCTCGCTACAGCCTTCTTCAGCCAACGTTGTTTGATCTGGTGTGGAGCCAGGCTCATTGTCGCGCACGGGCAGGAGAGGCACGTCGATGCCGACCACCAGCCAATTGGGTTCTTCACCGGGGGTGGATGTGGACGCTGCGGCTTTCACGTGCCCACAAAGTGCGCCATTGATCTTGATCCGATCCGGCCAAACAAAATGAACGGCGACTTCAGGCGGTGCCAAAGCTCCAAGGCTATCACTCAAGCCCAAAGTCGCAGCAAACACCACCGCGATGGCACGCTCTAAAGGTTCTTCAGGAGCCAACACCAGCGCCGCGCGGGCAGATGTTGTGTCTTCCGACCAAACGATCAAGCCGGGATCAATGCCCCGCATTGAGGACGAGACTGCTTTTGCAAACGGGTCCATGTCTGCACGCAAAGCTTCCCCACGAAACATTGGTGGAAAGCTTGGTTGGCTAGGGTCTGGTTGTCCAGCAATCATGAAAGCGCATCCGTGGAGGCAAGGTTCGACGCGACATCCCAGAACGCCTTGGTTTGCGGGCTATCTGGCTTACTTGCAACGATCGGGGCTCCGCCGTCGCTCGCAATACGAATGTCGAGATCCAATGGGATTTCACCCAAAAATGGAACACCCAGTTTTTCTGCTTCAGCTTTTGCTCCACCATGACCAAATGGATGGTGCACTGTGTCGCAAGTCGAACAAATGAACGAGGACATGTTTTCAATGATTCCAAGAATTGGCGTGTTCATTTTCTGGAACATATCAATGCCTTTTCGAGCATCAATTAGCGCAATATCTTGAGGCGTAGAAACAACTACCACACCATCAACTTCTGCCTTTTGACACAGCGTCATTTGTACATCGCCAGTGCCAGGTGGCAGATCAACAATCAAGACATCCAGCCGTCCCCATTGCACCTGAGTCAACATTTGCTGAAGCGCACCCATAAGCATCGGGCCTCGCCAAACAACTGCTTCATCTTCACCGGTCATGAGACCAATCGACATCAATGTTACGCCGTGGTTGCGCAGGGGCAAAATTGTATGACCATCCGGGCTTGACGGACGGCCCGACACACCAAGCATGCGTGGCTGGCTGGGGCCGTAAACATCGGCATCCAGTAGCCCTACGCGTTTGCCTTGCGCCGCCAATGCCACTGCCAGGTTTGCCGAAACAGTTGATTTGCCGACGCCGCCTTTACCGGATGCAATTGCAATAATCTTATCAACGCCAGGAACTCGTTTAGAAGCGCCTTCAATAGGTTTTGGCGCTTTGATTGGGAATCCAGGCGGAGCATTAGAACCTTTGGGTGCAGGTGATGCTGGCTTAGCTTCACCTTCGCCAGAATGGGCTGTCATAACAACGTTTATGGCCTCAATTCCCGGGACGGTTTTGGCCGCATCTTCGGCAGCTTTGCGCAATGGCTCCATTGCTGCACCGCGATTTGGGTCAACCTCAAGAATAAAGCTAACACGCTCGCCATTCACACCCAAGCCCTGAACCTGACCGGACGTAACGATGTCTACTCCTTTTGCAGGATCGACAACTTTTGACAGCGCGGCTCTTACTGCCTCAATCTTCTCTTCGCTCATTGAGCATCCGACAGCTGAATGTCACCCTCAACAACATGCTCAAGATCAACGCCATCCAGTGTTAAAACCATTCTGGCTTTAATTGGGCCAGCACCAAGCTTTCCTGAATCTCTTGCGGCACGAACAGCTTCTTCTATTTCTTGCTGTGAAGTCACGCCAACCTTTTTGAGGAATTTGCGCAAGGACATGTTGAATGCTTCGCTGTCCATATTTGTCTCCCGGAGTATTGTTTTTTGTTATTCGAATTTTTTGCTGCGTTTGAGCGTAACAAAACTTCATGTAGGGTGTAACGAAAAAGGGAGTAGAGGGAAATGCCTATCAAGCATCTGTTTCTGGGTCTTTTACTAGTTGGTCTATGTCTATCGACGCTACCAGAGCAAAAAGCTCTTGCGCAAGATGCAGATTTAACTGTGGTTGTGCCGCAAAATTTAATTGAATCTGGGTTTATGAAGCATGTGTTGCCACGCTTTCGGTTTAAAACCCGAATCCGTGCTGCGGCTCTGCCCGAGGGCATTGATGGTGACGCCAGCTTGTTGAGTGAGGAAAATGGCGGCACCGCCATAATGAGCGCAGTCGATGGCTCAGTCTTTCGATTTCAGACAATAACCGACGATACCGATAAGGTGGCAAAATCTACAAAGCTATTGCAATGGCTGCAAAGCGGTCCTGGGCGTGCCGCCATTGAAGGGTTCAAGCCAAATGGTGAGCAGCTCTTTGCGCCGGGCGCAGCAAAAGTTGTCCAGGAAGTAAAAGTTGAAGTTGATGGGGATGCAAGTTTGGGTTCGAAGCTAGCATTGCTTCACTGCGGCAGATGCCACGTTATTGATAGCCGGAATCCGTTTGGTGGAATTGGCTCAACGCCTTCATTCGGTGCGATGAAGAACCTATCTGGTTGGTTGGAGAGTTTTTCTGCATTTTGGACAATAAATCCCCATCCGTCTTTCACTCAGGTTGAAGGGATTACAGAGCCGTTTGATCCGTCGCGCCCACCACCAATTTCGCCGCTATTACTAACATTGGAAGAGGTAGAGGCGATTACGGCATTTGTGGTTAGCATGCCCACGAAAGACCTTGGTGGAGCAGTTGAGGCGCGTTGAATCATACTATGAGAGTAGTGTCTTAACTGATTCAGACTAGTCGCATATTACAGCTCGGGTTAGAGCAGTTCCATCGGGCACCAGCCATGGAGAGGTGCAAAGGTTTCAAGTGAAATTGTAAAGAAGTTGCCACCACCACCAGTTTGATCATGATCGCGGCAAATCGGCACGCCGGCAAAGTGTAGATATAGCAGGGTACCCACACCACCGTGTCCCACCATCAATATATCGCCCGATTTGTGGTCTCTCAGAAAGTTATTGGTTTCTTCCACAATGCGGGCCTGAGCATCAAATGCACGTTCCCAGCCCAGAATGCTCTGTTCAGGGTGAAGAAAAAACAAATCCGCGACCTCTTCAAACTCGTTCGGCGGAAGAAATCCGGTCGCGCTGCGGTCATTTTCATGCATGCAAAGAACGCGAGTAACATCGACCTTGATCTCATTGCCAATGATCTCTGCGGTTTCCAATGCCTTTTTCTCACCGCTGCTGACAATGAGGTTGGTATCTTCAAACGAGGCAGCATTTCGGATTGCCAAGGTTCGTTCGCGCCCAACATCTGACAAACCCCATTCTGGGACCGGAACATTTGGATCTACTTGAACTTGAGGGTGGGACAGATAACGCAGCAGATTTGCCATTAAACTATCCCTTCGGTTTCATTTTGCCTTTGGGAGCACCATATTCTTGTATAAAACTCTCAAACACTTGTTCAAGGCGATCCTTGTCTGCAAATTTTTCCAAATTTTCCAGCAAAACCACCAAAAGATAGTTATTTCCCAACAACCACTTGTCGTTCAGCTGACGAAGGTTTGCATAGGCTTCCTCGGTCAGTGCAGCATTAAAACGCTTAGGCAGTGGTAATCTTTTGGCCATCTTGCTTCTCCGCTAATTTGCTGTCTGTTCGACATATGAATAACCGCTTTCACCTGCGTGAAATGTTAGTCCTCAAGATCCTCACTCAAATAGTCATCAGTGGTACGAACCTTCGGCCGTTCTCCCATTTGAAACGGTGAGTTATCTCCGTGGTATTGGGCAGCTACACGGCAATCGTCGCACATTTGAATGAGCTTGGAATTGTCAGAATTGGTGTACATCCAATGTTTTCCTTCCAGCTTTTCGATAATGCGATTGATTGTGCTTTTCACACCGAAAGGACGGCTACACTCAATGCACTCAAATGGCTCTTCTTCGTGCAAGACCTGAGGAATGATCGCTTGTTTCGACAAGTTTAGTTGTGGCTGGAGCGTAATGGCATCTTCTGGGCAGGCGCTTTTGCAAATTCCACACTGCAGACAAGCGCTCTCCTGGAAATTGACTGCCGGTTTGTCTGCATGATCTGTCAATGCACCCACCGGGCACAAAGAAATACACGACAAGCACAAAGTGCACGCATCATTGTCGATTAGGACTGCGCCGTAGGGCGCACCATCTGGAAGCGGGAGAGGGGCCTCTGCTTCAGTCGCCAAGGCGGCAGAAGCTAAACGCGTTACATCACGACGGCTTCCCAACGGAAGAACAGGTTCTATTTCAATGGCTTCAATTGGGTTGTCATGAAGAATTTCTTCTAGTGTTTCAGGCATTTCAGCGTTTAGCAAACGCACTAGATCGCTATTGTGACCTGAGCCTTCCAAAATGGCACGAGCGATTTCTACTTCAGATTCTGGCGTAGTCAGGTCTGTTTTAGGGCTCATGAGCACCAGCGCCTCGGAAAAGCCGACGCCCATGGCTGCAATAAGCTCGGCGTGCCCGATGCTTTCAACATTTGATACCTCAACCGGAATCACATTTGCCGGCAGTCCGCGGCTGAAACGAGCCGACAAGCGGATCATCTCTGCGCCGTGTGTTGCATCGTGGAACAAGACCCGCGGCGCTACCCCTCCAGAATCGCGAAACACGGAAGAAAGTGTCCTGAGGCGTCGAAACAGAAAATCAACGGTCGGATCATCGTAGCTTGCAGCACCTGAAGGACATACGGCTGCACAGGCCCCGCAACCTGCGCAAATATCTTCACTTATGGAAACAACATCTCCGGCGGGGGTAATTGCGCCGGTTGGGCATACACTTAGACATCTAGAGCAACCAGATTGTTGCGCTCTCGAATGTGCACAAATTTCCGGGTTGAAACGAATGTATAGCGGCTTTTCAAATGTACCAATTAGTTGGGACGCATCAAATATTGCGCGTTCCACAGAAACTGGATCAGCGGGATCCGCCCGCAGATACCCGTCGCGTTTTTCAGGTGAAGGAAATAGCGACGTACCGCCTGTGAGGTCCAAAATAATATCACATTGTGATTTTGCCCCGTTTTTAATTTGGTCAAAACCTGGTTCGCCACGCCCGGCGCGTTTCATAGCCGCGTAACCATCAACGGTAACTTCGAACTTACCGGCGGATCCGGTGGCGTTCGAAATTGTTCCCAGACACAAATCGTAGCTTTCGACCGGGCTCGCGAAATCTGGGCTCGTTGTCAAAAGGCACGTCACAGCAAGTGTGTTCGCCAAGCGCTCGGCTGCGTTCTGGGCAACGTCATTTGAACCCAAAACGAGGCAAACGCCTTCTGAAACGACATCTTTTGCAGGAGTTTGCGGACGTTGCAGAGAGAGTTCAGCTAACAGCGCTGCTTGTTTTGCATGTGCAGCATCATCGGAGGTCCATCCAGCGCGATCTCTAATATCAACAGTATGCAGGAAATCCACGGCATTTGATTCTTCGGCTAAACTTTCGAAGAAAGCTGCTTCCTGTTGGCAAGCAATCAGAATTCCGGATTCGTTTGCAACACTTTCCTCTATAGCGTCCCGCGCAATTTGCGCCTGCTCCGTGCACAAAAAACTACACGCTGTGACACCTTCCGCACCGGCAACAACAGCTAACTTCTCAGGATCCAAAGACATGGAGCCTGCGCAATCACAAACGAGAAGCCGTTTAAATTCGGCCATACGAAATTTCCTCACCTTTGGTGGCCTGTTTTCAAGCCATCCGTTTTATCCTTTGAGTTCAGACACTAACGACAGGAAATTGAATCGCAACATATAGTTTCCCGGCATTCGCTAAATCATGCATTGCCTCTCGCGATGCGACAATGCAAACTTTGACTAAAGGAATAACTCAAATCATAGTGTCGATGTCTAAAACGACAAGCAACCATTTGGAGAACTCGATGGATGAACGCAAAATTTCGATGCCGCTTGGCATTGTTATCCGTCGCCAACCAGGTGTAACGCGCTGGGCCAAATGGGTTTGGCGCGCCGTTGCGGTATTACCCGGCGCGGGCCAAGAGAGTTGGAAAGAGATGCGCCGCGAAGGCGAGACCATCGAGTATCACGCTGCAACAGTTGAATTGGAACTGCACAGGGCAGACGCCGAGGCCTATATGGTCTCTCTCAGTATGCAGCCACCCACAATTTTTGTGATTCTCCGCCGCGATGAAGATGAGAGATCACCGCACGAATATGTAGTCCATTCTGCAACAGCATCAGCCTATGAGGCACAGGATTATCAAGATAGCGGTGAGGAAATCGTTGAACCAGTGCCAATGCCGCCGGGTTTGGTTGCTTGGGTTCGATCATTTACCGATGCGCATTTCGAAGAAGAAGAATTCAAAAAACGCAAACGCAACAGACACTTTGAAGACTTGAAGGAAGATGGCATTGGCGATTCCCGAATTCGTCAAACAGCCGATGTCTATCGTGCGCCATCACAATTGAAGCCCAAGGCACGTAAGGAGACTTTGCATTGAGCGCTCCGGACAAGCCGATAAGACCAGAGCTGAATGATGCTCCCGATTTTTTGTCTCGGTGGTCTCGTCGCAAAGTAGAAGCGCGCGAACAAGAACCTGTTGAAGCAGAAGAGCAAGCTGATCTTGAGCTAAATGATGAAGGTGACATTGAGTACAGCGAAGAGCAGCTGGCTGAGCTGACAGATGAAGATATTTTGGAAGAATTGGGGCTTCCGGACCCTGATACGCTTGAAGCTGGCGATGACTTTAAAGGGTTCATGAAACGTGCAGTTCCAGCGCGCATTCGCAACCGCGCTCTGCGGAAGCTCTGGTTGAGCGATCCTGTTTTAGCAAATGTCGATATGTTGGTGGACTATGGCGAAGACTTTACTGATGCTGCCACCGTCTTTCCCGATATGAAAACTGCCTATGAAGTTGGTAAGGGAATTGCCAGAAGATTCGAGAAAATTGCGGAAGATCTGAAGGATGACGCTTCGTCCGAGCCGGAGATTACTGAATCCGAAAGCGAGTCGGATGTAGCAGAACAGCAATCCCTCGACGATTCAGAAGATGATACGGTCGAAATGGTTGAGGTAGAACTGGATGCACAGGCAGAGCCGGAGAGCCAGCCATTAGCTGTTTCCGAGGAATACATCGAGGAAGAGTTTGAGCCGATTCCTCAGCCACGAAGAATGAAATTTTCAGTTTAATTTCAATCAGACAGTTTAAATTCTGGCAAAAGTCACTCGATGTTGTGTTTTGAGTGATTGATTGTCATTTTCTGCAATTTGTCGCACTTACTCTATTGGACAGATAGCAAAGCTGGTGTTAGACTTTTGGGAATTAGAATTTTGTCGTGCTTCGGGGAGGGGTATGACCGCAGAAAATGTAGCAACCGTATCGACTGTCAGCGCTGAAGATTTGCTTCGGGCGGACATGTACGATTTTTTGAGTGCCTTCTTGGCACGTCCTCCTTCCGGAATTCTGTTGACCCAAGCAACGAAGCTTGAAGGTGACGAAAGCGACATAGGGCAGGGAATTGCTGCTCTTGCTCGTTTGGCAGATGCCGTCGATCCTAGGGACGCGCATCGCGAATTTAACGCCCTGTTCATCGGCCTTGGTCGCGGCGAGTTACTGCCTCACGGAAGTTACTATCTCACCGGTTTCCTCAATGAAAAGCCGTTGGCGCGTTTGCGTGCCGATATGTCTCGTTTGGGAATCGAACGCGAAGCAAATGTGTACGAGCCTGAGGATAATATCGCGTCAGTTTGCGAAATGATGTCTGGGCTGATTCGAGGTCGGTTCGGCGAACCAGCCTCAATAAAAGATCAAAAAGAATTCTTTGAAGCGCATCTATCGCCTTGGGCGGAGTTGTTTTTCAAGGATCTGGAAGGCGCTGAATCTTCAGTCTTGTTTGCCCCGGTTGGAACTATTGGCCGGGCATTTATGAGTGTGGAACAAAACGCATTTCGGATGGAAGGTTAAGGCCTTTCATAAAGGCCGTCTTCGGGCGGTGAAACGAAGGAGAGGAATATGAGCGAAAAAGCTAAGACTGCAAGTCGTCGGGATTTCCTGAAGCTTGCGGGTGCCGGTGCGCCGGTTGCAGCTGTTGCTGTCGTTACAGGCGGAACAGAAGCAGAAGCTGCCGAGCAACATGCCGGCGAAGGTCTGCGTAAGACAGACCACGTTCAGAAGTATCTGGAAACAGCCCGCTTCTGAAGCAAATCGCGGAAAGATCATTTCCCAAGTGACGGTTGCGTGACGCCCTGACCTTGTTTGATTAGACCGCGTTGGTTTTGAGTGAAACTCAGAGCTAACTGGTAAACCGGGCCGAAAGGCCTATTTGGAGGAAATCCTATGCTTAGGAAAAAGACGAACGGGGTTGCGCGACGCTCCCGTGATGAGTCAGTCCTATCCCGCGTAGCGTCCACATCAGTGGATCGGCGCGGATTTTTGCGTGGTTCTGGTCTTGCCGTTGGTGGCTTGGCTGCGCTTACCGCGACAGGTGGCACAGTTCGTAAGGCTGAAGCTGCCGGTGCTGCGACTGGAAATGTTAAAAATATCAAATCTGTCTGCACTCACTGTTCTGTCGGTTGTACCGTCATGGCGGAAGTAGACAATGGCGTTTGGGTCGGGCAAGAGCCTGGCTGGGATAGCCCGTTCAACCTTGGCGCACATTGTGCAAAAGGTGCGGCTGTTCGTGAACATGCGCATGGCGAACGTCGCCTTAAATACCCAACCAAACTCGTCAATGGCGAGTGGGTCCGTGTCAGCTGGGATGAAGCAATTGCTGAAATCGGCGATGGCATGATGAAAATGCGGGAAGAAAGTGGACCAGATTCGGTTTACTGGCTTGGTTCCGCGAAGCACAACAATGAGCAGGCCTACCTGTTCCGCAAGTTTGCAGCCTATTGGGGCACAAACAACGTGGATCACCAGGCTCGTATTTGTCACTCAACCACAGTTGCCGGTGTTGCTAACACCTGGGGCTATGGAGCGATGACAAACAGCTACAATGACATTCACAAATCCAAAGCCATCTTTATTATTGGTGGTAACCCTGCTGAAGCGCATCCAGTTTCGCTACTGCACGTTCTTCGTGCAAAGGAACAGAATAATGCGCCGCTGATCGTTTGTGATCCGCGTTTTACACGCACAGCCGCTCACGCGGATGAGTATGTACGCTTCCGCCCAGGTTCGGATGTTGGCCTTGTCTGGGGTCTTCTATGGCACATTTTTGAAAATGGCTGGGAAGACAAAGAGTTCATTCGTACCCGCGTTTGGGGCATGGACCAGATTAAGGAAGAGGTTTCCAAGTGGGATCCTGAAGAAGTTGAGCGCGTTACAGGCGTGCCAGGTTCTCAGATGCGCCGTGTAGCACGCACATTGGCCAATAACCGTCCAGGTACGGTGATTTGGTGCATGGGTGGCACACAGCATACCAATGGCAATAACAACACACGTGCTTACTGTATTCTCCAGCTTGCTCTGGGTAATATGGGCACATCTGGTGGTGGTACTAACATCTTCCGCGGCCACGATAACGTGCAGGGTGCAACTGATCTTGGCGTTCTGTCTCACACATTGCCAGGCTATTACGGCCTTTCCGGTGGCGCTTGGGCGCATTGGGGCCGTGTTTGGGGTGAAGATAGCGATTGGCTTAAAGGTCAATTCGCAACCACCACAGCTGCAGACGGCAAAGAGAAGTCTCTCCAGAACCTAACCGGTATCCCAGTGTCTCGCTGGATCGATGGTGTTCTGGAAGAAGTCGACAACATGGATCAGGACACGAATGTCCGCGCCATGGTTCTTTGGGGACACGCTCCAAACTCACAAACTCGAATGGTTGAAATGAAAACGGCCATGGAAAAACTCGACATGCTTGTCGTAGTTGATCCATATCCAACAGTCTCAGCTGTGCTTTCAGATCGTAAGGACGGCGTCTATTTGCTGCCAGCTTGTACGCAGTTTGAAACACGCGGTTCTGTAACGGCCTCTAACCGTTCCATTCAGTGGCGTGATAAAGTGGTTGATCCACTTTATGAAAGCCTTCCGGATCACACAATCATTGCAAAATTTGCTAAGAAATTCGGCTGGGCCGATCGTTTCTTCCGCAACATTGAGCTTGAGGGTGACGAGCCAAATGTTGAAGACGTAACGCGCGAATTCAACAGCGGTATGTGGACTATCGGCTATACTGGCCAGTCTCCAGAGCGCATGAAACTCCACATGGACAATCAACATACGTTTGATCGCACAACGCTTCAGGCGATAGGTGGTCCTGCTGATGGTGACTATTATGGTATGCCATGGCCGTGTTGGGGCACGGCCGAAATGGGGCACCCAGGCACTCCAAATCTCTATGACATGTCAAAACGTGTCAGTGAAGGTGGCCTAACGTTCCGAGCCCGCTTTGGTGTTGAACGTGATGGCGACAATCTGCTTGCAGAAGGCGTCTACTCTGTCGGTTCTGAAATTCAGGATGGTTATCCTGAGTTCACAATGGCCATGTTGAAAGAACTTGGCTGGGATGGGGATCTGACGGACCAAGAGCGTGCTTCAATTGAAGCCGTTGCTGGCGACAAGACAAACTGGAAAACTGATCTATCCGGTGGTATCCAGCGTGTTGCGATCAAGCATGAGTGCGCACCATTTGGTAACGCTAAAGCCCGTGCAGTTGTATGGACGTTCCCGGATCCGGTGCCAGTGCATCGCGAGCCACTTTATACAAACCGTCGCGATTTGGTCGAAGACTACCCGACCTACGAAGACCGCAAGTTCTATCGTCTGCCGACACTTTATGCGTCGATCCAGAAGCAGGACTTCTCAAAAGATTATCCAATGATCCTCACATCCGGCCGTTTGGTCGAATATGAAGGTGGTGGTGATGAGAGCCGGTCTAACCCTTGGCTTGCTGAATTGCAGCAAGACATGTTCGTCGAAATCAACCCACGTGATGCCAATAATCTTGGTGTTCGTGATGGCGAGCAAGTTTGGGTCGAGGGACCTGAGGGCGGTAAAGTTAAGGTAATGGCTATGATTACAGAGCGTGTTGGCTCTGGGGTTGCATTTATGCCATTCCACTTTGGTGGTCACTTCCAGGGTGAAGACCAACGTTCCAAATATCCAAAGGGTGCCGATCCTTATGTGCTCGGTGAATCCACAAACACAGCTCAGACTTACGGCTATGACTCGGTCACGCAAATGCAAGAGACCAAGGCAACGCTCTGTAAGATCTGGTCGGCATAAAGGGAGGATTGAATATGGCACTCGGAGGACAGGCTAGAGCCAAGTTCCTATGCGACGCGGAACGCTGCATCGAATGCAACGCCTGCGTCACAGCCTGCAAAAATGAGCACGAGGTGCCTTGGGGCATCAACCGCCGCCGTGTGGTTACAATCAATGATGGTAGCCCGGGAGAACGTTCTATCTCGGTTGCTTGTATGCATTGTTCAGACGCGCCTTGTATGGCGGTTTGTCCAGTGGATTGCTTCTACCAGACTGATGACGGTGTAGTGCTGCACTCTAAGGACCTTTGCATTGGTTGCGGTTATTGCTTCTATGCGTGCCCATTTGGCGCGCCGCAATTCCCGCAGGCTGGCAACTTTGGTTCCCGTGGCAAAATGGACAAATGTACATTCTGCGCCGGTGGACCAGAGGAAACCAACTCTACTGAGGAATTCCAAAAGTACGGACGCAACCGGATTGCGGAAGGCAAATTGCCTATCTGCGCGGAAATGTGTTCTACCAAGGCGTTGCTTGCTGGAGATGGCGATGACGTATCAGCGATTTATCGCGAGCGCGTTGTAGCCCGTGGTTTTGGCTCAGGCGCTTGGGGCTGGGGCACTGCATACGGCCAAAAAGGTAACTAAGGTCATCTAATGCCCGCAGTTAACCGGCCAATCTGAGGTAGCGGCAACGCTAGAATTCAGCACGCTTAGTACGTACTGTATTCGTCCGGACGCGACATTTAGGGATGTCGCGTCCGGTATTTTCTATACACATCAAAGGCTTAAACGTGCTTTTTAAGAAGGACAAAGATGCCATGCTTGCGTCTGGATTTAGTTCTGAAATTGATAACCCATCCAAAAGCACAGCGCTGCTAGGCGCATTGATTATGTCTTTGCTGCTAGGTGTTGTGGTTTTTTTGGGGGCAACATTTTTTGACGGCGCTTCGTATGCGCAGGACAACAGTTCTGCCACAACCGAAGAGCCTGCTGTAAACCCACAGGATGCAAGACCAACAACTGGCGGTGGCCAGACACTTGAAGATATTTTACGCCGTCAACGCGGCGAGCCTGTTGATGACGCCTTTCGCCGGGCGCAGACAGGTGCAGAAGCTAATGTAGATGCAATCAGCTCGCAGCTTGGAACGCGCGGCGCTGCGTCTGACTCTGATGTTTTCCGTCAACTGCGATTTGGTACCGGCAATGTAAGCGTATCAACTGGCAAGCAGGTTGACGCCATTCTCATTCAGGATGGCGGAATGCGTTGGTTGGAATGGCGCCAAGGGCCTCTCGCCAAATATGGGTTATATGCATTGGGCGGCATGATCGTTTTGTTAGCGCTGTTCTATCTGTTGCGCGGGCGTATCAAAGTTGAACACGGTTTGTCCGGCGTTCTCATGCAGCGGTTTTCTGCAATTGAAAGGTTTGGCCATTGGTTGCTCGCGATTTCCTTCATATTGCTAGCCTTAACCGGTTTGTGGACTTTATTCGGCCGCCTGTATCTTATTGATTTTGTTGGCAAAGAAACCTTCTCTACCATAACGATTGCCGGGAAATGGGTCCACAACAACGTCGCGTGGGCTTTTATGGCAGCATTGATCCTGGTGTTTGTGCAGTGGGTGTTCCAGAACATTCCAAACAGACATGATGTGGTATGGTTGCTCAAAGGCGGTGGTATTTTCTTCAAAGGTGTCCATCCACCTTCGAAAAAATTCAACGCAGGTCAGAAGATCATTTTCTGGTCTGTGATTTTGTTGGGCGCATCATTGTCTGCATCTGGCCTGTCTTTGCTCTTCCCATTCGAGTTTCCGATGTTTGCCAAAACCTTTGCTCTCATTAATGAATGGGCGCCACTTATAAACCAGCAGACAAACCTACCAACCGAGCTGCAGCCTCATCAAGAGATGCAGTATGCACAGCTTTGGCATTCAATTATTGCCTTCGCGATGATGGTAATAATCCTAGCTCACATTTATATTGGGTCTATCGGTATGCAGGGTGCATTTTCGGCAATGGGTTCCGGCAAGGTAGACAAGAATTGGGCTAAAGAGCATCACGATCTCTGGGTTGCCAAAGTTGAAGCCGAGGAGCGAAAAAAAGCTCCTCCATCAACGTCACCTGCCGAGTAGCCATGTTGCGGCTTACTCGGGGAGTAAGAGCGTTCTTTTTCTCAGCGTTTGCGCTGATAACATCGCCTGCACTCGCCGATGATGGTTTTCATATGTTGGAAGGCCACGGTGGGCCTGTAATGGGTTTGGCCGTTGATAGCACTGGCGAGGCGCGTTTGAGCGCAAGCTTTGACTATTCCATTGGGTTTTGGCCTGCCGGCGCTTCGGAGGCGATTTGGTTGGAAGGTCATCAGGCTGCCGCCAACAGCGTGGCGTTTCTCGGCCCTGACAAGGCGGTGTCAGGCGGCGACGACTATTCTTTGATTATATGGGATTTGAATTCAGGACGCGCATTGCAGCGTTTGGAAGGGCACAAAGGTAAGGTGCTCTCAGTTAAAGTGTCTCCAGATGGCAAATTGATTGCATCCGCCGCGTGGGACCGACGTGCAGGTATTTGGGATGCTGCATCAGGCAAGTTGTTGCACTGGATGGACGGTCATAGGGGCAGCGTGAACGATGTGGCATTTAGCACAGATGGCACATTGCTTTACTCCGCTTCTCATGATGGAACGGTAAGAAGTTGGAGTGCTGAAACAGGCGCACAGAAACGCGTTGAGGTGAAGCACGGATTTGGCGTCAACCGAGTGTTGGTCAACGTTGCAAAAGGGTGGCTCGCCTACGGTGCTCTTGATGGCGGAACACGGGTCATTGAACTAAGCTCCGGCAAAGAAATTGCAGACGTGACGCTTGATCGTCGGCCAATTTTATCACTGGCATTGAACCGTGATGCGACGAAGTTGGCTGTCGGTGATGGTGATGGTTACATAATGGTGCTTGATACGAGTGATTGGTCTGTCGCGCGAGACTTTAAGGCTGTTAAAGCTGGCCCTGTTTGGGCATTGGCCTATGATGCAAATGATCGGCTTTTGTCGGGGGGCTTGGATTCGTCAGTTATGGTTTGGCCAACTGACAAACGAGTAGGCGCTCAAGGCCCTGATGAGCAACCTTTCCATCGTCCACCGGCAGAGATGGAAAATGGAGAACGACAGTTTGTCCGCAAATGCTCCATTTGTCACAGCCTTGGTGCTAAGGTTGGCCGCGAGGCGGGGCCTCCGTTAGGCGGTGTTTTTGGCCGCTTGGCTGGCACTGTTGAAGGTTACGCATATTCTTCTGCTTTAACTGGCAATACACTGGTTTGGGGCGAGGAAACGATCGATGCGCTGTTTCGTGTTGGCCCTGATGAATTGACACCTGGATCAAAAATGCCAATGCAGCGTATTACAGGTGCGCAAGACAGAGCTGATCTGGTACAGTATTTAAAACGAGCAACAGATGTTGCCGCAGAAGTAGACAAAAAGGGCATGGAATAATGCGAGCATTTATGTGTGCGGTTATCGCAACTGTTGGTATCTCGTTCTTGTTTGACTATGGGCTGGATCGTATCGGTTATTCGAGCGCAGATCAGGGCGCTGGCTCCTCTGTTCGTCTTGACGACTAGACAGAACTGTCTTCAAAGGTGCCCCAGCACCAGTTGATAGATAAAGCTGTATGAGCACCCAACAATTTCTGACAACCAAAGAGCTGGCAGATTTGCTGCGCGTAAAAGAGCGCAAAATTTACGAACTCGCTGGGGCGGGCGAAATCCCTTGCAGGCGTGTAACAGGCAAACTTTTATTCCCCCAAGATGAAATTGAAGCTTGGCTTGGTGGTCCTGCATTGGTGTCGGCCAGCCCTTCATATGACCTTCCACATGTTATCGCGGGTAGTCATGACCCTTTACTGGATTGGGCCATTCGCGAAAGCGGTTCCGGCATCGCGACCTTCTTTGATGGTAGCATGGATGGATTAGATCAAATGCAACAGGGCCAGGCACTGGCAGCCGGTATCCATTTGGTTGAGCAGAACGGCAAAGAATGGAATCGATCTTTGGTCGAGGAGCGCTTTTCATCCGCTCCTGTAGTGTTGATGGAATGGGCCAAAAGACAGCAGGGGATGATCCTGTCCTCAAAACTTAAAAACATCTCATCTTTGGGTGACTTGGTAGGGATGCGGATTGCACAGAGGCAGCCTTCCGCTGGCGCGCATCTTTTGTTTAATCACATTGTTGAAGCCAGCGAGTTTTCAGCAGTTGATTTTGTTATGCTGCCCGAATTTTCTCGCACTGAGACGGATGCTGCCGTTGCTGTTGCTTCTGGCTCAGCTGATGCCGCACCCGGATTGGCTGCTATGGCCAAGCAGTTCAACCTTGGTTTTATGCCAACTGTTCTTGAACGATACGATTTGATTGTGGATCGTCGCTCTTGGTTTGAGTCGCCCATGCAAAGTTTCTTAAATTTCTGCGCTACCGAAAAGTTTCGAAACAAAGCAATGGACTTGGGCGGTTACGAGCTGTCTGATCACGGAAAAATCCATTGGAACGGCGCTTAAGAGCCTTCTTTGGCGTTGGGAAAAAAGAGCTGTTGTCCATCTCTTTTATACGTTGCTATCGCGTTTTGACCATCTGCAGAGAGTATCCAATCGATAAATTTTTGCCCTAAATTCGATTTCACCTTGGGGCACTTGTTTGGGTTCACCGCAATAATCCCGTATTGGTTGAACATGGCCGGATCACCCTCAACCAAAACTGAGTGCGTACCTTTGTTACCAAAGGCAATCCATGTGGCGCGATCTGTCAGGACGTACGCACCCATGCCAATTCCAACGTTAAGTGTAGCACCCATTCCAGAGCCGGTCTCGCGGTACCAGCTGCCGCTTGCACTGTCCGCGTCAATGCCCGCTTCTTTCCAAAGGCTGAGCTCTTTCTTGTGCGTACCGCTATCATCACCACGAGAGGCAAATACAGTTTGGCTTTCAGAAATTTTGGTAAGAGCGTTTTTGACGCCGTTCATGTTAGTAACTTGCGCTGGGTCGCTTTGCGGACCAACAATTACGAAGTCGTTGTACATGACATCAGATCGTGAGACGCCATAACCATTTGCAACGAATTTCTCCTCGGCGGCTTTGGCATGAACCAACAATACGTCTCCATCGCAATTTTCTGCATTTTTGATGGCCTGGCCCGTTCCAACAGCTACAACACGTACTTCAAATCCTGATGTTCGGGAGAATTTCGGCAAAATCGCATCGTATAATCCAGAGTTCTGTGTGGAGGTAGTCGATTGAACAATAATGAAATCCTCAGCCCATGATGGAGCTATAGTTCCGAATTGAAGTGCTGCAATGAAACCTGCCAGTGACCATTTAACTACCGTCATTTAAAATCTCCATTCATTTCAAATTAGAAGTCGGCCATCCAAGTAAGCGGCAGCTTCGATTGATTTGGGTTTGTCAAAAAAGACTTTAGCTTCAGTGTGTTCTGTCGCGAATCCATGGGTCATAAAAACAACATCCGTGGCCAGTCGCTTGGCCTGCCCAATGTCATGTGTAACCAGAATGACTTTCGTTCCGGCTTTTGCTGCTTGCTCGATTAAAGTTTCGATTGCGGCTGTGGCCTGCGGGTCAAGACTTGCGCTTGGTTCGTCCAGCAAGAGCAGTTTTGGTTTCGCAGCAAGAGCGCGAACCATTGCCAGCCGCTGTTGCTCTCCGCCGGATAATTGCCGTGCCGAACGCTTAGCTAAATCCCGCAATCCACCTAGTTTCAATAACGCTATAAGTTGCTCAGGTCGCTGGGGTTTTGGCGTTCCCAAAAGTTTCAATGCATGGGTTAGGTTTGCTTCAACTGAACGACGAAGGAGGACAGGTTTTTGAAAGACCAGAGCAATGTCTTTTGAGGAAATCCCGCACTGTTTCATGTTACCGTTGGTCGGCTCCAATAGGCGACCAAGTATGCGCAAAGTGAGCGTCTTACCTGCGCCGTTAGGCCCCATCAACACAGTAATGCCACCGCTTCTTAGGGTGAAAGAGAGGCCGTCAAGAAGCCTGTTGACGCCTTCAGAATAGATAATATTTTCAAGCTGTACGCACGTCTTATAGGCCTGAGTAGACGCCCAATCTTCCAATGATACAATTGTAGCTTCAGGCATAGGAAACGCGCTCCATGCTTGATTTGAGCGACATTAGAGTTCCATTGATCAAGATCGACAAAAGGACGAGTACAATACCAAGGCCAAGGGCGAGGGCGAGCTCGCCCTTTGATGTTTCCAAAGCAATGGCTGTGGTCATCACACGTGTTACGTGATTGATATTCCCACCCACAATCATAACAGCGCCAACTTCGGCTAATGCGCGGCCCATACCTGCCAAGGCGGCTGTGGTCAGCGAATATCTGGCATCCCACAAAAGAGTAGTTAGCGTGTCGAGGCGATTAGCATCCATAGAGCGCAACAACTCATCATATTCCAGGTGCAAATCTTGGATTACTTGGCAGGACAGGGCGATGACTATTGGTGTTACCAAAATTGTCTGGGCAATCACCATGGCTGTTGGAGTGTATAAGAGCCCCAACACTCCTAAAGGCCCACTGTTGGAGAGCAATAGGTAGACGACTAGGCCCACAACAACCGGTGGCAACCCCATCAAAGAGTTTACCAGTATTATCAAAGAGCCACGCCCCGGAAATCGACCGATAGCCAGGAGTGCACCAATTGGAAACCCAACAAGGCACGAAATTGAGACAGCGCTCAGAGTTACGTACAGTGATAGGCCAACGATCTCGACTAGATCAGAATCGAATCCAACAATCAGATTAAATGCTTCGGCAAATGCTGAGTACAAATCATTCATGTGTCGCGCTCTGCGTATATATGCATAATTATGCGTTTCATGTTGAAATTTGCATAATTTCGATGAGGAATGCAAATCGAAACGTCTGAATTGGTTTGGCAACACGGTGTTTCATGTTAGGCAGCGCCAAATTCATGAGGTGTTGGAGAGTTTTGTGACGGCAAAAAAATTCGTGTCTATTGGTGAGTGCATGGTGGAATTTGCGCAAAGCAACACCGAGGGAATGTGGACCCGAAATTTTGCCGGAGATACATTCAACACAGCATGGTATTTTAACAAATTGTCTGGATCGAATTGGAACACGGCGTATTTTACCTGTGTTGGAGATGACAAGGTTTCTGATGAACTGATTAGCTTTATCGAGGCCGCTGAGATTGTGACAAACCGGATCCCACGGTTGCCGGGAAAATCGCCGGGTCTTTACTCAATTGAGCTTGATGGCGCTGAGCGTAGCTTTTCATATTGGAGAGAAAGTTCTGCTGCTTGTAGCCTTGCAGATAATCCAGAGCTGTTGGCCGAGGTTCTTTTTGAAGCAGATGAAGTTTATTTTTCCGGCATTACAATGGCAATTCTGTCAGAGGACCGCAGACGCAGTTTTATAGACGCGCTTAAAGTGGCCCATCGTTCAGGTACGGCAGTTTCATTTGATCCCAACATCCGTCCGCGACTTTGGAGCGGTTCTGATAGCATCCGATACTGGACACATGAAGCTGCGAAGGCCTGCAGCCGTGTGTTTCCAACCCATGATGACGAAGCCGAAATCTTCTCGGACAAAGACTCACTTGCCACAGCTATGCGTTACCTAACTTTGGGTGCGGACGAAGTCGTCGTTAAGAATGGAGCCGATCCGTGCCTTGCCGCAATAGGTGAAGATCATTTCGAGATCAGCGCAACCACAGTCGACAAGCCTGTGGATACCACCGGGGCAGGGGACTCTTTCAACGCTGGATATCTTTCCGCACGCTGTTCAGGCCTAGGTGCGTTGGAGGCCTGCAAGTTTGCTCATAGTCTTTCGGCAACCGTCATCACGCATCACGGCGCATTGATTCCAGAAGAATCCGTCGATGCACTTAGGCGCGCATAACATTGAATATTTATTGCTTGCTTTGCCTCTTCAGTAGGAAGAACGGGACCATATAAGCACCCAGAGTTGAATTTTTTTGATTAGGCGGTTAAGTACTCTGTTCGTTTGAAAGTGGTCGTCTTCAAAACGCTAAGCAGCAATATTTTCATTCGACTGTTTTGGAACTGCCACAGAATCATTGTAGTAAAAATCTCCCCTAGAATTGAGAGAAAAATGCCGAACAACGGCACTCAAACACAAATGGCCGCACTTCCTGTCGTTTCCAACGGCAAGGGTGACATACGTATCCTGATGATTACATCGCGGGACACTGGACGATGGGTATTGCCGAAAGGTTGGCCTATGAAAGGCAAAAACCTTCGCCAGGCCGCTGAACAGGAAGCGCTTGAAGAAGCTGGTGTGATTGGTGATCTTTCAAAGAAACCAATCGGAGTTTACCATTATTTGAAGCGCATAGAGAATGGCGAGGACATTCCGTGCGAAGTTGTTCTCTATCCGATGAAGGTCACTAAGCTGCTCCGCAAGTGGCAGGAACGTGGTGAGCGCAAACGAAAGTGGTTTTCTGTGAAAGGTGCTGCAAAAAGGGTCCTAGAACCTGATCTGAGTGACCTATTGTTGAAAATTAAAGACGATCCCAAAGCGCTAGGCTTCTAGCTGAACAAGTCGTATTCTTCATCTTTCTTTATCAAGGAACAATGATCAACGTGACCTTTGAGCATCCCCATAAAATTGCGATTGTTGGCGTCGGCAAAATCGCCATTGATCAACATGTTCCATCCATAAATGGTAATTTGGACTTCGAACTGGCTGCAACTGTTAGCCGTAATGGCACAGTGGACGGCGTTCAGGCGTATACGGGTCTAACGCAAATGCTGAAGGAACGTCCCGACGTTTCGGCAGTGTCATTGTGTATGCCGCCGCAGTTTCGTTATGCTTATGCGGTAGAGGCAATGCGCGCTGGAAAGCACGTTCTGTTGGAAAAGCCGCCGGGCGCATCCATCAGCGAAGTTGACAATTTGCAGACTATTGCCCGCGAAACTGGCGTTTCACTGTTCGCCACGTGGCATTCGCGCTTTGCGCCAGCTGTAGAAGCAACTCGTCAGGCTCTTGCCGCTACGCAGATCAAAAGCATTGAAGTCGTCTGGAAAGAAGACGTTAGAAAGTGGCATCCGGGACAAGGGTGGATTTGGGAGGCCGGTGGCCTCGGGGTCTTTGATCCCGGCATAAATGCGCTGTCAATATTGACTCAAATCATGCCTCATGCATTGCATTTGACAGCTTCTGAATTGGAGTTTCCAAAAAATCGAGAAACTCCCATTGCCGCCAGCTTAAAATTCCAAGATCATTTGAACAGTAACATTTCCGCAGTATTTGATTGGCGTCAGGAAGGTCATCAATCATGGAACATCTTTGCCGAGACAGACGCTGGCTCCTACCAGTTGATGGAAGGTGGCTGTAAGTTGCTCTTGGATGGCCGTACAGTGTGTGAAGAGCCTGAAAAAGAATACCCAAACATATACTCACGCTTTGCTGAATTGTTGAGATCAGGCGAAAGCGATGTGGATATTTCGCCTCTAAAACATGTCGCTGATGCATTTATGCTTGGTAGACGGGTTGAGGTTGAGGCATTCCACGATTAATGTCCGCCGCCCCGGACGCATTTTCCTATTAGATTGCCAATAGACATCGGCATCTAGCTAAACCAATAGAGAAGAATATGACCCTAAACGATTCAAGCACTGCAGAAATCGGCCTTATTGGCCTAGGAACTATGGGCGCAAGCCTGGCGCTCAATATTGCCGAAAAAGGGTTCCAAATTGCTGTGTTTAATCGAACGACAGAGAAAACAACGGCCTTCTATGCCGATGCAGGCTCTTTGGCAGAAAAAGTCACTCCAAGCGAAACACTTGAAGGTTTTGTTGCTTCCTTGCGTGTGCCAAGAGCGATTATTCTTATGGTTCCAGCAGGTGATGCCGTCGATCAACAAATTGCGGCACTTCGTCCGCTTCTTGGCCCCGATGATTTAATTATTGATGCCGGCAACGCAAACTTTCACGATACAAACAGACGTGCTGCCGAAGCTACAGAAGCTGGTGTGCCATTTATGGGTATTGGCGTTTCAGGTGGGGAAGAGGGCGCGCGTCATGGGCCTTCCATCATGGGCGGTGGTCCCAAGGCATCCTGGGATCGCGTAGCTCCTATCCTTGAAGCTATTTCTGCCAAATATGAAGGCACTGCATGTGCAACATGGATGGGTCAGGGTGGCGCTGGCCATTTTGTAAAGGCTGTTCATAACGGCATTGAGTATGCAGACATGCAGATGATTGCCGAAGTTTACGGAATCATGCGCGATGGTTTCGGCATGACTTCTGGTGAAGTCGGCGATGTGTTCTCTAGTTGGAATGAAGGCACATTAAAATCCTATCTGATAGAGATTTCTGCCGAAGTAGCGAAGTCAAATGACGAAAGCTCAGGGAAACCCATACTAGATGTGATTCTAGATAAGGCTGGCCAAAAAGGAACAGGTCGTTGGACTGTCATCGAAGCCCAGCATCTTGGCGCACCAATTACAGCAATTGACGCTGCTGTTGCTGCAAGAAACCTATCCTCAAGGCTGGAAGAACGAAAAGTTGGTGAAGGCATCTTCGGAGCCGCTCCTCAAACACTGGACACTCAAGCGCTTTCTTCAGAGACACTGGAAATGGCTCTCGTGGCTGGTAAAATTGTTTGTTACGCTCAAGGCTTCCAGCTCTTGCGTTCCGCGTCTGAGTCATTTGGTTGGTCTTTGCCGCTACCAGATGTTGCACGCGTTTGGCGTGAAGGTTGTATTATTCGTTCAACCATGCTGAACGACATGGCTGACGCGCTGACGGATAATTATGAAACAAACCTGATGTTCGCGCCTTATTTTTCAAACAAACTCAAGGAAGCTGAAGGCAGCCTAAGACGCCTTGTTTCTGCTGCCGCTCTAAACGGATTGCCGGTTCCAGCGTTGAGCAACGCGCTGTCATATTTTGATATGATGCGCACGGGCCGCTCTACCGCGAATATGATTCAAGGACAGCGGGACTTCTTCGGAGCTCATTCTTTTGAGCGTCTTGATTCAACCGGCAGCCATCACGGTCCTTGGAAAGCATAATCGGGTAAGAACTTTCGCTTCCGAATGTATCTCCGTGAGTTGATTGCGTAATGTTATTACATATGTGATATACCAGTTCATATGATTGCCCGCGGATACGGGCCGCTCAATCTTGAGGTGGTATCAACTTGCGCACAGCGGATAAAAATCTCGTAACCTTGGCCAATACGGGTGTCTTTCGAGACGGCCGTTGGCTGGTACGGGGAATTGATCTTGAAGTTCACCGGTCAGAGATCGTCACTTTGATAGGGCCAAATGGCTCTGGAAAATCTATAACTGCGAAAATGGCGCTTGGTATCATCAAGCCAGACGAGGGGACAGCAACAAGGGACGAGGTTCTACGCGTTGGTTATGTCCCTCAAAAAATAGCAGTTGATTGGACACTTCCTTTAACAGTCCGCAGGATGATGACTCTTACCGGGAAATTGTCTGTTCATGAAATCAATGTCGCTCTGGAAAGCACCGGAGCAGCTCAATTGGTCAATGCAGAAGTTGGTCATTTGTCTGGCGGTGAATTTCAGAGAGTCATGCTTGCCAGAGCGATTGCACGAAAGCCTGATCTGTTAGTTTTGGATGAGCCTGCTCAGGGTGTGGACTTTTCCGGTGAGCTTGAACTCTACGAGCTTATTTCGCGTATTCGAGATGATTTGGGCTGTGGAGTTCTTTTGATTTCCCACGACTTGCATGTCGTAATGGCTGCCACAGATCAGGTGGTTTGTTTGAACGGCCATGTTTGTTGTAAGGGAACACCAATTAATGTCGCGGAGAGCGCTGAATACAAACAACTTTTTGGAATGCGTGGGGCGGATGCATTAGCAGTTTATCATCATCACCATGATCATACGCATTTGCCCGATGGACGTGTGCAGCAAGCAAATGGCGACATAACAGATCATTGCCACCCTGAAGAAGAAAAGCATGGGGGTCTCAAAAAAGTACCTTCATCCGCTCCTGTTAATGAGTCTGAACACCATGCTTGACGACTTTTTTATCCGAGCACTTGTTTCCGGAGTTGGTGTCGCATTTATTGCCGGGCCACTGGGTTGTTTTATTGTTTGGCGTCGTCTTTCCTATTTTGGCGATACACTGGCTCATGCAGCGCTGCTAGGTGTCGCACTGGCATTGTTGCTCGAAATAAACATTACTATCGCAGTCTTTTTCGTATCATCGTCTGTCGCCATTTCGCTTTTGTTTTTGCAACGAAATGCCACCTTGTCTTCAGATGCACTTTTAGGTCTTCTGTCCCATTCTGCGCTCGCGCTTGGATTGGTGGTTTTAGCTCTGATGACAAATGTTAGACTTGATTTGATGGGGCTGTTGTTCGGCGATATCCTCTCTGTCTCGAAGTTTGATATTATTGTTATTTATGCAGGTGGGGCATTGGTATTGGGTACTTTGGCCGTCATCTGGCGTCCATTGTTTGCGGCAACAGTCAACCGCGAATTGGCGGAGGCTGAGGGTTTGAACCCGGATCGCGTCAACATTGTATTCATGCTGCTGATGGCTATCGTGATTGCGATTGCCATGAAAATTGTCGGTGTGCTGCTGATTACTGCCTTACTGATCATTCCTGCCGCCACGGCTCGCCGCCAGTCTGCAAGTCCTGAACAGATGGCTTTTTTTGCGGCCGTTATTGGTGCTGTTGCCGTTATTGCGGGGTTGAGCGGTTCTTTGCGCTGGGATACACCATCCGGTCCATCTATCGTGGTAGCATCCGTTGGGCTTTTCATCTTGAGTCTTATATCATCAACTTGGATTGCGAAATTGAAGAGGGCGTCAGCTAGGCTGGGGCACAAAGAAAAAAATGGGTAAAGCGGATAAAGCGTTGACGAAAAATCAGGCGATGGTGTTCGGCGCGCTTTCTGCAGGGCACTTACCATTGAGCGCTTATGCCATTCTTGACGAACTTCGCGACCAAGGGCTTCGTGCGCCTCTGCAAGTATATCGTGCTTTGGAAAAACTAGTTGAACTGGGGATGGTGCATAAACTGGAGTCGTTGAATGCTTTCATCGCGTGCTCGCACCCAAAATGCCAATCTCATGATACCGTCGCCTTTGCCATTTGTGATACTTGTAGAAGTGTGAAAGAGGTTGCAAACGCCGAGCTATCAAAGCGCCTATATTCGATTGCAAAAGATGATGGATTCACTTTGAAACAGGCAATTGTTGAATTAAGAGGCTCTTGTCAAAACTGTCTTGATGACGCATCAGCTTCTTAGCGCGCATATAGCGGATCCAAATAAGTGAATTCTCAAAAGGTAATATCATGAAAATTTTGATCATAGGTGGCGCCGGAATGGTGGGCCAGAAGCTTGCGGCACTATTGATCCGGTCTGGCATCCCGACACAGGAAATCAGCGAGCTTATTTTGCACGATGTTGTGCCGGCAAAAAAGCCGGATGCAACATTTCCAATTACCGTGATGAATGGAAGCATTGACGATCCAGCTGAAGCTAAGAAACTGGCTGCGTTGTTGCCGGACGTTGTGTTCCATCTCGCAGCTATTGTTTCTGGAGAAGCTGAGAAAGAGTTTGATAAAGGCTGGGATATAAACGCCAAAGGATCTTGGTGGTTATTGGAGGCGTTACGCGCGCAGCATGACGCGAGTAAGGGCACATATGTCCCCCGGTTTGTCTTTACGTCTTCGATTGCGGTGTTCGGCGGGCCATTTCCAGACAAGATCGATGATGAATTCCTTTGCGCGCCGATGACGTCTTATGGCGCCCAAAAGGCCATGACTGAGTTACTTGTCAGTGACTACAGCCGCAAAGGGTTCATCGATGGTATATCTATTCGCCTGCCCACCATTTGCGTCAGGCCTGGTAAAGCTAATTTAGCCGCATCTTCATTCTTTTCAGGCATTATCCGTGAGCCTTTGAATGGACAAGAAGCGATTCTTCCTGTTTCTGCAGATGTGCGCCATTGGCACGCATCACCAAGGTCCGCTGCTGGGTTTCTCTCCCATGCAGCCAAACTAGACCTAGCCAAGCTAGGCGGAAGAAGGGCGCTTACTTTGCCTGGTGTTTCCTGCACTGTGGCAGAACAAATTGAGGCCTTAAAGGAGATTGCGGGAAGCGATGTTGCAAAGCACATCCGGTCTGTCCCAGACGAATCAGTTATGCGAATCGTTGAAAACTGGCCGAGGAACTTTGCACCGGAGAGAGCACTATCTTTGGGATTTACCGCAGAAAGTAATTTCAAAGAGATCATCGAAGTGTATATGACGGAAGATATGCCAAAAGCATAGTTGCGAAAGCTTGCTTTCTTCGAGATTCGTTACTTCAGATTAGCCAAGAGATGATTGGAAATCGCAGCGCGGCACTGTTCTAAATCGCGTGCAACAGCTGCGTCTACAATTGCCTGATGTTCGATGTTGTTGGTGTCCCGAAATCCGTGCTCTTGTCTGAGATTAAGCAGTTGTTGGCGGAAGCGGTCGTAAATGGTTTTGTGTTGGCTGCGCATTAAATTGGAACCGCAGGCGGAAACAAGCGTGGCATGAAATTGCCATTCAGCCATACTCCACATATTCACAAAATCGTCCTTAGCAGAACTTGCTCTCATTTTATGTTCGATGTGAGCAAGTTTGTGTTGAGCGGCAGAAAGTCTTGCTTCCCACTCGATATCTCCTTTTTCAATGGACAGCTTGGCACCCTCAATTTCTATGAGAATTCGCATGTGGATCAGCTCAGCCAAAGATTGCTCGGCGCAGGTCGTAACTCGAAATCCACGTTGTTCTTCGAACTCCAAAAAACCATCACTGGAAAGACGAAACAGCACTTCTCGCATTGTGCTTGCGGCGCAATTATAGTTATGACGAAGTTGCTCAGGCTTCATTTTTGCCTTTGATTTATATATGGCTTCAATGAGCTTTCCTCTGACATCAGCGTAGATTTCCGCCGAGCTAAAGACGTCTGTTTTACTTGGCACATTGCTCTCCCTTAGGGAAAGTCTAGGAAAAAATTTCGTGAAAATCAATAATCAACGAGGTTTTGTATTTATTCGAATAAACGCCTTGTGACGAGGTGAAACGATTGTTATCGTCCTACAGCCTGAGGAGGTCAGGCCAAGGAATAATACGTCAGCCATAGAGTTGATTATTTCTGTTTTTTGCGTGGAGGAATACGAATGACAATTTTGAAAACCGCTTTTACAGCTGCTGCTGCTGTGGGCTTGATGGCAAGTGTTGCCGTTGCGGCGTCCCATTCAGAAGTTACAAAGCTGAGAATTCAAACACACTATGCCCCTGAAACTGTGTCCGGAAAATTGGCTGCACAGTACATGGACGACATTGTAACGATGTCAGGCGGCGCCATCGAAGTAGAAATGTTCTACTCTTCATCTGTTGTTAAATCAGTTGAAACTTTCGATGCTGCAGCGACAGGCATTCTCGACTGCGACATGACTGGTGGTGGCTACCAGACTGGTAAAAACGCTGCATTCCAGTTTGTTGGCGATATCATGGGTGGATATGCCACTCCTTATCAACAGTTGAGTTGGTTGTATTTCGGCGGCGGCCTAGAAGCTGCGAAACCGTTGTATAACAAGTACGACATGGAACTCGTAGGTTGGTGGGTTTACGGTCAGGAAAGCTTTGCGTCTTCCAAGCCGATCGAAAAGGTAGCGGATTTCAAAGACTGGAAATTCCGTTCCCCTCCTGGCATGGAAACAAAAATCTTTGAAAGACTTGGCGCTAAGCCAATCGTGATGGATTTCACTGAAATCTTTACAGCTTTGGAAACTGGCATCATCGATGGTGCTGATGCATCCGGTCTTGCAAACAATGTTGGCCTTGGTCTTTACGATCTCGTAAAATACGCCAACTTCCCTGGCTTCCACTCAATGCCTTCCGATCACTTGGCTTGTAACAAAAACAAATGGGATGCAATGCCAGAAGCGCATCGTCGCATTATGACAGTTACTATGGAAGCACTCGCACTGCGTACTGCTCTGACATTTGAGAAGAAAAATGCTGAAGCTGCTGCTGAGCTTCGCGCAAAAGGCGTGACACTTTCACAGTGGGCTCCTGAGGAACTGCAAAAATTCCGCGATGCTGCTCAAGCAACATGGCCTGATTTTGCTGATACACCAGAAGCGAAAGCTCTTGTTGCATCACACCTCGCTTACCTTACTCAACTTGGCCTAGTGTCCAAGTAGTAATGATTGACTTATTTCGGGCGGCATTTGCCGCCCGAATTTTTCTTTTTTCCAAATTTGTGAGGATGCCATGGTCGAACATGAGCGCACCGGATGGGTAGACGCCTGTACTTGGCGGTTTAGCCGGACGGCGATGATTATTCCCGCATTGATCGTCGCGATAATGTTCTATGAAGTGGTTAGCCGCTACGTATTTGAAAGCCCAACACTTTGGGTAAACGAAGCGTCCTTATGGATGGGTGGCATGGTGTACCTATTCTCGGGGCTGTATTCCATGCAGCAGAGAAGCCATATTCGCATTTTCATTCTCTACGATATCGCGCCTTTGGGCGTGCGCCGATTTTTCGACATTTTGTCGACAATCTGCATTGTCGTATTTTGTGCAGCGGTCATCTGGGGTGGTACCGGCGAGGCGTATGCAAAGTTTATGCGCTGGGAGAAATTTGGTACTGCTTGGGATCCCCCCATTCCAGCTACTATGAAACCATTGATTTTGATAACGCTTCTGCTTGTAACCATCCAGGCTATTTCCAACCTGATTAATGATTGGAACCGACCGCCGGAGCATCTCGATATTACTGATGAAGTTGATATCAATATTGAAGAAATTAAGCGCGCCCAAGCCGAATTGGACGCTTTGGAAGCCGCTAAAAAATAAGTTGCCCGCCAAGGGCAATACCTCGGGGAGAGGCATATAATGGATATCGGGACAATTTCACTGGTGTTGCTGATCGGCATGCTGTTGCTGCTGGCGATTGGTATGCCCCTTGGCTTTGCCTCAGGCTTCCTTGCCGTTCTTGTATTGGTGATGAAGTTTGAACCAACACTTCTTATTGACCCTTTGAGCTTTGGAAGCGGAATTCTTACCAGCAATTTTGGTACCGGTCCTCTGAATATTCTAGCTCAACGGATGTACGGACTGACAACAGACTATGTCTTGATATCGGTGCCATTGTTCATCCTGATGGCGACATTGCTCGAGCGATCCGGTATTGCGCGCGACATGTACACGTCGCTGTCGGTTTGGCTAAACCGAACTCGCGGAGGTATCGCGATTGTTACCTCTCTAATGGCTGTTGTAATGGCTGCGATGTCGGGAATTATCGGTGGTGAGGTTGTGCTGCTTGGTTTGATCGCATTGCCACAAATGCTGCGTCTTGGTTACAATCAAAACTTGGCCATCGGTACCATTTGTGCCTCAGGCTCACTTGGGACCATGATCCCGCCTTCCATCGTTTTGATTTTTTATGGCTTGATTACCGAAACATCCATCCACGCTTTGTTCAAAGGCGCGTTTGTTCCAGGATTGATCCTTGCGACGTGTTACATATTTTATATTCTCATTCGCACACGTATCAATCCTTCATTAGCGCCGCTTCCTGAGCCCACAGATGATGATCTGACAGGTAATGACAAGCTGATTTATGGAACATCACTTTTGTCGATGATTGCCATAGTCGTGCTGTCTGCAATCCTGATACGTTCTGTATTCTTGATAATGACAGAACGCGTGACAGATGATGTGGTTGTCTTATCTCAAGCGCAAATGATGACGCGAGGCGCAATAATTCTCGCATTGGCAGGCTATTTGCTGTTTTACATTAAACCAAAGAGAGTGCTTGAAGCATGGCATGTAGGTAAGGGCATGCTTGCACCAATGCTGGTTGTTGGTGTTGTGCTGGGTTCCATTTACGGCGGTGTTACTGGTATTACTGAAGCTGCTGGTATGGGCACAATTGCTGTTCTGATTATGATCTTTTTGCGCGGCGAATTTTCTATGACGCTCGTAAAAGAAGCGCTGATGCGGACGTTCAAATCCACTGGAACGATTATCTGGGTGACATTTGGTGCGACCGCGCTTGCAGGTGCTTATACAATCGCTGGCGGTCCAACATATGTTGCTAATCTGATTGTTGGTTACGATTTGCCAACGCTTGGTGTGCTTTTGGTAATGATGGTCATCTTCCTTTTCCTTGGCGCATTCATGGATTGGGTTGGAATCGTGCTGTTGGTCATGCCTGTGTTCCTACCAATTGTTTTGAAATTGCCAATCGACGAAATTGGTCTTTTGTCTCCTCTGGTGGCAGATCCCCGTTTCTTGAGTGTCTGGTTTGGTATTCTGTTCTGCGTAAATATGCAGGTGTCGTTCCTATCGCCACCATTTGGCCCCGCAGCTTTCTATCTGAAATCTGTTGCACCGCCTCATATTTCCCTGCCAGATATCTTCAAAGGCTTCCTTCCTTTCATCGTAATTCAGCTCTTCGTTCTAATGCTGATATTGTTCTTCCCTGAACTGACGATGTTCTTCAAGGGTTAGTCCGAATGCATGGTGTGGGTCCAATTGACCCACACCATGCGGATCTCCGCACAATTTGCTGCTTGAAGTGCTGTCGAATTGAAACCAAGCAGTTGTAAAGGTGCAATAGCTGCCGAAATTTGGTCTTGTGCGAGCATTGTTGAGTGAGAGTCGCGAGTTCATCTTTGAATTGTTCTGAGGTTTGGAATGTTATCTGATGCTCAACTTCGGTTTTTCGAAACGAACGGCTTTCTTGTTATCGAAGATTTGCTGGATAAGAGTTCGATCATCTCCCCCATACAGAACGAATATGCGGAGCTATTAGACAGTCTCTGCGCTGAATGGGTTGATCAAGGTCTATTAGAACAGTTTCCCGCTGCAGCCAGCTTTGAAGGCAAGTTGCTTGCCGCTTACAAAGCCGGCTGCGATTGGTTCCAACCAATGGATATATCACTGCCAGGTGATCGCATTACGGCTGAAACGCCGATGCATTTTGGCCCCGCTGTGTTTTCTCTTCTAAAAGATAAGGCGCTTCTAGATATGGTGGCCTCGTTAATTGGCGATGAGATTACATCCAATCCTATTCAACATGTTCGAATAAAGCCGCCAGCTACTCGATTGAACAGCGATGAAGTTCGCGCTCACATAACCGCGACTGATTGGCATCAGGATCGCGGCGTTACCCACGCCGAAGCGGACGAGACAACAATGGTAACCGTATGGTGCGCCATCTCTGATGCAACGAAAGAGAATGGTTGCCTTCAAGTAGTGCCAGGCGGGCATAAATCAGGAATTTTGCCACATTGCCCGAAAGCCCAAACAGCAATTGCCAATGGGTTTATCGACGAAGGGCAGGCAATACCTCTGCCTGTCAAAAGTGGAGGCGTGATAATTTTTCACCCACTCGTGCCTCACTCGTCATTACAAAACACGACGGCTAATTTTCGTTGGTCATTTGATATCCGCTATAATCGAACAGGTCAGCCGACCGGTCGGGCTCATTTTCCAGAATTTGTTGCCCGAAGCGTTGCCAACCCTGCGTTGGAACTGACAGACTGGCGCAAATGGCGATCTCTCTGGGAACAAGCCAGAACCAGGCTCTCTGGCCAACCACATATAGATATTCATCGCTGGGCGTCTGATGCGCCTAATTGCGCGTAAGGAACACACCTAATGAGCGAATCCATTCGTCTTGATGCAGCAGACAATGTTGTAACAGTCACACGTCCGCTGGAAGCAGGCTTTGAGCTTGGAGACACTAGAACCAGCAGTATGATACCGCGCGGCCATAAAGTGGCGACGACGACTATTGGCCTTGGTGAGCCAATTCGCAAATACGCGCAGATAATTGGCTACGCTGCTTCACAGATCAATGCTGGCGACCATGTCCATACTCACAATGTTGTATTCCGAAATACAGACATCGACTATGAATTCTCAACTGATTTGCGGCCAATAGAACCTGTTGCAGAAGCTGACCGAGATACGTTTATGGGTTACCGTCGCGAAACAGGTAAAGTTGGTACACGCAACTATATTGGCATCCTGACATCGGTAAATTGCTCAGCGACCGCTGCACGCATGATAGCCCAATCTTTCGGGCCAGAAGAGCTGAGTGCATATCCCAATGTTGATGGCGTTGTCGCGTTCGTCCACGGTACAGGCTGTGGTATGGCTGGTGATGGCGAAGGCTTTGATGCTTTGCAAAGGGTCATGTGGGGTTACGCCAAACATCCAAATCATGCTGGAGTTTTAATGGTTGGCCTTGGTTGCGAGATCAACCAGATTGACTGGTTGCTTGAAGCCATGAATATCAAGACGGGCACTCTGTTTCAGACAATGAACATTCAGGATGTTGCAGGGCTTAAGCGCACCGTCGAAATTGGTGTTGAAAAAGTTCGGGCAATGCTCCCAGAAGCCAATAATTTTCAAAGAGAGCCGTGCCCTGCGTCAGAGCTAACCGTTGGTCTGCAATGTGGTGGATCAGATGCATGGTCTGGAATAACTGCAAATCCAGCATTGGGGTATGCCTGTGACTTGCTTGTCGCCCAAGGTGGAACCGGCGTGCTGGCAGAAACACCAGAGATCTATGGCGCTGAACACCTTTTGACACGTCGCGTAGTGGATCAAAAAGTTGGTGACAAGCTGGTTGGGCTGATCAAGTGGTGGGAAGACTACACACTGCGCAACAAGGGCTCCATGGACAACAATCCCAGTCCTGGTAACAAAAAGGGTGGTTTGACCACAATTCTTGAAAAGTCGTTGGGGGCCGCTGCCAAAGGCGGAACCAGCCCGCTGACTGGTGTATTCAAGTATGCTGAATCCATTTCCACAAAAGGTTTTACCTTCATGGATTCCCCTGGATATGATCCGGCATCTGTAACAGGTCAAATCGCATCAGGCTGCAACTTGGTTGCTTTTACTACTGGCCGCGGATCCGCATTTGGATCAAAGCCTTCTCCTTGCATCAAGATTGCTACTAACAATGAAATGTACACGCGCATGACCGGTGACATGGACGTAAATGCAGGGGAGATGCTTTCCGATGGCAAATCGCTGGAGGAAAAAGGCAGAGAGATTTACGAGCTGCTTTTGCGAGTTGCCTCT
>JBGCFS010000124.1:0-62185 GCA_045107035.1 Hyphomicrobiales bacterium
TTCAAAGGTCGTTCGGCTGCGCGAATCCGTTCGGCAAACCAAGCCCAATGCGCGGCTTGCTCTGGAAAAACGCCTACATGGCGAAACGCAGAAAACCGGCATATGAAACGGGCACCGTCAAATGACATGATCCATTCGTCATCAATGTCGGGCGCACGCTTCCACCTGCCAGCGCCTTCTTCATCCTTATCAGCAGAGAAAATAGCTTGTGCATCATCCCATGCAGCCGGTGTGCTGCGTTGCCAAATTGCTTGCGCGTCAGGCCGGTCAATGATCACATCGCCATATCGTTCCAGCTTACGACCTTCACCACTGTCCAACAGCGCGTAGTCTGCCCAGCCGGGCGTTTCCAGCATTTTAATATCGTTCTTCATTCTGGCTCCAAAACCGATTGCGGCGGCTATAGCAAAGTTTCTTTGGAAAGCCCAACAGATGGATGAACCAAAATAACGTGGCTCCCAACCAATCGCATTTTACAGATGAAGAAAATCAAGAATACAGACGTGGCCGTGGCCACGAACTGGAAAAGAATCCTGTGCATTAGAAAGGGCATCCTTGCTGAAAGAGTGTCCAGCGTGCAAGTTTCAGGAAACATCAAACGCAGGAGGTCACATCATGGATATGTCTGGAGAATACCGCATTCCCGCGCCACGTGAAAAAGTGTGGGCTGCACTGAATGACCCTGAAATCCTGAAAGAATGTATCCCAGGCTGTGAAAGCCTGGAAATGACTTCCGATACAGAAATGTCGGCTGTAGTCACGACCAAAGTTGGCCCGGTTAAAGCCAAATTCAAAGGGTCTGTCACACTGTCAGACATAAACCCACCTGAAAACTACAAGATTTCTGGCGAAGGCAAAGGTGGTGTGGCTGGCTTTGCCAAAGGCGGCGCCGAGGTGAAACTCACCGAAGACGGCTCCGAAACCATCCTGAACTATACAGCAAAAGCGCAAGTTGGCGGCAAGCTGGCGCAACTCGGCGGGCGCCTTATCGAAAGCACGGCAAAGAGAATGGCTGGAGAGTTCTTCGGGAGCTTTTCAGAAAAATTAGGCGGAAGCGCTGAAGCCGAAATATCGGAAGAGCCGCGCCCCGTCGCCATAACACCCAAATCTGAAAACGAAGTGGGTCACGGCGACAATATTTCGGACGTTGCGCGCGAGATTGGCGAAGCCGTTCACGATGCGGAAGAAGCATTGGAGGTGGAAGCTGGCAAGGGCACTTTAGGCGGCCCGGTTATGTGGGGTATCATTGCAGTCGGCGTGATAATAGCACTGCTGATGGTTTTTAACATGGGCTAGCGCACCCTACAATTTTGTATAAAGTCCTTTTAATCCTGTTTGCCGAAAACGTTTTAGGAATTTAGTTTTAAAACGACTTCACGAAGCAAACCGTTAGGTTTAAAAGGGTTAACGGCCAAAAGACCGCTATGAAGAGCGCCTTTAAGATTTGGAGCAAACGTTTGACCACTGTTGCAATGACAATAAATGGACGACAAGTCTCTACGGACGTAGAGGACCGCACGCTGCTGGTAGACTACATTCGGGACCATCATAACCTAACCGGCACACATATTGGCTGCGATACCTCGCAATGCGGTGCATGCGTTGTGCATGTGAACGGCACGGCAGTAAAAAGTTGTTCGATGCTGGCAGCCCAAGCTGACGGCGCTGAAGTCACAACAATTGAAGGTTTGGCAAATGGCGACGAGCTTCATCCTGTCCAAGCGGCTTTCAAAGAACATCATGGATTACAGTGCGGCTTTTGCACGCCCGGCATGATTATGGCTGCGGTTGATATGATCGAACGCCATGGGGCGAAACTCGATGAAGCGACCATTCGGGCAGAGTTAGAAGGCAATATTTGTCGCTGCACCGGCTACCAGAACATTGTGAAATCCATCCAGGCAGCGGCCGATGAAATGACTGGCAATGCCAGCCAAGCAGCAGAGTGAGCGGGAGACTAGGCTATGTATGAAACCAATTATCACCGCCCGGCCAATATTGAAGACGCTGTGCGTTTGTTCTCTAATTCTGAAGACCCCAAATTCCTATCTGGGGGGCAAACGCTACTGCCAACCATGAAGCAGCGATTGGCAGCGCCTTCAGATGTAATAGACATCAAACAAATTGAAGCCCTTGGCGGCATCAACGTTACTACTGATACCGTGACCATTGGTGCTGCCGTAACACATGCAGAAGTTGCCAGTTCTGCTGACATTAAAGCGGCTATTCCGGCCTTGGCTGATTTGGCATCCCACATCGGCGATCCGCATGTGCGCAACATGGGTACACTTGGTGGTTCTGTTGCCAACAATGATCCAGCCGCTGACTATCCTGCTGCGGTTGTCGCGTTAGATGCGACAATCCACACAAATACGCGAAATTTTTCTGCAGCCGATTTTTTCGCTGGTATGTTTGAAACCGCATTGGACGAAGGCGAACTGATCACTCATATTTCGTTTAAAGTACCAACAAAAGCCGCGTATTCGAAATTTGCCAACCCAGCTTCACGCTATGCAATGGCGGGCGTTTTCGTAGCTCTGCACAAGGATGGCTCCCCACGGATTGCGGTAACCGGTGCGGGCTCTGACGGTGTGTTCCGACACGAAGAAATGGAAACGGCACTTACCAGCAATTGGTCAACCGACGCTGTCGCTAACGCATCCGTTGATGAAGATGAAATGCTTTCCGACATACATGGATCGGCTACTTATCGCGCAAATTTAGTAAAGGTAATGGCGAAACGCGCTGTTGCCGCACTCAGCTAATCAAACCATTTTCGTTTTTAGATTCTACTCTGTCCTGAACGACATAAGGCGAGGGAAATTTTAAATTTCTTTCATTCAGCCTAGCAATCTGAACCTGTCAGAATTAACATGCATCAAGGCGCAGATATAAATTCTGCCTCGTCATGGCTACATGATGCGGCAAAGCATAGGTTTGCACGCTTTTCATGACGTCACGGATCATTCCTGATCAACAAGAAACTGCCCGAAGCGAGATTAACACGCTGCTGGCACGAATTGCTTTGTGTGATCGAACTGCATTTCAGGACCTATGGAACCGCACTTCCGCGAAACTATTTGGCGTTTGTCTCCGTATCTTAAAAAATCGAAGTGAAGCCGAAGACGCACTGCAGGAAACCTATGTAAAAATTTGGCGCAAGGCCGAAAGCTACGCGCCGTCACACTACAGCCCTATGACTTGGTTGATTTCCATAGCACGGAATGAATCCATCGACCGTTTGCGGGCAAGAAAGCCAGCGGCTGTTGATATTGAGGAAGTCTATGACTTGGCAAGCGACGCGCCAAATCCAGAAAAGGCCGCGATGGATGCCTCCGACCGCATGCAGATTGACGCATGCCTGGAAGAGTTACAACCAGACCATGCCGCAGCTGTACAAGGCGCATATTTGGAAGGGTATTCTTACCAGGAACTGGCTGATAAATATGAAATTCCTGTCAACACAATGAGAACCTGGCTGCGCCGCAGCCTTTTAAAATTGAAAGAGTGCCTACAGCGATGAGCGCGCAGGACAAACAGCCAAAGTATGACGATGCAACAATTGCAGAATATGCAATTGGTGTGCTCCCTCATGCTGAGCGTTTGGCCTTTCAAAGAGCACTGGAAACTGATGCAGCTCTTCAAGAGCGCTTACTTAATTGGGAAGAGCAGCTTTCTGGACAAGCGGAAGCCTTCGAACCAGCGCCAGCACCAGAAGCCATTTTCAACTCTGCTCAGGATAGGCTATTTGGGCCGGAAAAACAGACAACTGGTTTACTATCAAAATTGAAGAACTGGCGTCTACCTGCCATGGCCTCTGCCGTTGCTGTTTTGCTGATCGGTCTGTTTGTGTGGAATGACGCACGCTTCAAAGATGGGTCCGATACAATGTATCTGGCCGACATCACCAATCAGACTTACGAAATTCAAGTGATTGGTATTTTTGACCCTGAGAATTCTGAGTTCCATTTGCGTCGTTTGGCGGGTTCTGCTGCAGCAAACCGCGATTTTGAACTGTGGTTGATTGATGGAGACGCAGCCCCTGTATCCCTTGGCGTTATGCCGGCAGACGAAATCACCAATGTTGTGAAAATTAAACCAGAACTGTCTGACGCGCTCTTACGTGGCCTGTTTGCCATTAGTGATGAACCCAAGGGCGGATCCCCCACTGGTCAGCCAACCGGAGCCATTCTGGCAACCGGGAAAATCATTAAAGTCTGATTTTCTCAAAATAATTTGAAACTATTCTGCACGACGTCCGTGTCTCCCAATGTCCTTCCAATCCAAAGGGACTAACAGGAGATAAAAATGACACTTTCAAAAACACTGCTCGCAGCTTCCACAGCTCTTATCATCGGCTTTGGCGCAAGCGCTCTCAACGCCGCATCTCATGCAGGCAACCCAATGGTGGGTGGCGCAGATATGCTTATCAGCAAAAACATCGTTGAAAATGCGATGAATTCCAAAGACCACACAACATTGGTTGCGGCCGTAAAAGCTGCGGGCCTTGTTGATACGCTTATGGGCGATGGTCCCTTCACAGTATTCGCGCCAACAAACGATGCGTTTGCCGCACTGCCAGCCGGCACTGTAGATACTCTTTTGAAACCAGAGAACAAAGATCAACTTACAAAAATCCTGACTTGCCATGTGATTGCAGCTAACGCGATGTCTGACGCCATTGTGAAGATGGTTGATGAGGATAAAGGCATGCACCCTGTTACTACTGTTGGTGGATGCAAGTTCACCATTATGTATGAGGGTGACACAGTGATGATCAAAGACGGTCAAGGCAATGTGGCCAAAGTAACAATTGCGGACGTTAAGCAGTCCAACGGTGTGATCCATGTGATCGACAAAGTGCTGCTGCCTGCTTCGTAAGAACAAGGCTTGTTGACTGGACAACTAAAATTGTCTGATCAGCAATGCCCCTGAGAAATTCGGACTGCGCCCTGTTACGAAATTCTCAGGGGCAAGATAACAATAACGCCAAAAGGCAATGAACAAGGAGACAACGAATGACACGTAGAGAAATTCTTATGGGTGGTGCTGGCCTGCTTGGTATTGCTGGTATCGCTGGCGCATTTGGGTTGAAATCAACGCAAAGCGTGAATGCGGCTGAAGGCACCTTTGAAATTACAAAAAGCGAAGCTGAATGGCGCCAAGTGCTAGGCAGTGCAGAATTTAACGTTCTTCGCAAAGAAGCAACGGAGCGTCCACACTCAAGCGCACTAAACAAAGAAAACCGCGAAGGCACATTTATTTGTGGCGGCTGCGAACTACCCGTTTACTCCTCCAAAGCCAAATATGACAGTGGTACAGGCTGGCCGAGCTTCTATGAAGCTCTTCCAAATGCCATTGGTACAAAAACAGACAACAAGCTTTTTGCGACCCGTACAGAAGTACATTGCCGCCGTTGTGGCGGCCATTTTGGTCATATTTTCAATGACGGACCACAGCCAACCGGCAAACGCCATTGCCTGAATGGATTGGCGCTTAAGTTCCAGGCTGCCTGAGCAACAAACCCAAAGATCCGGCGTTCCATCAAAACCAAAAAGACACGTTCTGAAACAGAACCATGGAACGCCTGATCCACAATACCACCTGTGCAAACAGTTAGTATTTGCAATTGATCCGTTTCAGCCCTTTAACGCTGGCAAAAGGCGCGTTACAAGATGCCTACAGTGTTTTGATCATACGGATTTGATTTATGGCTTACCCCGCACTTTTACGCGCCGTTCTTTTAAACGCTTCGTTTGCTGCAGCATTGGCAGTCGCACCTGCATATGCGCAACAGGCCGCAGATTCTGTTGCACCTGAAGCCGGCACCGATGAAGCTGCAGTAGCTCCTGTAAGTATTGATCTTGTTGGTGCAGAAGCCGCCAATGTGCGTTCTCTAAATTGGATGATTGCAACCGCAAACCCTATCGCAAGCGAGGCGGGTGCGGCTATTTTGCGCAATGGCGGTAATGCTATTGATGCGATGGTGGCAGTACAACTAGCGCTCGGACTTGTAGAGCCGCAGTCTTCAGGCATTGGCGGAGGGGCCTTCCTTGTCTATTGGGATGCTGAAAACAATCGCCTGACGACTTTTGATGGCCGCGAAACAGCGCCAATGGGCGCAACGCCAACCCTATTTCAAGATGAAGAAGGCAACCCTCTCAAGTTTTTTGATGCGGTTGTTGGTGGTCGTTCAGTTGGTGTCCCTGGAACGCCAAAACTGTTGGAAGCAGTACATGGTCGCTATGGTTCAATGCCGTGGGCAACCTTGTTCGATGGTGCCATTGGTATTGCAGAGGCAGGTTTTCCAGTTTCTCCGCGCCTAGCAGCTTTGATTGACGGAGACAAAGAGCGCCTGTCCCGCTTTGACAGCACAAAGGCATATTTTTTCAACGATGATGGATCACCGCTCAAGACCGGCGATAAGCTAACAAACCAAGCGTATGCGGATACATTAAGGCTCATATCCGAGCAAGGAACTGATGCGTTCTATAAGGGAGCTATTGGCGAGCAAATCGTAAGCGCAATTCAATCCGCGCCGGGCAATCCTGGTATCATGACTATGGACGATCTGTCGGCCTACCGCGTTAAAGAGCGGGCACCGATCTGTGTTGACTATCGTGGATTCGAAGTTTGCGGTATGGGGCCTCCTTCTTCAGGAGCTCTCACAGTTGGTCAAATTTTAGGAACCCTGCGCGCTTATGATTTAAAGGGTTTGGGGCCGAACAGCACGCAGGCTTGGCGCCTTATCGGAGATGCATCCCGTCTCGCGTTTGCAGATCGTGGTCGCTATATGGCGGATCATGACTATGTGCCAATGCCCACAAAAGGCTTGATCGCAGACGGGTACCTTGCAAACCGCGGCGTCTTAATGCGCGAGAACCGCTTGGAAGAAGTCGCCCCGGGTGAGCCTGAATTTGATCATGCCTTATATCAGGCCGACGACGAGTCAATTGAGTTACCTTCAACAAGCCACTTTGTAATTCGCGATGCGTCTGGAAACGTCGTTTCCATGACAACCACAATTGAAAATGTTTTTGGCTCTCGTCTCATGGCCGGCGGGTTCCTGTTGAACAACGAGCTAACAGATTTCTCATTTCGCACACATAATAATGGCTACCCGATCGCCAACCGGATTGAGCCAGGGAAACGCCCGCGTTCATCCATGGCACCAACAATTGTGATGCAGGGCGGAGCACCGTACCTTGCCATTGGTAGCCCTGGTGGTAGCCGCATCATTGGCTATGTTGCAAAAACGTTGATCGCCCACCTTGATTGGGACCTCAATCTGCAAACATCAATTAATATGCCACATCTGGTGAATCGTTTTGGCACCTATGATGTTGAAGCAGGAACCGCCGCCGAGACCCTTGGACCAGCTCTTGAAGAGCTTGGCTATAAGGTGAATGTACGAAACCTGACCTCCGGTTTGCATGGCATTCTAATTGGAGAGAAATGGTTGACTGGCGGAGCAGACCCACGCCGCGAAGGAACAATCATCGGCGAATAGCTATGTGGGCTTCCTCTTTTGTTGTTGCTGAGTGCAAAAATAGCGTTGCTGCCCATATGAATAGACTCAGGTTCGATCTGTGCAGGAAAACAATCCGCCAGCTTTGCGAGCGCGGTCTTCAACAGTTGCGGCAAGGCGTTTATGACCATCGCTGGGTTTGCGCGGATTCCTTAGCAAAGGATTCGGCAGAGCCGTTGCTAACAAACTTGCTTCTTTCATAGATAATCTTGCGGAGGTTTTTCCGAAATAGCGCCGTGATGCTGCCTCAGCGCCATAAATGCCAGGGCCCCATTCCACAACGTTCAGATACATTTCTGCCGTTCGTCGCTTCGACCAAACAAGGTCTCCGTAAATTGCCAATGGGACTTCCAGGCCCTTGCGGATATAGGATCGACTCGGCCACAAGAACAGGTTTTTGACGAGTTGCATGGTCATCGTGCTGGCGCCGCGCGGCTCCCCGCCATCAATCAGATCATCAATTACGATCTCGACAGCCTGCCAATCGACTCCATTGTGCAGACAAAAGCGGCCATCCTCGCTGGATAGAACGGCATTCACCAGGTTTGGCGACATTTCGTCGAGAGATACCCATTGCCGGTTGATCCCCTTGCCTTCCGCCAAGCGCCACAACATGAGATTGGTAAATTGTGGCGCGACCACAGTGTATGCCGGAACGAGGTACAGCGGCGCAAAGACAAGCAGCACTGCAATAATGATGAAACGCCTTACCCAGGTGCGCAAAAGCGCGCCCGGCCGAGTGATACTACCACCCAAAACCCAGCCCCAAATGCCCCCAGAAAATCTTCCCTTATTGGCCAACGTTCTTTCCGACCCAAATCATTGCCATTTGCAACCAGATGCAAAACTTACAACATGGGTGCTAATAGAGAATCAATTTTATTCGTTTTCCAGATTAGTGATTTGATGAATGCAGCAGTTAAATTTTGACCCTCTTGTCGATGGCGGACAGCCGAGCGGGCATTCGCTCTCAAAGACAAAAGAAACACTCAGAAAATGTCTTGAATATCTGCCAATTGATGCCGACAAATTAGTGTCTACCGATGAAAACAGCGTTCCCTTTGGCATTGGGCTTGATGGTCTTGACGTGCAGGATTGGCTTTTGCTTGACCAGAAAAATGGCAATTGGGCCCAATCCGTTTGGGAACGTGGTTCGTTCCACAGCGGTGCACGATTTGCTACTAAAAGTCTTAGTGATGCTTGCTGTTTTTTCTGCGCATCGATGGGGAACTGGGCCGACCCTGCAATGATCCTACGTCAATCGCCTAGTAGTCATGCACATATCTATGCTGATGCCTGCTTTTATGATCAGCAGCAAAAGAAATTCATCACACACACCAAACAAGCGTTTGAAGCCGTGGAAAAACGTTTCAATGAGCGTTGCTTGCCGGTTTATATGGACGGAAACCATGATCTCATTTCACCCACCATGCGGCTCTTTTCAAATGAGAGTATCTTTTGCCTTGAGAATACAAATGGAGAAAATCACTGCTGGTTTGCACATTTGGGCGATGCTTTAAAAGCGATGCTCGTGGTGCTTAACAGGACCAGCATTGTTAAGCCTGATGAACATTCGCTGTTTCCACGGCTCGACGCAGCGTGAACGCGCTGATATCACACATTCAATCTGCACTAAGCTGAGCAAACCATGCCCAACACTTATGAAATTCTATTGCAAGACATTGCCGCACACGGACGGCAAATTAATGCATTGTTGGAAGCCCAAATTTTTGCCCAAGCAGAAAATGGCGCTCCACGGCCGTTATTGGATGCAATGGCCTATGCGACGCTCAACGGTGGGAAACGTCTTAGACCTTTCTTGTTAGTCGAAAGCGCAGCGCTTTTCGGCCGCCGCGACGAGGGAACCTTACTGGCCGGTGCAGCATTGGAATGTGTCCACAGCTATAGTCTGGTTCACGATGATTTACCCGCGCTCGACAATGATGATCTACGACGAGGACAGCCAACGACTCATAAAAAATTCGATGAAGAGACTGCAATCTTAGTGGGCGACACTCTGCAGACCTTTGCATTTGAGCTACTGACACGAGAAACAATACACTCAGAGCCTGTAGTACGGTTAAATGTTGTTGCTTGTTTTGCAAAAACTGCTGGCGCTGCAGGAATGGTTGGCGGACAGATGCTTGATCTAGCCGCAGAAGGCAGGCACGGTACGACGGCACCTAAACAATCCGCCACCAGTATTAAATCCATGCAAGCGATGAAAACAGGCGCTTTGTTAAAGTTTGCGTGCACTGCCGGTGCAACATTGGCCGATGCTTCAGATGTTTCAGTAAATACCATGAGCCGTTTTGGAGATGTGATCGGCCTGGCATTTCAATTGGCAGATGATATTTTAGACAGAACAGGCGACGCGGCCACACTCGGTAAGCAAGCGGGTAAAGATGAAGCGGCCGGAAAAGCAACATTGGTTGATTTTCTGGGGTTGGAAACAGCCAAACAACATCTTGAGGAGCAGGTAGAAGAGGCACATGAAATCCTTGCGCCATTTGGTGAAAATGCCAACACATTAAAAGCAATCGCTAGCTTCATCGCAGATCGGCAATCCTAAGCCGTGCCAGAAACATTTTTCATCTCCGACACGCATTTTGGCCACGAGAGAATTATTCATCTCAGCAAACGGCCTTTCGCATCGATTGAGGAAATGAATGAAACACTCGTCAATAATTGGAACAAAGTTGTTGGGCCCAAAGATATTGTCTGGCATCTCGGTGATTTTGGAATGGCGTCTGACGCCCCCGCAAATTCATTTGCTGATCGCTTGAATGGTGAAATCCATCTCATTGAAGGCAATCACGATCAGATAACAATACGAGATTGTGCAGGTAGTTTTGCCTCCATTCAATTGATGAAGACGATCTCATTAGATGGGCAAAAGATCGTTTTGTGCCACTATCCAATGCGCGAATGGGATAAATCTTGGCGCGGCTCATGGCACCTTTTTGGCCATGTGCACGGACGTTTGGACACTGAACCGTATTCCAAAAGCATGGATGTGGGAGTGGACAGCAATTCGTATCGGCCGCTCTCCTTCGAAGATGTTCGCGAGTTCATGGATAATCAACCGACATTTGCTGAGTTCACAGGTGGCGAACTCAGAAATCATCGCGGCAATCGAGACTAATCCTAGAAATAGTGCAAGCTACGCGCCAAACCGTTCTTCAATGTAGGTATCTACCATCACCCGGAAATCCTCCGCAATCGTGGCGCCGCGTAAAGTTGCTGACTTCTTCCCATCGATGAATACAGGCGCCGCCGGATTTTCTCCTGTTCCAGGGAGCGAAATGCCGATATCAGCGTGTTTGCTTTCGCCAGGACCGTTTACGATGCACCCCATAACGGCAACCTTTAGCGCTTCAACGCCGGGATATTTCTCCCGCCATGCAGGCATGTTTTCACGCAAGTCTTTTTGAATTTGTTCAGCCAGTTCCTGGAACACAGTAGACGTAGTTCGCCCACAGCCAGGGCACGCGGCCACAATCGGCACAAATGAGCGGAAACCCATGGTCTGTAACAGCTCTTGAGCGACCTGAACTTCTCGGGTGCGATCTCCGCCGGGCGGAGGCGTAAGAGAGATACGAATTGTGTCTCCAATACCCTGCTGAAGCAAGATACCAAGAGCTGCTGATGATGCCACAATTCCCTTAGACCCCATACCAGCTTCGGTAAGACCAAGATGCAGCGCGTAATCACAGCGCTGAGCAAGTTGCGTGTAGACGGCAACCAAATCCTGCACCTGACTGACCTTGGCCGATAAAATAATCTTGTCACGGGACAAGCCAATTTCTTCAGCAAGTTTGCCTGAAATCAGGCCAGATTGAATAATCGCTTCATGCATAACTTCCGATGCCGAAATCGGCTGCGTTGCTTCTGCATTTTCATCCATTAACCGCGTCAATAGCTCTTGGTCCAGAGACCCCCAATTTACTCCAATCCGGACAGGCTTATTGAGTTCAATCGCGGTCTCAATGATTTGCGCAAATTGCTTGTCTTTCTTGTTACCAAAACCAACATTTCCAGGGTTAATTCGGTACTTTGCAAGCGCCTCTGCACAAGCAGGATGATTGGCCAATAGCTTATGGCCAATGTAATGAAAGTCGCCAATCAGCGGCACATCAAGGCCCAGAATCGCGAGTCTTTCGCGGATCGCCGGCACGGCTGCTGCTGCTTCATCACGGTCCACTGTAATACGCACCAGCTCTGATCCAGCGCGCGCTAAGGCAGCGACCTGTTTTACTGTGGCGTCAATGTCTGCCGTATCAGTATTGGTCATAGACTGCACGACAACTGGCGTGCTGCCACCCACCTGAATGCCACCAACATTCACACCTACACTGTCACGCCTGGAAAAAGGTTTGGAGAGATCGTTCATCAGTCGGTCCAAATTTGCTGCACCGCACCCTCAAATGTCGAAATTCTGATGCCAACATGATCAGATCAAGCGATTGTGCGTTGCAAAATAATTTCTGCAAACCCTATATAGGTTTAAATCTCACAAAAGGCACGGGAACATTTCATGTTGCAAGGTAAGAACGCAGTCATCACCGGTTCAACATCTGGAATCGGACTTGGAATCGCACGACAACTCGCCAAAGCGGGTGCGAATGTCGCGATCAACTCTTATACAAACAGCGATGAAGACCACGCGATAGCCGCCGACTTGGCAAAAGAATTTGGCGTAAAAGCCATTTTCATTAGCGCGGATATGTCAAACGCAGATGCCTGTGTATCATTTGTTGAAAGTGCCACAAAGGAACTCGGAGCCGTTTCTATTCTGGTCAATAATGCCGGTATTCAGTTCGTATCTCCGGTCGAAGACTTCCCTGCGCAAAAATGGGACGCGATTATGGCGATTAATCTGTCATCCGTGTTTCATACAACTCGTGCGGCGGTGCCGGGCATGAAAGAATTTGGTTGGGGACGTATTGTCAATATTTCATCCGCGCACGGGCTCACAGCCTCACCCTATAAATCAGCATACGTCGCAGCCAAACATGGTGTAGTTGGGTTTACCAAATCTGTGGCTCTGGAATTGGCAGAACAGAACGTCACCTGCAATGCAGTGTGCCCCGGTTATGTCATGACACCATTGATCGACTCACAAATTCCAGAGCAAATGAAGACTCACAACATGGACCGCGAAACAGTTATTCGCGAGGTCATGCTGGCCCGTCAACCAACCAAAGAATTTGCGACCACTGAACAAATTGGCGATATTGTAGCGTTTCTTTGCACAGAAGCCGCCGCTCAAATTACCGGTACACCGTTATCGGTCGATGGCGGCTGGACGGCACTCTGATTGTGCCAAACCCAAATGGAAAACTCATAAACCTCGCGCTTCAAGGCGGCGGTTCACACGGAGCCTTCACTTGGGGTGTTTTGGATGCGTTGCTGGAAAAAGGCACCTTCGACATTGAAGGTATTTCCGGCACGAGCGCTGGTGCCATGAATGCTGTTGTCCTTGCCGATGGCTTTGAAGATGGCGGTATCGACGGTGCACGCGAACATATGGAACGCTTCTGGCGTGCTGTTAGCCAAGCCTCCAATTTCTCTCCCGTGCAGCGAACGCTCATGGATACGATGTTCGGTAACTGGTCGTTGGATATGTCCCCAGGCTATCTGATGAGCGATGTCATCACGCGCTTTTACTCGCCCTACGATTACAATCCGCTCAACCTCAATCCGTTACGTGATATCCTAGAGGAAATGGTAGATTTCGACCGAGTCCAGAACTGCAAAGGCGTAAAGCTGTTTTTGGGCGCAACCAATGTTCAAAACGGCAAAGTCCGGGTCTTCGAAACAAAAGAAATCACCGCAGATGCAGTTCTTGCTTCAGCTTGCTTGCCTTACATGTTTCATGCGGTAGAAATCGAGGGAATACCGTATTGGGATGGTGGATTTATGGGCAATCCAGTGCTATTTCCATTTTTCAAAAACACGCAAAGCAACGACATTCTTTTGGTTCAGATCAATCCAATTGAACGTAAAGCAACTCCAAAATCTGCACGCGAGATTTTGAACCGTGTGAATGAAATCACATTTAACAGCTCATTATTGCGAGAGTTTCGCGCCATGGAATTTGTGTCCCGTCTTATTGATGAAGGCAAATTGTCGGAGCTGGAATACTCCAAAATTCGCATGCACCGCATCTCCATGGAAAACGATGAAGAGCCGCTATCAGCATCATCGAAGAGCAATGCAGAGTGGAAGTTTTTAACTCATCTTCGTGACAAAGGTCGCGCAGCGGCGCATATCTGGATGGATGAGCACACAAAAAACGTGGGCAAGAAGGCGACCATAGATCTGCGCGAAGAGATCGCCTATACATTCCAAGGAGAAGCGACAGGTTTTTAAATTACGCTCGGTGTCCCGGCATTAGTCGGGACATTGAGTTTTGGTTTTTATTGAGCTGCCTCAACCACAACCAGCAAGTCTTTGGCATCAATCTGATCACCAGCTTTCACAAGCACTTCGATGACTTTTCCATCTGATTCAGCATGGATCGCGGTTTCCATTTTCATCGCTTCAATAGACAATAAAACATCTCCCGCCGAGACATCCTGACCTGTCTTAACATTGATCTGAGAAATCACGCCCGGCATTGGAGCAGCCACATGTGCATCATTGGCCGGATCGGCTTTCTGACGCACAACAACAGCATCAGCGCGGTTCCGATCTGGAACTTTGATGATACGCGGTTGACCATTGAGCTCGAAGAATACGCGAACCATACCGTCATCATCCGGCTCACCAATAGCCTGACAACGGACTACAAGTGTTTTCCCCTGCTCCAACGTAACCATAATTTCATCGCCTGATTCTAGGCCGTAGAAATACACAGGTGTTGGCAATACGCTAACTGGGCCGTAAACGGCTTGCGCGCGCGCATAGTCGGTAAAAACCTTTGGATACATCAAATAAGATGCCAGCTCGTATTCACTGACGGAGCGTTCAATAGCTTCTTCTATATCGGTTTTTTCTTGCGCAAGGTCAGCAGGCGGCAACAAGGAACCAGGCACCACTTCAATCGGTGCTTCGCCCTTCAGAACTTTTTTCTGAATATCTTTTGGCCAGCCATTTGGTGGCTGACCAAGGTCGCCACGCATGAGTTGAACAACTGACTCTGGAAAGGCGATATCCTTATTAGGATCTTCAACATCTGCAACAGTTAACCCGGACGAGACCATCATCAATGCCATGTCGCCCACCACTTTGGACGATGGTGTTACCTTCACAATATCCCCAAACATTTGGTTAACATCAGCATAGGTTTGAGCAACGTCGTGCCACTGACTTTCAAGGCCAAGGGAGCGGGCCTGCTCTTTCAAATTCGTGAACTGACCGCCTGGCATTTCGTGCAGATACACCTCAGATGCGCCTGCTTTCAGGTCTGGCTCAAACGCTGCGTATTTGTTGCGCACAGCCTCCCAATAGAATGAAATCTTGCGGATAGCTTTCGGATCAAGACCAGTATCACGCTCAGTACCTTTCAATGCTTCCACAATGGAACCAAGACAAGGTTGAGACGTGAGGCCAGAAAAGGCATCCATGGCAGCATCAACTGCATCAACACCTGCATCCACAGCAGCCAATACGGTCGCCGCTGAAATGCCAGAGGTATCGTGCGTGTGGAAATGGATCGGCAATTCAGTCTCATCGCGCAGTGCTTTGATAAGAACAGTCGCGGCCTTTGGCTTCAACAAACCGGCCATATCTTTCAGGCCAATGATATGCGCGCCGGCAGCTTCCAATTCCTTGGCCAGATTGACGTAGTATTTTAAATTATACTTCGCACGGTCCGGGTCCATAATGTCGCCCGTGTAACAAATGACACCTTCACAAAGTTTCTCAGCTTCACAAACTGCGTCCATCGACACCCGCATGTTTTCTACCCAGTTAAGGCAGTCAAACACTCGGAATAGATCGATCCCGCCGGATGCAGCTTTAGCGACGAAATCCTTCACAACATTATCTGGATAGTTGGTGTATCCAACGCCGTTGGAACCACGCAGTAACATCTGCAACAGAAGGTTCGGTACTTCTTGACGAATTTTGGCCAAGCGCTCCCAAGGATCTTCCTGCAAGAAGCGCATCGCCACGTCGAAGGTCGCCCCACCCCAGCACTCAAGGGAGAACAAATTTGGTAAAGCAGTTGCATAAGCATCAGCCACATTGACCATGTCGTAGGTCCGCATGCGGGTTGCCAGCAAGCTCTGGTGTCCATCGCGCATGGTCGTGTCTGTTACCAAGGCTCGGGTTTCAGCACGCATCCATTTTGCAAATGCCTCCGGCCCATCCAAATCCAAACGCTGTTTGGTACCGGGACGTGGTTCGCCTTCAAAGCGTGGAACAACTGGCTTTGCTGCTTCAGGGTCAGGACGCCGACGATCTTTGGCCTCAGGATGGCCGTTCACTGTCACATCCGCAATGTATGTCAGCAACTTGGTCGCGCGATCTTTACGTGAAGAAGTGTCAAACAACGCAGGTGTTGTATCGATAAACCGTGTTGTATATCGGTTTTCACGAAAATCTGCGTGGCTGATAATATTCTCAAGGAACAGCAAATTGGTTGCAACGCCGCGGATACGAAATTCGCGCAAAGCACGGTCCATTCGCTGAATAGCTTCCAAATAAGTAGGTGCCCAAGCTGTAATTTTTTCCAACAAAGGATCATAAAAACGCGTGATCACCGCACCTGAATAAGCGGTTCCACCATCAAGGCGAATGCCGAAACCAGTTGCACCCCGGTACGCAGTGATACGGCCATAATCGGGAATGAAGTTTTGTTCCGGATCTTCCGTCGTTATGCGGCACTGCACAGCATGGCCGTTGAGACGCATATCTTTTTGCAACGGCACACCGGATTCCGGCTCACCAATTGCTGCGCCTTCAGCGATATGAATTTGCGCCTTGACGATATCCACGCCGGTAACTTCTTCTGTCACCGTGTGCTCGACTTGAACGCGTGGGTTAACTTCGATGAAGTAGAACTTGTTCGTATCTGCATCCATCAAAAACTCAACGGTACCAGCACCACGGTAGCTGGCCGTTTTGCCAATTTTCAACGCGTAGTCACACAGCTCGTCGCGCTGTGCTTGGTCGAGATATGGCGCAGGAGCGCGCTCCACAACCTTTTGGTTTCGGCGTTGAACAGAACAATCACGCTCAAACAAATGAACTAAATTGCCATGCGAATCGCCAAGAAGCTGAACTTCAACGTGGCGCGCACGTTCAACCAATTTTTCGAGATAAACTTCATCCTTACCGAAAGCAGCACGGGCTTCGCGCTTGCCTTCCAGAACTTCACGCGACAAATCATCCGCAGAACGGATCGACCGCATGCCTCGGCCACCGCCGCCCCAGGAGGCTTTCAGCATAACCGGATAACCTACTTCTTCAGCAAGCTTGTGCACTTCATCCATGTCATCTGGCAGTGGGTCTGTAGCCGGGACCACCGGCACGCCAGCTTTTACTGCCAAGTTACGAGCAGATACTTTGTTTCCAAGGGAACGCATAGTGTCCGCAGTAGGGCCGATGAAGATTACACCGGCTGCATTACAGGCATCCACAAATTCCGGGCTTTCAGACAAAAACCCATAACCTGGGTGAATGGCATCCGCGCCAGATTCTTTAGCAACACGCAAAATCTCATCAATGGACAAATAGGCTTCAATGGGGCCCATTTGTTCATCCAAATGTGGTCCTTTGCCAATCTGATAAGCTTCATCCGATTTGAAGCGGTGCAGCGCAAGTTTGTCTTCTTCTGCGAAAACAGCCACGGTCTTCAAACCGAGTTCATTGGCTGCACGGAAAACACGGATTGCAATTTCAGATCGGTTGGCGACGAGAATTTTGGAAATAGCCATAGGCGGTACGGACCCCGATAATAAGCGTATTGGAAGAAAGTCTTAGAACTACTTTTTCATCTTTTAGCGTGCACCGCACAATTTCGCAAAGCTTCCTTTGATGAAAAGTCACTTGAACCCGCGATTACGACAGCAAAAGTGGCCGGTATCCAATCAAGATAAAAAATACAACCAACAGTAACTGACAATTGCGTGCTCCTGATAACCATGCTCAAACGGCATCATGATAAAAGACTTCTCCCTGCAAGCCTTCTTCATGGGCTGTCTTGTTGCATTCGTTGGCTTTGCCAGTTCGTTTGCCGTTATACTTCAGGGATTATCCGCTGTTGGTGCGACACAGGAGCAAGCGGCTTCCGGCCTTCTTGCCCTTTCCATTTCAATGGGCCTGCTCGGCATCGTTCTAAGCATTTGGAAGAAGATGCCAATCAGCGCTGCGTGGTCCACACCGGGCGCTGCTCTTTTAGCAACAGCTGCAATTCCAGAAGGTGGGTTTGCTGCGGCTGTTGGTGCGTTTCTTGTGGCGGGTGTTTTACTGACAGCGGCCGGCGTCTGGAAGCCACTTGGCCGCGCCGTCAATGCGATCCCAACCCCTTTGGCAAATGCAATGCTATCGGGAATCCTCATTGGTCTGTGCTTTGCACCATTTCAGGCTGTTGCTTTCGATCCAATTCTTGGCCTGCCAATTTTGGTAGCGTGGGTCATCGGCGGTCGCATCAATCGGTTTTTAGCAATTCCAGCAGCCCTGGCAGCATTCATCGTTGTTTTGATGTTGGCCGTTGAGTTACCAGAAAGTATGGCAGCCACTCTCAGTAATGCGCTGGTTCCAAGCTGGGAATTTGTTGTGCCTGTGTTCAATTTATCGTCTTTGGTGGGTATAGCCATACCACTCTTTATTGTGACTATGGCGAGTCAAAATATCCCCGGTGCTGCGGTATTACGCATCAATAACTACGATCCCGAACCAGGTCCGCTTTTTGCTATCAGCGGCGTGTTTTCGTTTCTTTCAGCGCCATTTGGCGGTCATGCGGTCAACCTTGCAGCTATAACCGCGGCAATGTGCGCAAGCGAAGATGCCCATCCTGATCCAGCAAGACGCTACTGGTCCGCTATTATTGCCGGTGCAGTTTATATCTTGTTTGGTCTTTTGGCAGGTGTTGCCATTGCATTCATCAGCCTAGCGCCGGCTATCTTGATTGAAGCTGTCGCGGGATTGGCCTTAATAGGTGCTTTTAGCGCATCCGCCGTGGCAGCGTTCAAAGAACCGTCCACCCGTGAGGCATCAGCGGTTACATTTCTGACAGCGGCATCTGGTATGAGTCTTTTTGGGATTTCAGGCGCATTTTGGGGTTTGTTAGCGGGTTTGGCCGTTTTAGCAGTTCAGAAAAAACCGTCTAAGGATTCACATTCCAAATAAGCGACGCACCCACACAGCTGCATCGCCCACTATAGAAACACGCTCTGCTGGCGGCAATGGCGGTTGATTGACCATCACAACTGGGACACCCATCCAGCTTGCAGCCTCAATCTTGGCATAACCTGGCCCACCGGAGTTTTTTGCAACAACGCAGTTGATACGATGATCTGACATCAATGCACATTCATCGTCAGCCGTATCTCGAGGTCGCTCCAGAATGACTTGGCCAGGCGGTATGGGCAGAGCAGGTTCTTCCATCATACGGCTCAAAAACCAGCAATCTGTTCTTGAAGCAAACGCGGGGGCCTCTTGCCGACCAACAGCTAATAGAACCCGTGCGTTTTTTGGAATGCGTTCAACCGCCGACGGAATATCTGGCACTTCTAGCCATGTATCATCTTGTATCTTTGCCCAAGGCGCTCGGCTGAGAAGCAAATGATGAATGCCCGACATTTGTGCCGCGCGAAATGCGTTATCGGAAATTCCACTGGCAAAAGGATGTGTGGCATCAATGACAGCCATAATGCGGTTTGACACTATGAACTGCGCAAGCCCTTCAACACCTCCAAATCCGCCAATTCGTAAGCGTCCAGCAGGGCGTCGTGGAGAGCTGGTGCGGCCAGCCATAGAGTTTATGACATCGATTTCAGGTTGGTTTGCGAAAAGCTGTGCAAGACGAAATGCTTCAGTCGTTCCACCTAAGAGTAGAACGGAATGTGCCGTTGGCAACGGCGCCTCGCCTTCAATTATCGGTACCGGCATTGTTTCCAAGTTTGCCGCGCCTCATCGCCCGTTTTCTCCGGCAGAATTGGCCAATACACGACCATCTCTTGCTACAACCAGAATACTCACAGACACAACAGCATCTGCGCCGCCTTTTGCCAAGGTCGCATCTGCAGTTTTTTTCGCATTGGAGGCAACATCTTGCGCCAATGCGGCGGCAAGAGCCTCTTTTTCTGCACCTGCCAATGACAGCACTTCTGCCGCTGTGTTGGCAATCAGCACTTTTTGCACCAGCGTTTCAGACCCGCCGAGCGCGACAATTCGCGCCGCCAACCAGCTGAAATCCACTTGAGAGCGCGAAGAATGCAAGTCCAATGCGCCTTGAGCCAATTTAACAAGTTTGGCAAACCCGCCTGCAATTGTGAGACGCGGTACTGGATGCGCTCTTACATACTTTAAGAGCCCACCAGCAAAATCACCCATATCCATAAGGGCAATGTCAGGCAATTCATATAGTTTTTGAACTGTATCTTCAGACGTAGAGCCAGTTGACCCGGCGACATGTTGCAGCCCGGCAGCACGGGCAACATCGACACCGCGATGTATCGAATGAATCCATGCCGAACATGAAAATGGATGCACAATGCCGGTCGTACCAAGGACCGATAATCCACCTACAATGCCAAGTCTGGGATTCCAGGTTTTCTTTGCAAGCTCGACACCATTTACAATCGAGACTTCGAGAATAATGTCACCCGGCTCTTCAAATTTTTCACAAAGCGCGTCAACGACAGCGCCCATCAATTGCCTTGGCACCGGATTGATTGCTGGCTCTCCCGGCGGAATGGGCAAACCAGCTCTGGTAACTGTTCCAACGCCCTCACCGGCTTTGAATTGCAATCCTGTTCCGGCCTCACCTCGCACGACTTTCACACAGACTTCTGCTCCATGCGTTACATCCGGATCATCGCCGGCATCCTTGATGATGCTTGCCATTGCATAGTCAGCTCCAAGTTCCTCACGACATAAGGGAAAGGAAGGTGTCTCGCCCTTTGGAAGCACAATCGAAACAGGGTCTGGAAAACCGCCGCCAAACAGTGCGCACAGGCTCGCTTTTGTTGCTGCAGTTGCGCAGGCGCCCGTGGTCCAGCCACGTTTCAAGGCTTTTTCTGTTGGTTTGCGCGCGCTCATACTCCATCTCTAAGGGCCTAGGTCGTCATTGCAAAGGGGGATGTCGTAGTTCTGCTTCCAAAGCAGCTCACTTCGGGCTAATTTGCCGCTATGATTCAGAGCGTACCCACAAAAACCTTGTCCAACCTGCCAGAATTCGAACCTGGCTGGGTATGGCTTGTTGGCGCCGGTCCAGGTGATCCCGGGCTTTTAACGCTCCATGCCGTCAATGCACTGCAACAGGCAGACGTAATTATCTACGACGCACTGGTTGGAGATGATGTTTTAATCCATGCCAATCCGGCGGCGACAACGGAATATGCGGGCAAGCGTGGTGGGAAGCCTTCTCCAAAACAGCGTGATATCTCGCTACGGCTCATCGAACTTGCAAGGCAAGGCAAACGTGTGTGCCGCCTAAAAGGCGGAGATCCATTTGTGTTTGGCCGAGGTGGCGAGGAAGCATTGTCGCTGGTAGATGCCGGCATCCCATTTCGCATTGTGCCAGGCATTTCAGCTGGCATTGGCGGTCTTGCATACGCAGGAATTCCAGTCACACACCGTGACGTGAACCAGACTGTCACATTCCTCACCGGTCACGATCAAACCGGATTGACACCAACTGCCATCGACTGGAAAGGCGTCGCCAAAGGCGCGCCTGTTATTGTTATGTATATGGCCATGAAGCATCTGGGTACGATTACTCAAAACCTGATGGACGCAGGCCGAAATTGCGGCGAACCGATGGCAATTATTTGCAATGCATCGTTGCCAAACCAAACTGTTCTGGAGACCACATTGGGTGGAGCGGTAGAAGCTGCCAGTAACAACGAGATAAAGCCGCCCGCCATGGTGGTTCTGGGCGAAGTTGTGCGGCTGCGCTCCGCCTTGGATTGGTTGGGCGCGTTGAACGGACGAATCCTTAAATCTGATCCACTGAACAATCGATCTGAGAGTCAGGTAGGATAATGCCAAGTTCATCTGACGCGTGCGGATTGGTACTGGCCGCGCCATCATCAGGTTCAGGAAAAACCCTTACAACACTCGCCCTCCTGAGAGCTTTAAAAAACAAGGGGTATGCAGTAGCGGGCGCAAAATGCGGTCCGGACTACATTGATCCCAAATTCCATGAAGCTGCATCAGGTAAAGCGTCTTATAATCTCGATGGCTACTCTATGCCGCAGGAGGCTTTGTGCCATTGGGCTTATGAAGCTGCGCGCGATTCAGATTTGCTGCTTGTCGAAGGCGCAATGGGTCTTTTCGACGGAGCTGCAAATGACACAGGTTCTGCGGCAGATGTTGCAGAAGCACTAGACCTTCCGGTCGTTCTCATTGTTGATTGTAAGGGACTTGGCCAATCTATCGCTGCCATCATCGCGGGTTTTTCAACCTTCCGACAAACAACGCGCATCGGCGGGGTTATTTTGAATCGCGTCGGGTCCGCGCGTCATTTTGATATTTTGAAATCAGCCTTGCAAAAATTGGATGTTCCCTTGGTTGGGCATATTCGCACTAGCAGCGAACTTGTTTTGCCCAGCCGTCATCTTGGTTTGGTACAAGCTGAAGAACACAACGATCTCGATGTATTTCTAGACAGAGCCGCACAGCAAATTTTGCGGCATTTGGATTTAGATATGCTCATTGCAATGGCTAGTCCAATCCAATCGAAAGAAAAGCCAGTTTCGTCACTACCGCCACTTGGCCAAAACATTGCTATTGCCCGTGATGAGGCTTTTGCATTTTGCTACCCGCATATGCTGAAATCTTGGCAACAAGCTGGTACTACAATAAAATTCTTCTCTCCACTGAATGACGAAGGACCTAACCCAGACGCCGACGCGGTCTTCCTCCCCGGTGGATACCCCGAACTTTATGCAGGGCGCTTGGCAAATGCAGAACAGTTCCGCGTGAGCATGGAAAATGCCAGAAGCCGCAATGCCCTGATTTACGGCGAGTGCGGTGGTTATATGGTTCTTGGCAAGTGGCTGGTTTGCGGACAAAAGCAAACACACAGAATGCTTGGGTTTCTTCCATTGGAAACCAGCTTTGCTGAACGCAAACTACACCTTGGCTATCGTCGTTTAACGCCCCTTGACGCCGATGTGTGGACCGGACAATTGCCAGCCCATGAATTTCACTATGCAACCACTATGCGCGCTGCTGGAGCAGAACCCTTATTCAGGGCGCAGGATGCACTAGGGCAAGATCTTGGCGATATAGGCTTACGCGTTGGCAGCACATTTGGTTCATTCGCGCATTTGATTTAAGCACTGCGCTTTGGCCTCAAAATGTGTGGGTGAGCCCCATCGTAAAGCGCGCTATCTCGAAATTCATCCTGCTCTGCCAAAGCTTTGCCAACAAAAATCAAAGCCGTCCGCGTAATTTTTGACGCACGCGCCATTTCACGAATAGTGCTCAAGGTTCCGTGGAGAAACTCTTCATCAGGCCACCCTACCCGATAGGCAATGATTGCAGGACAATCCGCGCCATAAAGCGGGATAAGCTTGCGCTCAATATCCCGAAGGTTCCGGACAGATAAGTGGATAGCAAGCGTCGCGCCGGATTGTCCCAAAATCTCCAGATCTTCACCTTCAGGCATGGACGAGGATTTCATGGCGGTACGCGTCAATATGACGGTTTGGTTGATCTCCGGAACTGTCAATTCTCGGCCTAACTTTGCAGCGGCCGCTGCATAGGCTGGAACGCCCGGGGTGATTTCATATGGAATATTCTCAGCTTGCAATCGGCGAATTTGCTCAGCAATTGCGCCGTACAATGATGGATCGCCGGAGTGCACACGTGCAACATCTTCGCCGCGCTCATGTGCAGCAACGATTTCCGCCATGATCTGATCCAGCGTCATGGGTGCAGTGTCTGTGACAATTCCTGGAGCTTCCGCAACTACGGCTTCAGGCACCAGAGAGCCTGCAAACAGGCAAAGCTGGCAAGACTTAATCAGTCGCAGGCCACGCACTGTAATAAGTTCAGGATCACCCGGACCAGCGCCAATGAAATGAACAGTCATTTTATGTCTCTCTTTTCGTCATTTCGCGCTTTTTGGCGTAGCCGCGCGGCGTATATATTTTTACATGTCCGCTATGTTCAACGCGCCTTGTGGCACTTGAACCGACAAGCACAACAGTCAACATGTCCACATCATCAACATCGAGATCAGCCAAGTTTACAATTCGAAGTTTTTCTTCCGGTCGACCCAAATTCGAACCAAGCACGACAGGTGTATCCGCTGGCCGATGCTGCAACAAAACTTCTTTGGCATGGGCGAGCTGGGTTCGGCGACGTTTTGAAACCGGGTTGTAAAACGCGATGACAAAATCACCTTCTGCGGCGGCTTGAATGCGAGCTTGAATAGCGTCCCAAGGCGTCAACAAATCAGACAAGGAAATGGTACAGAAATCATGACCTAGCACCGCGCCAATGCGAGCAGATGCCGCCTGAAGGGCAGAAATTCCTGGAGTCGTGATAATTTCACAGCGCTTGGCTCCATCGGGCAAATCGCCCTGCTCCAAACATTCCCAAACCAAAGTGGCCATCGCGTAAATCCCCGGATCACCTGAGCAAACCAGCGCTACAGATTTACCCTCACCCGCCAAATGCAAAGCATGGCGCACGCGATCTTCCTCTGCCCCAAGAGGAAAATCATGACGGGTTTTTCCCGATGCCTGATCGCCGAGCAAATCTAGATAGAGAGAATACCCAACCAAATGGTCCGCTTCCGCAACCAAGCGGGTGACCTCAGGAGTTTGCCAATCTGGCATACCCGGTCCAAGGCCAACGACAGATAATTTGCCACGGGCGCGGCCAATGTTCTCCGGCACAATAATTTCACAGGCTTCTGCAATGGCACATGTGCCTTGGTCATTCTTGATTTTTTCAACAATCAAGTGCCCGTTTGGCCCGACGGTCACCAGAGCAGCACCCTCAGCAACGCCATGACAGCCAACTTCGGCAAACACAATGTCTGAGGAGTTTGCGAGACGAGGCGTTTCTGCTTCTAGCGTTGCCGCATCAAAAAAGCGCGCTGGAACACCGAAATGCGCTGCGACGTCATGCACCGCTTTTTCATCAGCTTTAACTTCGAGGGACACCACGCAAGCAAGTGACTGAGAACTCAAATCCTGGTCCGCCAACGCGGCTTCCGCCAACTCAATCATCTGTTGTGAATTCGCATTGCGAATGGCACCCAGCCCAATAACCAGTCGTTTCGGATGATAGATTAGGTGCTGATCATTCCCGGTCTTTGCAAACACAGTGCTTTCCAAGGTCAGATCACTTCTGGGCTCGATTGGCAGCAGCTCTTCAGCAAATGGCAGATCACCGACGGAAGTTACTTTCTGGCCATTCAACAGCCCAGCCATAACCGCTTTTGCATTTTGTGGATTTGATAGAACCCAACCACTAGGCGGGTTGTCTATTGCAACACCGAATTTATTATCACCAGCAGTGGTGATTGCCGCATGCCCACTAAAGTGCGTTGCAATGCGTTCTGATAAATCATTCGCACCACGATGCCCCCCAAGCAGGGGCACCACATTTGCGCCATCGCCACTCGCAGCGATAATGGGCGGTTCTTCCTGTTTGTTCTTTAGACAAGGAGCGACAGCACGAATGAGAATTCCAGCTGCGCAAAACCCGATTACAGACCTACCCGCACTGAAAATCTCAGCAATATGCGACAACGTATCTTCGAATAAGACATCACAGTTTTGCTCAAACTCAAGTCGGTCACGTTTTCCATGCAGCTCAGCATCTATTGCCCTTGCAAGGCTCATTGCAGCTGGCAATGCAGCTTTTGTTAAAACCAAAATTACAGGCCTGTCACTCATGAAAAGGCACCCGTCAGCAGATCAATTTTTCGCATGTAAATTACTTTCCGGACCATTCGGCCGATTACCCTTGTCGATCAGGATCATTGAAAAATAGGGAGCGCGATCTTGAGGGACTTCAGCGAGTGGCAAAACGCTCTCTTCCCCAAGTGTCGCCCGCTCTACATACATGGCACTGGGCAATAGGCCTTCTGCTTCTATGATTTTGTAGAGACGGGAAAAATGTCGTCCAACTTTCATAATGGCTGCGGCTTCACATGTGCGAAGTTGCGAAGCAATCGTCTCACTGTCCAACGGACCAGGAATGACGGTCAAAAGACTGTTGCGGCCCGCAAGGGGTTGGCCAGCCGCCGCCGCGCATGCTGTTAACGAAGAGACGCCCGGAACCACGACACAAGAAAACTCAGGTACCAGTAGGTCATAAAGGTACATGAAGGAGCCGTAAAAGAACGGATCCCCTTCGCAAAGCACCGCAACATCCTGTCCGCTTCGCAAATGTCCTGCGATACGCTCCGCCGCACGAGCATAAACCTCATGGGGAAATTTGTCAGGTCGCATCGGGACGACAATTGATATCTCTTCAGCGTTTGGTGAGATGTGGTCTGCAGCAATAGTCCGAGCAAAACTCTCACCGCTATCTGGCGCTGGATAGGCAACCACCTTGGCGGCGCTCAAAATGCGCGCAGTTTTAAGCGTAATAAGCTCTGGGTCACCTGGACCAACGCCAAGCCCGTACAAGGTACCGCTCACAAATCACTCTCTTTCTGAAAGGACCATTGAGTGACCGTCATGGCAGGTTTGAAACCATGGAAGTCGTGCCCAGTTTTTGCATCCGTTTGCTTCTTGATAGCTTCAGATCGCGCTATGGACACTCGCGTTAGGTTTCCGCCATATCGCTGGAATGCCATTATCAGATGCGCTTCAGATTCAATCGTGACAGCATGTGCCACCAAACGTCCGCCTGTTTTCAGATGAACAATTGAGGCGTGAATGACATCTTGATCAATGCCGCCACCAAGAAACAATGCATCAGGGCAAGGAATTGCCAAATCATTAGATGAAAGTGGCATTGCACAGCTGTGCCCGACCAAAAGATTTGAAAGCCCAAAGTTACGCGCATTTTCCATCTGATATGCTTGCGCCATTGGGTCCGTATCGAACGTGTGCGACACGCCACCGGGTGCAAGGCGCAAAAACTCAATAGAAATCGATCCGGAACCCGCACCAACATCCCAAAGCACATCGCCTGCCTGAGGCGCCAATTTTGCAGTAGCTAATGCACGCAGCTCACGCTTTGTCATCTTCCCAAACGGCGCAAATGCATCATCTGGCAGACCAGCCGCACGCGACAAATTACGCGCGTCCATAGCGGCCACACAAGATATGGCGATGACATTCAGATCATTGGCTTCATTTTTTGCAAAGGCGTCATCAAAGGTTTTTTCTGCCTGATCAGCGACAACATCAAATCGTTCCTCACCTTCACCCTCCATATGCCTGAAGACAGTCATGGTTGATGCGCCATAGCCCAACGTCCGCAAATGGTTGGCAACAACACTTGGCGTATTTGCGTTCTCGGAAAGCACAACAATGTTCTTGTTGGGGGCAATCGCGTCGCGAATAGTACTGTCATCGCGGCCATGAAGAGTGACCAGTTTGGTTTTCTGTTGCGCCCAGCCCATACGTGCACAAGCCAAAGAAAATGCCGATGTACCAGGAATGATAACCATGTCTTCCAGAGCAAATTTAGTCAGCAACCATGTGCCAACGCCATAGCAAAGCGGATCCCCGGTTGCGATAACAGCGATGATCTTTCCCTTGTGAGCCTCGATCTCCGGAAGAGTATCACGCAGAGGACTCTCCCAATTTACTCGCGGGCGCCCATCTTCTGGCATAAGACTAAACAAACGGGACGAAGACACCAAAACGTCGGCTTTATCCAAATGCTGGCGGGCTTTTGCAGAAAGACCATATGGTCCATCGGCTCCCATTCCAATCAGGTAAAGCCAAGGGGTGGGCGTTGAAGCTTTAGCCATGGGTAGCTTCCCCAAGCGCCAGAGCATTTACCGCTGCGGCGGCGTAAGCAGACCCACCGCGTCTACCATTCAAGGCAATGTACGGAATTCCCAGATCATTAGAAGCAAGCGCAAGTTTGGATTCCGCCGCACCGACAAACCCAACCGGAAAGCCCAGAACCAGGGCTGGTTTTGCAGCGCCACTTTCGACAAGTTCTAACACGCGAAAAAGCGCCGTTGGAGCATTTCCTATTGCAAGAATTGATCCTTCGAATTGCTCAGCCAAGACATCCATTGCTGCAGCAGACCGTGTGGTATTCGATTTAGCCGAGATGATGTTGGCTTGCGTACCGTCCAACGCGCAAATGACTTGATTGGTCGAAGGCAAGAGCCGCTTGGTAACGCCAGCTGCGACCATTGTGACATCACATAGAATGTTCGCCCCAGTAGTCAACGCAACGGCACCAACTTCCGCAGCACCTTCAGAAAACACAAGATCATCCAGCACATCAGTCATGCCGCCGGTATGTATGAGCCGGCGAGCAACAGCATGCATAGAAGCTGGCAGCGAGGAAAAATCAACTTCATCCGCAATTATGGAGAAGGATTTACGGTAGATTTCCGCCGGATCCTTAATGTAGTCGAAATCGGCCATGGAAGTGCCTAATCATCCAATAGGGTTTTTGGGCCCATAGGGTGATCTGCATGGGGGTATGGGTGATGGCTGTGACCATGGTCATGTGTGTGATCATGGTCGTGGCTATCGTGTTCATGGTGATGGTGGTGATCCATGTTTGCACGAATTTCTTTTTCGCAGGCTCCCATACAATCTCCGTTGGTATCGCACAGATTACATGGGTCGTTCTTGCCTTCCACATGATGGTGATGACTTTCTTGCGCCAAGCCAACTTGGTCTTCAAAACCCAAGACCTGTGTTCGATATTTACACATCTGACAATTCATGAGGTTTTCGCCCTCAATAATCTCACGAACCCGGTCTGCGAAAGTGCTAATCACCAGCGGATGATCGTTCAAAAAGCTGGCTTTAAGGAATTCGGTGTCTGGCGCTTTTGCGGCAACAGTATCCACGCCATCGTAAATCCTGCGCACCAGCACACCGGTAAACAGAAAATATGGGAACACGATAACGCGTTTATATCCAAGCTTTGAAATGGTCTTCAATGCTGGTTCGACCAATGGGAAAGTGACACCGGAATAAGCAACCTCTCCCCAACCAAACCCAAAGCCTTCCCATAGCAACCTCATCACCTTCGCAATGTTAGAATTTGCATCAGGATCGGAGGAACCCCGGCCAACCACAACCAAAAGTGTCTCGTGATTATCGACCATGCCATCGGCGCCATCGATACATTCTTGTATGCGCGCGCTTGCAGCTTTCAACATTTTCGGATCAATGCCGAGCTCGCGACCATATTCGATACTTACGCCAGGATTTTTGGCCTGATATGTATTCAAAACGGATGGAATATCATTCTTGGCATGACCAGCAGCAAATAACATTCCCGGCACTGCGAGAATACGGTTGCAGCCTGCATCACGTAGCTTGTCCAAACCGTCACCGATGATGGGATTCGCAAACTCAAGGTAGCCATACTCAACAGGCCAGTCTGGAAAATGTGGACGCAGGCGCTCGGCAAGAACAGAGAATTGTCCAACAGCATTGCGGTTACGGCTGCCGTGGCCGCAAACCATAACGCCAAATTTATCTTGAGAATCGTTGCTCATATTCCTGCCCTTAATTTTCATACACCGGCAGGATACTGATCCACCAAACAGCGAAACAGCTATATTGAAATGGTCGGCATTGGTCCCTCAATTTGGTCAACCGCACCGACGATCATTTTCAGCCCCTGCCGGGACGCATTTCTTCTTGGCTTTTAAGTAGGCGGCGCAATCCGCTGCGTCAATTGTCAGATGCGACTAGAATTTGAGAAAACGACCACATTGTCGGAAATATCGCCAGATTCAGCCACATTATCTTTGGGTGTGGTGAGTGTGCGCCTCGGCAGACGGTGGATTGCCAAGCCACAAAGGGTCATTGTCACAAGAAAATGTGCCGGCAGAACTGTCAGCATATTTTCGCGCGATTGCGAGGGCGTCTGAATTTTCAGAGATGTCAACCAACCCCATATGGCACACCTTGTCATCGTCGAATTTTGTAATGACGTAAGTGCCATCATCCAAATCATCACCATCATAAAAGCGCCAGATTTGAAGCGCGGCCTTCGGGCGGTTTCCGTTAAACCGCCACTCGATCTGCAGATCCGGATGATGTGCTCGATTGAAACCTTGATTAAGGACTACGCCCGTCGGTTCATTCTTGTGAAAAGCAACTGTCCATCGCGCATCACCAATCAAGAACCAGACATCAACTCCAAAAACACCGGGACATCGGAACTCTATAAATGCGTCGGTTTCCGACGTAATTTTGCAATCTATACCAGGATTATAACTTGAAATAATTGCGTCATTTGCGGATGCCTGCATCGCCACCGCAAAGAAACACAAAGGTACGCATATCGCTCGCAACCACAAAAGACTAGCAGCCTTCATGCAGCCTAGATTACATTCGGGTAAATGTAATATGCGATGATCCGCTGAAGAAGAAAAATCCCAAGAATGACCACAATCGGCGAAATATCAACTGTACCAAACGCAGGTACGTAACGGCGCACACGTGAAAGAACCGGTTCGGTTAATTGATGCAATGCGTTGCCAATAGTCGCAACAACCTGGTTGCTGCCATTGATCACATTGAAGGCATAAAGCCATGAATACACAGCTGAGATGATTAGAACCCACACATATAGGTTCAAAACAACAAGAACGACATCCAAAATAGCCCGCATTTAACTGCCCTATTACTTAGTTTCCACACTTTGGATGTAGAGGTGCTGCGGCCTGCTCGCAAGCACTAAACCAAAAAGAAACGCGCCTGCAACGCAAACACCGTGCAGACGCGATCAATTTTGAGCCGGTACGCAATACATAATTCCGGCATAACCCTTACATTGCAAGAGCCTTGCCAACTCTGCTCGACACAAGATATTGAGAAACCAGCGCAGACAGATCAAGATATTGAAAAATTCACGAATAGTTAGCAAACCAACTCGTGCAAATTGCGAGGCGCATCGCAACTGAACCGCAATTTGCAAGCAAACTTAACGTTCTGGATACCATCAACCATAAATACAATTAGGCTGATTGACGCTCAGCAATTCGCTCTATTTGTCGCTGGTCAGAAGACAACCAGATAGACAAAAATCGATCTAACCAGTCGCGAATGGGGGCGTCATACATCAATCGCCCTTCCATATGGTGATGTCGCTGTTGCGCATTTGGTAGGGACAAACGTTCGCGCCCACGTACCAGCCAACGCCTCATCATGGCCTCTGTTAGTTCCGTATGAAACTGCACGCCAAATACGGAATTACCAATACTGTAGGCCTGTTCCTCGAAGACGTCACTACTTGCCAATAGCTTCCCACCTGCCGGCAGATCGAAGCCTTCTCTATGCCACTGGTAGATCATGGACGGCCAATTTGGCAGAAGCTCTAAGCCATCATCCGTCGTATGCAATGGATAGTAGCCGATCTCGGTATGGTTTTGCGGATGCGCTTTCACCTGTCCACCTAACGCGCGCACCAACATTTGTGCACCCAGGCATATGCCTAAAAATGGTATATCTTGCTTGAGGCAGGTCGCGCACCAATCGATCTCTTGACGCACATAAGGTTCGTCGTCATTGGCGCTCATTGGGCCGCCAAAAACCACAGCGCCCGCATATTTAGAAAGGTCCTGTGGCAAAGGGTCGCCAAGCGGTGGTCGCCGAATGTCAAGCTTGTAGCCTTTGCGGACTAGCCATTGTCCAACTCTGCCCGGACTTGAGCTTTCCTGATGCAACACAACAACAATTGTCCCCGCACAGGCTGGCTGGTCGCCAGCGCCTGAAGTTTGGAACATCATTGCATTCATCCAGCCATCTTCCCGGCACGCTTTTTTAGTATCATGCGATCGCGCGATGAAATTCCGAGCAGCTCGGCAATCCGCCAGACCAAATTATCTTCGAATTCATGAACAACACCATCGGCATAGACCATATCCCAGATCATTGCCAAAATATCGAGACGTTCATCCTCATCCAGTTTGCGTTTCAAGACGCTGGTAAATCCATAAAGATCTACAGCTTCTTTGTCTGCCGCACTGGCTTCGTCGATGAGTTCCGCTGTCTCTTCAAGACTAAGCTGATATTTGTTTTGCAATGCTTTTTGCAGCATTTCTTTCTCTTCTCCGGCAATTACGCCGTCAATAGTGATCGTATGAACCATCAATGCTGCAGCCGCTAATCGCGGATCTGTCTCTGCGAACTGGTGTTCATCTGCATTTCCAGTAAGGTCCTGCAGGAAGGATTTAAGTGTATCAAACATATGAAATACATACGGCGCATTGCGGCTCGCTTCAAGCACCTAGACAATACAAGTCTTTAATGTGGGAACCATTTTTGTTTCTAACATCACAAATCGAAAGGAATTGAATAGAGCTGCGATGTTTTTCGCACTTGCAATAGAAAACCTGTTCTTTAAGCTCTTAAAAATGAGTAGTGAAGAAAAACGTTTTTTTGACGAAATGTTCGGGCACCAGGAGGGCGCAACTAGCCGCACTGGTATTCCTCACCAAGAGGGCGGTCAAGATTGTCGCTCTCCTTACGACACATACAATAAGTGGTTTAGTGATGAGGATTTAAAACGTCTCAACATGAAAGCTGCAGAAGCTGAAAATGTCTTCAGGCGAACAGGTATTACTTTCAATGTGTATGGCGAAAAAGACGCAGCCGAACGGTTAATTCCATTCGACATTGTTCCAAGAATTATCGCTGCGCGTGAATGGAGCCGGCTGGCACGGGGTATTGAACAACGTGTTCGCGCGATTAATGCATTTCTATACGATATTTATCACAAGCAAGAAATATTAAAGGCCGGCCGTATTCCGCGCCACCTTATTGCACAAAACGAAGCATTTGAGCCAAGTATGATTGGCGTGGCACCACCCGGTAATGTTTACACACACATTGTTGGCACAGACATTGTGCGCACTGGTGATAATGAATTCTTTGTGCTGGAAGACAATGCGCGCACACCATCTGGCGTCTCATATATGCTCGAAAACCGTGAAACAATGATGCAAATGTTTCCGGAATTATTTTCGCTGAATAAAGTGCGCTCAGTCAGCGACTATCCCCGCCTGCTGCGTCGCAGTCTCGCCAGCGTTGCGCCCCCGGGATGTGAAGGTAAGCCTACTGTTGGGGTGCTTACTCCCGGCATATTCAATTCAGCCTATTTTGAGCATTCTTTTCTGGCCGATCAAATGGGTGTCGAGCTCGTTGAGGGCAATGATCTGCGTGTAATTGACGGCAAGATCAAAATGCGCACAACGCGCGGCTTTAAAACTCTGGATGTTGTTTATCGCCGCATCGACGATGACTATATCGATCCGTTGACATTTCGGGCGGATTCCATGCTTGGCGTTCCAGGTATTATGGATGTCTACAAAGCTGGCAATATCACAATAGCAAACGCGCCCGGCACAGGCGTTTCCGATGACAAAGCAATCTATTCCTACATGCCCGAGATTGTTGAATTTTATACAGGTGAGCGTGCCATCTTGAAGAATGTGCCTACCTGGCGCTGTTCAGAAGAAGATTCATTAAAGTATGTTCTGGAACACTTATCCGAATTGGTCGTGAAGGAAGTACATGGGTCCGGCGGATACGGAATGCTCGTGGGCCCGGCTGCAAACAAGAAAGAGCTCGCTCTGTTTGAGAAGAAGCTGAAAGCAAAGCCATCAAACTATATAGCTCAACCAACCCTATCGCTTTCAACCGTTCCAATTCTGACCAAAAAAGGTTTAGCGCCACGACATGTGGATTTACGCCCTTACGTGCTTGTCTCGAAGGACAAGATCGACATCATACCGGGTGGCTTGACCCGCGTAGCATTGAAGCCCGGTTCATTGGTTGTGAATTCCAGTCAGGGAGGCGGCACCAAAGATACTTGGGTGCTGGAGGACTAGGCTATGTTAGGAAAAACCGCCAACGGCCTTTTCTGGCTTTTCAGAAATATTGAGCGCTCTGAGAATACCGCGCGTCTTTTGGAAACTGGATTGCGCATAGCGCTTACCCGCTCCACTGGCGATGATGACGAATGGGTTTCGGTCCTAGCAACTGCGGGTGCTCGCGCAGATTTCATGCAAAAATATGATGCAGTATCAGGCATGTCTGTGATCGATTTTTTGCTTCGGGACAAAACAAACCCGGCCAGCGTTGCCTCGGTCATAGAAACCGCACGAAACAACGCGCGCACGGTGCGCACGGCGTTAACACGCGAAGTTTGGGAAGCCGTAAACGAAGCTTGGATGGTGCTGGATACTGCCCTCAAACCAACTATCAAGGCTCGGGAATTGCCAGCTCTTTTGGAGATGATACGACAACAGAGTGCGCGTATGCGCGGAGCGTTGCACGGCACAATGTTGCGAAACGACATGTATGACTTTTCCCGCCTTGGTACCTTTGTGGAACGCGCAGATGCCACGGCCCGTATTTTGGACGTGAAGTATTATGTGCTTTTGCCGTCGGTTTCTTATGTCGGTTCCTCACTGGATAATGTCCAATGGGAATCAATTCTGAGGTCAGTTTCCGCGCATCGTTCCTATCGATGGGCCTATGAAGATGATTACCAACCAACAACCATCGCTGATTTCCTGGTTTTAAATCCGCGCATGCCCAGATCTCTGGCGTTCTGCTACAAGAAAATCGTCGATAATCTGGGGTATCTGGCCGAGGATTACGGGACAAGGCATCCATGTCACGATCATGCTGAAGCCGTTTGCTCCAGATTGCAAAATCGCGACATCGAAAGTATTTTTGAGCAAGGCCTTCATGAATTCATCCAGTCGTTTGTGCGTGATAATAATCGTATGAGCCAGCTGATCAACGAGGCATACCGCTTTAATAGCTAAGAACCATCTGAGGCACTGCACCAACAGATAGCGCCAACATAAACGGTGCTTCCGACTTACGAACAGATTGAAAAGATTATGTTACTCACGATTTCACATGTGACGGAATATTTGTTCAGCGAACCTGTTTCCTACGCGCTTCAGCAACTTCGACTAACGCCAAAGACCCGTTCCGGCCAGGACGTTAAAAATTGGGATATGCAGGTCAGCGGCGGGTCCGTACAACTGGCTTATGACGATCAAAACAACAATCACGTACAGCTTGTTAGTGTGGAACCAGGTGCCAGCAGAGTTGAAATACACTCTCACGGGCAAGTGGAAACCGCAGATACTGCTGGTGTCGTGGGGGCGCATCGCGGCTATGCACCATTGTGGATGTTTGAACGCACCACGGAACTGACAGCGCCCGGCAGCAACATCCGAAAATTTGCACGTGCTCACACACCAGATGGCTCTGTTGAAAGCTTGCATGCACTCTCTAAAGCCATCTTAGAGAACGTGGAATACGAGACAGACACAACACATGCAGCAACAACAGCCGAACAATCTTTGACGCTTGGAACTGGTGTGTGTCAGGACCACACACATATTTTCATTTCGGTATGCCGTTGGGCCGGAATTCCGGCACGGTATGTCAGTGGATACCTACTGATTAACGGCCAAAGTGACCAGGTGGCCAGTCATGCATGGGCAGAAGCACACCTGTCTGGTTTAGGTTGGGTCGGCTTTGACGTTTCAAACAGAATATCTCCCGATGAACGCTATGTTCGTGTGGCCACTGGTTTAGACTATAAGGATGCTGCACCTATCCGCGGCGTTCGTTTTGGCCCTCATGGTGGCAACCTAGATGAATCTTTGATTGTTTCTATTCGCGTTGAGCAGTAGGTTCGGCGCTCTGAATCGCAATATGACGAAAGAAATGCGCCTCACATGACCTATTGCGTCGGCCTAAAGTTAAACCGTGGCCTCGTTTTCATGTCTGATACCCGCACCAATGCAGGCGTCGACAATATATCGACATTCAAGAAAATGCACACTTGGGAAGTTCCCGGAGAGCGCGTCATTACGCTTTTGACCGCCGGCAACCTTGCAACCACACAAGCTGTGGTAAGCATATTAGACGAACGAGGTAAAGCTCCCGAAGATCGCAGTCCATCTCTTCTTGAAGCGCCGTCAATGTTTCAGGCAGCGGGCCTTGTTGGGCAGGTTTTGAAAGATATCATCGCCGACAATGCAAACGTGGGGCAGAAGGCAGCCAGCACATTTAACGCGTCTATTATCATGGGCGGCCAGATCAAAGGAATGCCACCCAGGCTGTTTCTGATTTATCCGGAAGGCAATTTTGTCGAAGCAAGCGCAGACACACCGTTTTTCCAAATCGGCGAAACAAAGTATGGCAAGCCGATCCTTGTTCGCGCTTACGATCCAGACATGGATTTCGAAACTACGATTAAATTACTGCTGGTTTCGTTCGACAGCACAGTTAAGTCAAACCTATCAGTCGCATTGCCGTTTGACGTGATGACCTATGAAACCGATAAATTGGTAATCAATCGCGAAGAACGGGTAACAGAAGATAATTCGCATTATCAGGCAATCTCCAACAATTGGAGCGAAGCGCTACGCGAAGCGTTTTCCAGTCTCCCTGACTTTTCGTTTGAGAAGCAAACAGACTAATTTGTCAGTCGGATGTTGATCTGATCCGTTCGACCTTTTGCATCGATAACTGTCAATGTTGAGAAACCCGGCCCCTCAGGGCTGTATCGGCTTTCCCGCCTTAGCGATTTCATTGCCACCGGGCGACCATCCGCCAACCATGTAAAGGGTGCAGAACCACCGCGTACCTTTAATGTAACGGAAGATGCACCTTGCAACGGCAACTCCGTTCCCCCACGTGGAAACGCAATAACAGGGCTGCCACCAGCAATCTCCAAATTCGTAGCTTTTTTGCCGAACACTTTCAAATGCGCAGGCAATTCCGCGTTAGATACCAGATCTGTACCACCAAGGTCTGGGTGTGGCTTTGTACCCAGCCTCGCGAACACATCAAGGAAAATGGGTAATGCAGAGGTTGCACCGGTAATGTGGCTTGCAGGTGCGTTATCGGGTCGCCCTACCCATACACCAACCACGTATTGACCATCAAACCCAATGGTCCAAGCATCGCGATAGCCATAAGATGTTCCGGTTTTGTAAATCAGGTTGCCGCGGTGCGCATGGTAACGGTCCGTTTTCTGTTGCATCGCCTTTGTGAGCAAAGTTGATGCAGAAGCGCTCAATACGCGTGAACCGGCAGCCAAAGCAGTGGCGTTCGGCTGAATACGCATGCCCAATGCTGTCCCGCCACGCGCAATGGCGCTGTAAAGACGCACCAGTTCTTCCAACGTCAGTCCAACACCACCCAGCCCCATTGCCAGCCCAGGCTTTGCGCCCTTAGGAAACCGTGGGGCAGCGCCCGCGCGCTGCAAACGACTGGCCAATCTGTGTGGATCAACCTTATCCAACACAGCGATCGCAGGAATATTCAATGACATTTGCAAAGCTTCGGAAATGGTCATCGCGCCATGGAAACCTGTGTCGAAGTTTTCAGGTACGTAGTCCGCAAAAGCTGAAGGGCGATCATCGATCATCGTGTTTGGGTGCGCAATGCCAGCCTCAAAGCCAAGGCCGTAGATCAAAGGCTTGAGAGTTGACCCGGGCGAACGGACAGCTCTGACCATATTTAAATGTGCTGCAGCATTACCTGACAAAAGGCCAGGGCCTCCGACAGATGCTCGAATCTCACCAGTTTGGTGGTCAACCACCATAACGCCAATTGAGAACCCCTTACCGAGCCCGGCACTACGCTGGGTTACATGTGCTTCCAATGACGCCTGAAGATCAAAATCAATTGTCGTTGTGACCAGAGGGTTTTTCCCCAATTTTGCCTTCAATTCTTGCGCCACATGGGGTGCAAGCATCGGAAAAGATTTGCGTGCTTGCGGCAACGGGGCATTGGTTGCGCGTTCCGCATCGCTGGCCGGAATTAAATCAGCCTTTAGCAATCGGTCGAGCACGCGGGCGCGGGCGTTGAATGCGGATTCGTTAAACCTATCTGGTCGCCGCGTTTCCGGTGCTTGTGGCAATGCAATGAGTAGTGCAATTTCTGCAAGATTGAGCCATTTAGGTTCCTTGCCAAAATAAGCCCAACTTGCTGCACGCACACCTTCAAGATTTCCGCCATAAGGTGCATGGTTTAGATAAAGTTCGAGGATTTCCTGCTTGCTGAAGCGTTCCTCCAACATTTGGGCCCGCACAACTTGTTGTACTTTCCCCGTTATATTTCGAGTTGGTGCGTCTGACAAAAGCCGCGCAACCTGCATAGTCAATGTCGAGGCACCTGAAACAATTCTGCCATTTAGCAACAATTGCCCAGCGGCACGAACCATTGCCTTTCGGTCAATTCCATCATGTGTGTAAAAGCGCTGATCTTCATAGGCCAGCAAGAAGGTAAGAAGCCGAGGATCAACATCTTCCAACTTTGTCGGAATACGCCAATACCCCTTTGGCGTCGTGAATGGTCGAAGCAAGGCTCCATTTGATGCAACCACGGTTACCGATTGTGGCTGGTTCACCACCAGTTCTGGCGTCGTCAAAACCATTCGATGCACGTTTTGAAGGCCAAACAAACCGCCCCAAAGCACAATCAGCCCCAGCGCAGCCGGAGCCAAATATTGCAAGCGTTGTTTGAGCAAAAGAACCAAAATCTTGGCCTGACGCTACTCTAGTGGCCCAAATACAGAAACAGTTTGCGCGGAGGTCGTGCCAAAGGCATCTGGAGAATACATATCTTCCACATGCGTTGGTGGCAAAGCAAATTCCCCAGGGGACACAGCGCGGACCTGATATGCAAAGCTCCAAACATCACTGCCGTCCGTCACAGGCATTGTTTCAAACGATTTACCGTTGAAGCCAGCTACAAACCGATCATCCAAAAACGCAGAATAGTCTGCCGAACCAGATTTAGGTACCCAGGAAAGGCCACTGCGGGCACCCTGCAACAGGCCTGGATTGTCGATTTCAAAGCCAGCCGGCAGTGGATCAACCAGCAGTAATCTATCAGTCCGATTGAGCGTCTGACGCACTGTCAAAATGACCACCAATCGATCATTTTGCGACACCCGTGCCATATCCGCAGGCGTTCCATCTCTGTTGAAGAACTCTCGTGTAACATCAAATCCGCTGTTAAGAGCGGAAGGAGATGTTCGAGGCACACCAGATGTTTCTAAGAACAATGGAAGACTGCGGCTCATTTGGTTACGAACAACAACCGGGCCATTTGCAAGTTCATTATCACTAAAGCCAAACGAAATGACACCAGAGCCATCGCCATTCGGGTCTTGCTCCAACTGGATACCAGCCTGACTTACATCAGCTTTCAAAGAGCCATTAGCCTTTGAGATACTGCCAGAGGCCATAAGCAACCAGGCCATTTCCTGCGTACTGAGATACCCGTCGTTGCGACGATCTTCGGTCACCGCTTCGGCAAATTCTGTCATTTCAATTTGCTCAACGCCGCTTTCGGATACCAAAGACATAATGGCAGCACCATCACGCAAATTAGAACCATAGTCACGCGGGCTGTCTCTGAAGACTTTGAACCCACGCCTATCCAAATAGGTCTCTTTGGCGCTTTCAAACGCTTTCGCAGCGCGTCCCTTTTCGCCGTAAAGAGCCAAACTCGCGCCAAGTTGAGCCTTCGCCAAAGGTGACGTGAATGACGCAAATTTTGCATCTACAAAATATCGTAGATCACCAAGTGTTGCTTCCCCGTTTCGGGCCAGAACATACAAAGCATAAGCCATGGCGTTTCCGTCAGAGTCAATATTTGTGCTAAAGGACATGGTGTTTTTGATGTTGTTGATAGCTTGCTCAAACGCAACTTCTGGAACGTCAAAACCAGCCTCTTTAGCCCTTGTCAGGAAATCGCTGATATAGGAGTCCAACCATAAATCTCGATCAAATGATGCTCCCCACAAACCAAATGAACCAGCGCTGTTCTGATGAGTGACCAAACGCGTGATAGCCTCTTCAATTGTCTTGCGATCTGAGGCGCTACTTGCTGCTTTCGACAGCAAAGGCATCGCACGGCTGGTGGTTTGTTCAGAGCAACGATAGGCATATCGATCAAGCTTGCTATAAAGAGCGGCGGGATTCAAACCTGCCCCTGCACCCAAAGCAACAGATAGACTAGCGGTGCCGGGAACATATTGGCGAAGTGCAAAATCACTAATCTTGTGAGCAGCAGAAGCAGTTCCATCAGGAGACAGCACAATACGCTGTGAAGTAGAAACAGACTGCGTATTCGCCCGAACAGGCAATGTCAGAGATTTAGACATCGCGCGTCCATCAGGACCAACCAGTACAATATCTAGCGATGCATTGCCGACAACAACACCTTCCAACTGCACCAATTGTTTCGCGTTATCTTTTTTATCCAAGGCGATAACGCCACGCGCTTTGCTGCCAAGTGTCACGTGCTCAGTTGAAACAACTTCAAGCGCGTAATCACCCGCCGGGCCATCGGTGTTGTCGAACTGAATCAACAAGCGCGATGTATCTCCAGGCGCCAGAAAACGCGGCATGGTTGCAGTCATAACCACAGGATCGCGCACAATAACATCTGCGCTGGCACTTCCGAGCTTTAGCTCGCTCCACGCGACTGCCATCAACTTCAATGTGCCGTTGAATTGCGGAACATCAAACGAGATGGTCGCCTCGCCATTTTCGTCCAAAGCAACAATTCCAGAATATAGTGATACTGGCGTTTCAGCTGGAGGATTACCGTCCATCGCCAAGCCGGAAGTCGCAGCATCGCCACCTACACGCAAACGACCTTCGGTGCCTAACAATCCGTCAATTAGTTGGCCATAAAGGTCACGCAAAACAGCACCAAGACGTCGCTGTCCAAAATACCATTTTTCTGGTTGCGGCGGCTTATATCTCGTCAGATTCAAAATCCCCTGATCAACAGCTGAAATAACAATATGAGCATCACCACCCGCAAGTCCTGCAACCTTGATAGGTACAGCCAGTTTTGTTCGCGGAAGAATTTGCTCTGGTGCATCCATCGAAACAGAAAGCGTTCGTGAAGCTGGGTTCATCGCCAACCAGTCAACACCAATAGAACGCGTTGGTAGTTGGCCGTTCGCCACATCCATTGGGTGATGAAGCGTTGCAAGCACATAAGCGCCTGCGCCCCAATCATCTTCAACTACTACTTCGAGGCTATTTTCACCTGCTGTGAGATCAAAATTATACGATGCCAGAAGGTTTTCATTTGCGACAAGTAGTTGAAGCTTGCCGGCACGATCTGCATTGATACGAACTTTCGCTGTATCACCTGCTGCATATTGCTTCTTATCCAAACCAACTTGTAGGGCATCAGGCGTATCAAAGGCCGATTTCTCGACATACCAACCCGCATAAAAATCATAACTGGCGACAGCATCGCCAGCGATAACTTCTAGTCTGTAAGATCCCCATTCGACCGGCAAATCCAAACGCGCAAATTGATCTGCCATGAGGTCCAGAGACCCGACAGATATCCGGTCAGTGCGTGAAATTGGTTCCCAACCCCAGCGTCCGTTCGATTTTCTGTACCACTGGTAGCTGCGCTCGATGCGCAGTAACTCGTAACTGGCGTCCTTCGCGGCCACTTGCTTGCCGTCACTATCAAGGGCAGCTAATTGGAATTCAGCAGTTCCACCTTCAGGTGCTGAATAGTCAAATAACGGCCTTATGCCCAGCGATGGTCCAGTTGCAGCCAACGGAACATCCATGAAACGCTCAACAGGGCGGCCGCCACCATCTGCCATGGTCACCGAAATTTGCGCCGAGAGCGGCAATGTGGTTGCAGGAACGCTTGGAATAGACAGTTCAAACGAACCTTTGCCAGCAGCATCGGTACGCATAGAAGGTGTAAAGTTGTTGCTGACAGGTGTAAATTCTTCATCCGACAAGCCAAAAACAAACCCCTTGTAAGGTCCCTTTTTCGGCTGCTCAGGTGCAATTACAATCGAGCCTTCTACAGCAAGTCCGGTTGCCGGTGCACCAAACAGATAACGCGCATCTACACCAACAGTTGCCAAGCTCCCTGCCTCAAGGGACTCATCCTGAATAGTGAAATCAAAATCAATTCTTTCCGGTAGGAAGTCCTCGACAAGGAAGCGTTCAGTCGCAACCGGTTCTGCCTTTGGGTCGGTAAAGACCTGAACATCCCAAGACCCACGAAGTGCATTGCTTGGAAGCGCAAAGCTCTGTGAGTGACCACCAGTTTTATCGGCAGTTGAAATTTTGCGTGTGAATTCCACGCCATCTGGACGCATCATCACAAAGGTTAGTGGCAATCCATCAAGCGCTTCTGCCGCAGCATCGCGCAATATGGCGGTTGAATAGACTGTGGCACCTGGCCGGTACACGCCGCGCTCGGTATACAAAAAAGCATCAACAGCACCAGGGGATGTTCGACCATCGACACCTCGATCCGACAAATCAAAGCCGGAAGCATCCAAATCGAGCAGAGCGTAATCAGGCGCGTCCGTTTCCGCGATAACAGCAACAGCGCGCAAAGCGCCCTCGCCACGCAGGAGGCCAGGAGCAAAGCTTGCATACCCATCGGCGTTGGTATTCGCGCTGCCAAGAACCTCATTGTTACGCGCAACCAATTTCAATGGCACATTTGCCAAGGGTGATGTGCTTTCAAGTGAGCGGGCATAGACGTGAAGTCCATCTTCGGCTGATAGGCTGGAAAGCCCTAAATCGCTGACAACAAACCATTGCGTTGCTTTTGGTTGCCAGTAACTTTCGTCATTCTTCGGCCCTTCAGCAATCAGGACATACGCACCAGGTTGCAAATCTCCAATGACACGAAAAACAGGCATGAGAGTTGTCGTGTCTTTGTTAAGCGTTCCATCAACCTCCAAGACGCCAGACCATACAGGCGTTGCAAGGTCATTGGTTAGTCTTTCCAAGGCAGAACTGTTCAACGGTTTGTTGAATTTGTTTTCACGTAACAACTCGGAAACCGATGCATCCGTTACCTGATAAACGCTGACATCAACCGCATCGACATTGACCGACACCAAAGGAATACCTTTGGCATGGCTGCGGGACAACACATATGCAGAGCCGGTAAAGCGCACATTTGGCGAACGATCTCGAACGTAGACATCCAGTGTCACCAAATTATCGATACGCTCGCCAATTTCAGCTGGAAGTCCGGCGCGTAAATCGAGCCGGTAGCGCTCGCCATGTGTCAGGCCACCGACACAAATTTCTTTGCCAGAGGCTCGAACATCAGTTGGCTCCGCCCCGTTAAGGCGCAAATAGTCGGTGTATTCGATATTTTCTGTATCAAGGCGTTCTGAAAATTGTAGGCAAACACGCGGGCTCGCGGCGTCGCTATCCACGGAATAGTCCAGCATTCGAAAGCCATGATCGGCATCAAGTGTTTCATAGGCGGCTCGCACTCTTGGATTTTCTAAAAGTGCTAAGCTTTTCTTGTAGGCCTCAAGCGCAGGGCGATAGCGATCTGAAAGTACCAATGTGCGCGCAAGAATATCTAATGCGTTGGACTTCTGCTCATTGCCCTCTGCCAAACGATACGATTCAAGTGCACCACTAATAGCTTTGGATTGATAGTCGCGTTTTTCCTGCCATTTGTTTGAGCGGCTGCGCCAAAACGTGTCTGTAAATGCGCGCCACGCCTCAAAATTCAATCCATCCGCACGCACCCAAGCAGAGGCCAATCTACGCATATTCGGAAAATTGTTCTCAGCAGCTGCAGCACTATATCTGGAGGCTATATCGTCCGGCCCGGATTTGGCTCTTTGTGCAGCAAAAGCGGAGCGAAGTGCTTCGGCATCTCGAACCAACCCCTTGCGCACAAATGTCAATTCCGCGAGGTCGTTGAAGCTGTCAGGCGTGCGAACGGTTTTTACAACAATTCGTCCTGCAATCGCACCATCCGCGCTTTGCAAAGTGCCATATCCATTCTTTAGGAAACACCATCCAACGGACTCATTGTAGGTAAATGCCTTGCATTGATTGTCTTTGAGACACTCTGCCGAGCATTGATCGAGAGGAACATCTTTTACCGTTCGGTAATCAAAACCGAAATAATCCGCATTTGGAACGGTTTGAATCACCCTTTGGGTATCTTGCGCGTGCGCAGACAGTCCACCAACACTCAAAAATCCCACTGCAAAAAGCGCTAAGGCCAATTTTGAGTCGATTTGCCTCATTAATGAAACCAGAAATCTCATTTTCTCTCCCTTAAGCACCCCATTGCGTAAGGATGAACTTACGTCAGCTTATCCTAATAGTTGAATAAGCCAATCATAACCGGATCATGGCAACAGTAAAACGAAAATAATTCTCATAGTGCAGGTGCGAACATTGCTCCGCAGCGGTTTTTACGTGTATGTCAGGGCTATCCTCAAATTTTGACGAAACTAATAGGAAACAGGGCCTTATGAGTAGCCAAATTATTCCGGTGGAAGAATTCGATCTGGTGGTATTTGGCGGTACGGGGGATTTGGCGCAACGCAAAATTATACCTGCGCTCTACCATCGGCACCGCGACGGGCAAGTTGTTGGCGACAGCCGCATTATCGCCGTATCCCGTAAACCACTAACGCCGGAAGAATATCTGGCTAAGGCAAACCAAGCACTAGAAGAATTTGTGCCAGAAGAAGAGCGCGAAAAAGAAGTAGTCGAAGCTTTTGTAGAACGCCTCTCCTACGTCTCAGTAGACGTTACGGATGATGCAGGGTGGCAAGAACTGAAAAAGACGCTTGATTTGCACCCAGATAGAGTGCGCGCGTTTTATTTAGCCGTCGCTCCAAGCCTTTTTGGTCAAATCTGCGAGTACATCGGAAACACCGGCCTGATCACTGAAAAAACCCGGGTGGTTATTGAAAAGCCAATCGGGAAAGATTTGGAATCCGCCAAAAAACTCAACGACGCCATTGGTAAAGTGTTCCGCGAAGAGCAAATATTCCGGATTGATCACTATCTGGGCAAAGAAACCGTTCAAAACTTGATGGCGCTTCGATTTGCAAATGCGCTGTTTGAACCAATTTGGAATGCGGCCCACATTGACCATGTTCAAATCACGGTTGCAGAATCCATTGGTGTAGGCTCACGCGGTCCATATTACGACACTTCAGGTGCCATGCGCGATATGGTGCAAAACCATATTCTGCAGCTACTCTGCTTGGTCGCCATGGAACCGCCGATGTCGATGGCAGCGGATGCGGTGCGTGATGAAAAGTTGAAGGTCCTGCGCTCGCTGGAGCCGATCACCGCCGAAAACAATGACAAGCTTACGGTACGTGGCCAGTACACAAGTGGGGCCGGTCCTGAAGGCGCCGTACCAGGTTACCTTGATGAGCTAGAAGATGAGGCAAGTAAAACTGCCACTTTCGTTGCTCTAAAAGCAAACGTGGCAAATTGGCGCTGGGCCGGTGTTCCTTTCTACCTGCGCACCGGAAAACGCCTTCCTCAACGTTCGTCTGAAATCGTCGTTTCGTTCCGTCCCGTACCTCACTCCATTTTTGACACAGGTGCAGGCGGTGTTGCGGAGAACAGGCTTGTAATTCGTCTTCAGCCGGATGAAGGCGTGAAGCTTTGGCTCATGATCAAGGATCCTGGCCCAGGTGGCATGCGCCTGCGCCATGTCCCACTTGATATGAGTTTTGCTGAAGCGTTTGAAGTGCGCAGCCCCGATGCATATGAGCGCCTGATCATGGATGTCATTCGCGGAAACGCAACGCTCTTTATGCGCCGCGATGAAGTTGAAGCTGCATGGGATTGGGTCGACCCAATCCTCAGCCAGTGGGATGACAAAGCTGACGCGCCCAAAAAATATACCGCAGGCACATGGGGCCCGGCGGCCTCTGTAGCCTTGATTGAACGCGACGGACGCACGTGGCACGAAGATGACTGATCCGATGACCAACACACAAATGAAGTTGACTGACAAAGACACTTTAGCGGAAGGCTTGGCGACCAAAATCGCCGAGGCATTAAACGCTGAACTTCAGGCCACTGGTCGGGCGTTGCTAGCCGTATCTGGTGGTTCTACGCCAAAACGGTTCTTTGAAAGGCTCAGTACAAAGGACATCGACTGGGCTGGCGTCACCGTAACATTGGTGGACGAACGCTGGGTTGACGAAAGCAATGATAGATCCAACGGGGCTTTGGTAAGAGCAAATTTGCTGCAAAATAAAGCCGCGGTCGCTAACTTCTTGCCGCTCTATACAGGCGACAGCACACCTAAAGAAGGTGTTGCAACGTTGGAGGCTAGCTTATCAAAACTGGGGCAGCCGATTACTGCCGCCGTTTTGGGCATGGGCAATGATGGGCACACCGCATCATTCTTTCCTGGTGGTGATGAGCTTTCGGCGGCGATTGATCTCAATAATGAAAGCAACTTCATTACAATGCAGGCCCCCGGCGCCGGCGAGCCGCGCATAACCTTTACCCTCGCAGCACTTTTAAAAGCTGGATTTTTAGCTCTTCATATTGAAGGCGAAGAAAAGCAAAAAGTTTTGGGTCAGGCACTTGCAGAAGGTCCGGCCGAAGAAATGCCAATCCGCTCCGTGCTGCGCCAAGACCAGACAGAACTGACAATTTTTTGGTGCCCATAGCGGCACATACGAACTCTTAGGAGACATACATGACCGACGTTCAACCACGCATCGCCGAGGTTACCGAACGCCTGATCGAACGCAGCCGCCCGACTCGCAATGCCTATTTGGCACGCATTCGGCAGGCAGGTGCAGACGGCCCCAACCGCACTCAACTTTCTTGCGGCAATCTCGCCCATGGCTTTGCAGCTTGCGGCCCCCACGACAAAGATGCTTTAGCTGGCGATCGTCTAGCTAATGTCGGTATCATTACATCTTTCAATGACATGTTGTCCGCCCACCAACCATTTGAGCAGTTTCCCAATTTGATCAAAGAAGCGGCGCACGCCGCAGGTGGTGTGGCACAAGTGGCAGGTGGTGTGCCAGCAATGTGTGATGGCGTGACCCAAGGCCAAGATGGCATGGAATTGTCCCTCTTTTCCCGTGACGTGATTGCGATGGCTGCAGGCGTTGGCCTCTCGCACAACATGTTTGATGCTGCCGTATTCCTTGGCGTATGTGACAAGATTATACCCGGTCTTTTGATGGCTTCTCTGTCTTTTGGCCATCTTCCCGCAGTTTTCATTCCAGCAGGCCCAATGCCTACCGGCCTTCCGAACGGAGAAAAAGCGCGGATTCGCCAACTCTTTGCTGAAGGTAAAGTTGGCCGCAAAGAACTATTGGAAGCAGAATCTAAATCGTATCATGGGCCAGGCACTTGCACTTTCTATGGCACTGCGAACTCCAATCAAATGCTAATGGAAATTATGGGACTCCACTTACCAGGTGCAAGTTTTGTGAATCCGAATACACCATTGCGAGATGCGTTGACTAAATCCGCCACAGAGCGTGCTTTGGCAATTACGGCCTTGGGTAATGACTACACACCTGTTGGCGAAGTGATTGACGAAAAAGCAATCATCAATGGCGTGGTTGGTCTGCACGCAACAGGCGGTTCCACAAATCACACCATGCATTTGGTAGCTATGGCAGCAGCAGCTGGGATCAAACTGACATGGGACGACATATCCGATCTGTCCGATGGTGTTCCGTTGTTGTCTCGAATCTATCCAAATGGCCTTGCTGATGTGAACCACTTTCACGCAGCAGGCGGCATGGGTTACCTGATTGGTCAACTCCTCGACGGCGGTATGTTGCATGAGGACGTGCGTACCATTTGGGGTACCGGCATGAATGGTTATCGTCAGGAACCTAAGCTAAACGAATACGGCACCGTTAATTGGGAACCCATTGCCGAAAAAAGCCACGATGAGAATGTATTGCGTCCGCACAACAAACCATTTCAAAGCGATGGCGGACTTAAAATGCTGTCCGGCAACCTTGGAAAGGGTGTGATAAAAATATCTGCTGTAAAATCACAGCATCGCATCGTTGAGGCGCCAGCACTCATTTTCCACGATCAGAATGACGTCCTTACTGCATTTAAAGACGGTAAGCTCAACCGCGATTTCATCGCCGTAGTTCGGTTTCAGGGGCCCCGTGCAAATGGTATGCCGGAACTCCACAAGCTCACCCCTACTTTGGGCGTTTTGCAAGAACGAGGCCTAAAAGTAGCACTACTGACGGACGGTCGTATGTCAGGCGCCTCTGGAAAGGTTCCCGCCGCCATTCATGTCACACCAGAGGCTGCGTGTGGCGGTGTTATCGGGAAAATCCAAGAAGGCGACATGATTAGACTGGATGCCGACTCTGGCACCTTTGAGTTGCTTGTCGATGCGAAGGAATTAGAAGGGCGCGAACAGGCAACCGCTGACCTTTCTGAAAATGGTTTTGGAATGGGCAGGGAAATGTTTGCCACATTCCGCGCGGTTGCCGGAAGCGCCGATACCGGCGCATCTTCAATTTACGGAGTTGCATAAAATGGACAGCAACAGATTTCAAAATTTGCTTAAACTAAGAGCGACGCAGCCTGATACAGACATAAAGGCTTTGTTTGAAACCGACGCAAAGCGGTTCCAAAAGTTCTCTGTAGAAGCCACCGGCCTGTTGCTGGACTATTCCAAAACACAGATTACCAAAGACGCCAAAAAAATGCTGCTGGAACTTGCAAAAGCCAGTGGCGTTGAAGAACGCCGTGACGCCATGCTCACAGGCGAAAAAATTAACACCACCGAAGATCGCGCCGTGCTTCACACAGCGTTGCGCGCGCCATTGGACATGGAGATTGAAACCGACGGTGAAGACGTTGTTGGCCTTGTGCACAGCGTCCTGACCTCGATGGCTGTCTTTGCAAATGGCGTTAGAGACGGCAAAATCACGGGCGCCACCGGAAAGCATTTCACAGATGTCGTAAACATTGGGATTGGCGGGTCTGATCTTGGACCTGCCATGGCAACGCTTGCATTGAAGCCATACCATGATGGGCCAAATCTCCACTACGTTTCAAACGTGGACGGTGCACACATGGCTGATACTTTGGATACGTTGGACCCGGAAACAACTCTGTTCCTCATTGCGTCGAAGACCTTCACAACAATTGAAACGATGACCAATGCACGCTCTGCCCGCTCGTGGATTGCTGCAAATCTGGATGAAGCTGCAGTCTCGCACCATTTCGCAGCCATTTCGACAAATCTGGAACGTGTTGGCCAATTTGGTATTTCTGAAGAACGCGTTTTTGGTTTTTGGGATTGGGTTGGCGGACGTTACTCGCTTTGGTCTGCTATTGGCCTGCCAATCATGATCGCTATAGGACCTGAGAATTTCAAAGACTTCCTTGCAGGTGGTCATGAAATGGACGTGCATTTCGCTACTGCGCCTCTAGAAAAGAACTTACCTGTCATTCTAGGATTAACAGGTATCTGGCATCGCACTGTATGTGAGCTCCCAAGTCGAGCTGTATTACCATATGATCAAAGACTGTCACGCTTCCCAGCGTATTTGCAACAACTGGATATGGAATCCAATGGCAAGCAGACCGCGCTAAACGGCGCACATATTTCAGACCCGACGGGCCCTATCGTCTGGGGTGAACCTGGAACCAATGGACAGCATGCATTCTATCAATTGATCCATCAGGGAACCACGGTCATTCCGTGCGAATTCCTTGTTGCCGCAAATGCCCACGAAGAAGCTGGAACCCTCGGCGTCCACCATGATTTGCTGCTCGCAAACTGCCTTGCTCAGGGCCAAGCACTTATGGTTGGTAAATCTCGTGATGAAGTAGAGACTGAACTACGAAAGTTCACCCCTGGAAAAGAAATGTTGTCTGATGTTGAAATCCAGCAACTAGCACCTCACAAGGTATTCCCCGGCAACAGGCCGTCCGTCACAATTATTTACGACAAACTGACGCCAAACATGCTTGGCAAACTTATTGCTCTGTATGAGCATCGTGTATTTGTTGAAGGCACCATCTGGAACATTAATTCGTTCGATCAATGGGGCGTTGAGCTGGGCAAAGTATTGGCGACAAATTTGCTGCCGCTTGTGCAAGGAGAAAATAGCAAAGCCACGATCGATGGATCAACATTTGGTTTGCTTAAACATCTGCGGCAACTCAGAGCAGCCGCAGATGATATTTCTGAAGAGTAGTTTTACTTTTTAGCGCGCTCAACCGCATCGGCGAGCATCTTCTTAGCAGTCGCTGAATCTTCCCAACCAACGATCTTGACCCATTTATTAGGCTCAAGGTCTTTGTAGTGCGTGAAGAAATGCTCAATCTGCTTCAGGGTGATTTCAGGCAGGTCCGTGTGATCTTTCACATGGTCATACCGCTGGGTCAGCTTGCTGGAAGGAACAGCAAGAATTTTCTCATCACCACCAGATTCATCTTCCATAACCAGCACACCAATTGGGCGGCAATTGATAACGGAACCAGGCATCAAAGGACGGGTGTTTGCAATGATCACATCCGCTGGATCGCCATCGTCTGACAATGTATGCGGCACAAAACCGTAGTTGCCGGGATAGCGCATTGGGGTGAACAAAAAGCGGTCTACGAACAACGCGCCAGACTCTTTATCAAGCTCATATTTAATCGGCTCATCGCCAATTGGTACTTCGATGATTACATTAATGTCTTCCGGTGGGTTCTTACCGATGGAGATTTTATCGAGGTTCATAAAGCTCGGCCCTATTTGTTTAAGCGTGCGTTAGCGCGGTCATGCCGCAACCGCGCGCATCTTTCAAGGCAAAGCAGCAATTCTTGATGATGAACTTTCGTTTTAGGCGTTAAATCCAGCGATATCCGATTGTCGGTGCCTGCGCTCCACCAAATATTTCATGGGATCGCACAAAGGGTTCTCCTCCCATCGCCTCGTAGAATTCCCGGCCTAGACCATTAGCCTCAAGCGCCCAAACAACCAAAGCACCGTGACCCATCGTCTTCAACTGCGAACGGGTGGACTTAAAAAGGCACTTTCCCAATCCCACTCCCTGAAATTCCGGCAGCAAATAAAGCTCATATATCTCGCCCCAGCTGTCAGGTGTTTGTGGCGGGTAATTACGTCGACTAGCGCCAAAATTCGCATACCCAACGATGCGCTTCTCAAATTCTAGAACTAGCAATTGGGAGCGCGAAACTGCATCCGACCTTCCCCCATAACACTGGCCTATGGTTGCTGGCTCTGCGTTCAATCTTTCAACTGCAGACTCCCACCAAGCAGGGTTTCGTTTTGCAATGGCGTCTCTGAGAGCAGAGCCATTCAAGATACCACTATAGGCATTGAGCCAAGATGCATGATGTACCTTGGACAAATCCGAAGCGTCTTCAACGCGGGCCAAACGGGTTCTGATCAAAACAGATTTCATATTGTCATGCTTTGCCAACAATTAGGCAAGAACGTGACCGAGACTCGCCATTCTTTACGATATTACTACAAGTAGCAAAAGCGAATTCTACTAGCATCAAGTAAACCAAAGACAAGTCTGGTTAACAGAAATACGCACGGTCACGATCGATCATAACGCACGAACGAGCTCAATTTTCCGATTTTATCGTATAGTTTGCGTGCTGTATCATTGTCGTGATTGGTAAACCAATAGACATCTTTTGCTCCTCGGTTGTCTGCCTCCTGATACACACCTTCTAGAAGGGATCGGCCAAATCCCCCGCCACGCGCGCTTTCAGACACATACAGATCTTCCAGATAAATGCGTGGAGTAATGCCCCATGTATTGTGATGCACTAGACAATGCGCGAAACCAACAACAACGCCATTGTCATCTTCAGCCACCAACGCAAAAAAGCCCTTGTCCTGCGTCGTAACACGGTGCCACGTGCTATTTGTAACCTCATCAGACAATTCGGTATTGTAGAATGCCAAATACCCCTGCCAAAGCGGGTTCCAAGCATCCCGATCTTCATTTTTAACCGAACGAATTGGCATATGTGCTCCTAAATTCCAAACCACCAAGCTGCTAAGCCCAAGAATGCAAAAAATCCAACAACGTCAGTGACGGTCGTTACAAATACACCGGAGGCAATCGCTGGATCCGCTTTCAATTTATCCAATAAAATCGGAATTAGGATTCCTGCAAACCCAGCAAATATCATATTGACCACCATTGCGATGGCGATAACAAAGGATAGTGCGGCATTGCCAAACCAAAGGCCCGCCACAATACCGATTACGACGGCAAACAGCACTCCATTAATGAGCCCAACAGTACCTTCACGCATAATGATACGGCGTACATTGTACGCGTCCAATTCGCGTGTCGCGATAGCGCGCACTGCAACAGTCATTGTTTGGGTGGCCGCATTGCCTCCCATGCTGGCCACAATTGGCATAAGCACAGCAAGGGCGACCATTTGCTGAATTGTGGCATCGAACATGCCAATCACAACTGATGCCAACACAGCGGTGCCCAAATTGACCATCAACCAGATAAACCGACTCTTGACTGCATTCAGAACGTTATCGGAAATCTCTTCATCACCGACACCACCCATGCGTTTCATGTCTTCATCATGCTCTTCATGAATGACATCGACGATATCATCAATGGTCAGCACACCAACGAGCCGTTCTGCCTCGTCAACAACAGCCGCAGAAACCAAATTGTAACGCTCAAATGTTCGAGCAACTTCTTCCTGATCTTCTTCAGCCTGCACTGTATGTGCCGTTTCGCCCATAATATCAGATACAGATACAGGTCGTTTTGTCCGCAAAAGCCGGTCAAGAGCAACAGTTCCAATTAGTCGATAACTCGGATCCACCACAAACAGCTCGTAGAAGCTCTCAGGCAAATCTTCTGTGTCTCGCATGTAGTCAATCGCTTGGCCCACTGTCCAAAATGGTGGGACAGCAATATACTCGGTCTGCATCCGCCGACCGGCAGATTCTTCAGGGTAATCAAGCGAACGTTGCAAGACAACGCGTTCTAGCGCTGGAATTTGGTCCAGAATTTCAATCCGGTCATCGACCGGCAAATCTTCCAGAATGTAGACGGCATCATCACTGTCGAGTTCAGACAAGGCTTCAGCGACAGTATCAACCGGTAGATTTTCAAGAAGGCTAAGACGTACACTTTCATCAAGCTCGGTCAGTGCAGCGAAATCAAAATCAGAGCCAAGCAGTGCAACAAGCCGAGTGCGTTCTGCAGAGGGCAATGCCTCAATCAAATCAGCAAGGTCAGCTTCGTGAAGATTAGTCGTCAGATCCCGCGCCAAACCGTGATCAGCAGCGTCAATTCCCAATAGAACCGCATCAACAAATTCTTGGGCTATGGCACCCGTTTCAGGGTCATGCACAGACCATTCACTGATTTCAGCCGCGGAAATGGCCGTATTTGCGCCATCAGGCAAATTTAAATTATCTTTCTGAGATGGTGTTTCAACCATGGTGTATTGGCCTTAACGTCATGGAAGCCTACTTGCTAAACACTCATTAGCGCTTCAGCTCAAAAGGTCCAACGTAAAGCTGCATTGCTTGCAAGTTTTCTGAAAGAATGGGCTTTACCTTTCATTGCAGATTGTATTTCTGAATTTCGATGGGTCGCAAAGTGCGGTTGCTACGCACGCAAAACTTTATGCTCGATGGAAACGTAAACGCAAAAAGACGCCCGAGATCAACCTAGATCTCAGAATCTTGTTCGCTTCAAATTTTTATGAACAATGGTGCGGTCGAGAAGACTCGAACTTCCACGGGTTTTACCCCACAGCGACCTCAACGCTGCGCGTCTACCAATTCCGCCACGACCGCTTTGTTGTTGCGAAACGGGGTGCGAATTGCACCCTGTGAGCGCTGCTCTATCAAACCTTTGAATGCTTCACAAGTGCTTATTGATGTTAGTTCCACTACTCTTCGACAAGAGCAGTAGGTTTTGAGATTCTTCCGTGCACAGATTGCACTTCAATCGCGATTAACTCGCCTTTCAGAACCACTTGCACATCGGCCACAGGCAAACCATTTGCGAACAATGTCAGGTCATCATCGGCATCGGTATTGAGAGCAATAACCGCGCCACGACCCATTCGCAGTAGTTGGTGCACTGGCATATGTGTATGGCCAAGGCTGACTGCCAGATTTACATCAATGCGTTCAAGAGTCGCCATACCTGTTCTCCGTCTGCTAAGGGACATGTCGGGTAAAAATTTTGCACACACTACGCGACCCGTCTGTTTTGCGGAATTTAAGGTAAACAAATGGTTAACGAACGGGCCGACAGTCCACTTGAGATGAAACAAAACGTCGCTTTGCCGGATTTCCCGACAATGTTGCCCGTGGAATGGAAGAGCAGCACCGGCTCCGTGCCCTATGATGATGCTCTTGAGTTTATGGAAAGCCGAGTCGCGAGCATAGCTGCGCGCGATTCGTCAGAACTGATTTGGCTTTTAGAGCACGACCCTCTCTATACAGCTGGAACTAGTTCGCACGACGAAGATCTTTTAACGCCAAATCGCTTTCCCGTTTTCAAAACCGGACGTGGTGGCCAATACACCTATCATGGACCTGGCCAACGTATTGCATATGTGATGTTGGATTTATCAAGCCGCAGTCAGGATGTAAGACAGTTTGTTGCAGTCCTTGAGCAATGGGTAATCAACACATTGTCTTCTTTCGGTGTCACAGGCGAGCGCAGAGAAGACAGAGTGGGTGTTTGGGTACGGCGGCCGGAAAAAGCACCATTGCCAGACGGCACCATGCGTGAAGATAAAATAGCGGCTATCGGAATACGGTTGCGCAAATGGGTGAGCTTTCATGGCATCAGCATAAATGTTGAACCAGAGCTCACACACTTTGATGGAATTGTACCTTGCGGCGTATCAGGACACGGCGTTACCAGCCTTTATGATCTAGGTATCACTGCAAGTATGGAAGATGTGGACATGGTTTTAAAAACCGAGTTTTCAAAACTGTTTGGATAGCACTCCGAGCCAGTTCGAAATCAGCTTTCAAATTCCATAATGATTGCATCGACCGCAAGGCTATCGCCAGCAACAGCATTGATAACGGTAACGGTCGCGTCACGTTCTGCGCGCAGAACATTTTCCATTTTCATGGCTTCAACAACGGCCAAGGTTTCTCCAGCTTTGACGTCTTGTCCAACTTCAACGGAAATTGATACAACGAGGCCAGGCATTGGGCACAGAAGCAATTTGGATGTATCTGGCGCCACCTTTATCGGCATCAATGCATTCAGCTCGTTGAGCTCTCTTGAAAGAACGCGAACATCTTCAGTAATGCCACGCCAGTGGAGTTTTATGCCACCAGGTGCCTTGCTCAACTGAACCAAGAGTTCTTGACCGTTTACATTGCCCTGCCATAGCGGAGCACCCGGTTGCCAATTCCAATGAACTACATATTCGGTCGCGTCACCTTCAAACACTACAGTCAATTTTTCAGGATTATGGGCATTGAAGTCACTGACTTCCACATTGAGCACATAATCGCCCACGCAAACCGACCACTCTCTTTGCACTGTTCCAGAATGAGGGCGCAACCGCCCGGTCATGTGATCCAACCGATCCTTGCGGCTTAATTCCAACGCCAAGCCTGCAATCGCGAGTTGTTTGGCTGACTTATCGTCTAGAGACGCACCTTCAAATCCATCCGGATATTCCTCTGCAATAAAGCCTGTTGAAAGCTCCATAGCCTGCCAACGAGGATGATCAATTAACGCTGCTAGAAATGGAATATTGTGCCCGATCCCATCCAATACAAACCCATCCAAGGCACTCGCCATCGCTGTATTTGCCGCCTGTCGTGTGGCTGCATGAGTGCAAAGCTTCGCGATCATCGGATCATAGAACATCGAAATCTCACCGCCTTCTCCAACGCCCGCGTCGACCCGAACTGTAACGTTCGCATCTGACGTCTCTTCGGGAGCTTGAAACCGCACAAGCCGGCCAATGGATGGTAAAAAATTCCGATAAGGATCTTCCGCATATATGCGGCTCTCCATGGCCCAACCATCGATACCGATATCAGATTGCTTCAACGCAAGCTCTTCACCAGCAGCAACCCGGATCATCTGCTCAACAAGGTCAACGCCTGTTATCAACTCGGTAACGGGATGTTCCACCTGCAATCGAGTATTCATTTCCAAGAAATAGAAACTCTTGTCCTGCCCCGCCACAAATTCAACAGTACCGGCACTGTCATATCCGACTGCACGAGCAAGTGCACAGGCCTGTTCGCCCATTTTTGCGCGTGTTTCCGGGTCTAGAAGCGGTGAAGGAGCTTCTTCGATAACCTTCTGATTCCGGCGCTGAATAGAGCATTCCCGTTCGTTGAGGTGGATTACATTGCCATGCTTGTCACCCAACACCTGAATTTCGATATGACGTGGGTTTTCAATGAATTTTTCAATGAATATCCTATCGTCACCGAATGAAGAAGCGGCCTCAGAACGCGCGCGTTCAAAGCCTTCCAACGCTTCATCATGACTCCACGCAATGCGCATTCCTTTGCCGCCACCACCGGCTGACGCCTTGATCATAACCGGATAACCGATTTCTGCGGAAATGCGAGCTGCTTCCTCGGCGTTCTCGATAAGGTCCGGAGCACCTGGCACAGTAGATACACCAGCAGCGCCCGCCACATGTTTGGATCGGATTTTGTCGCCCATTTCTTCAATGGCAACACGGTTAGGACCGATAAATGCAATACCCGCTTCTTCTAATGCGGCGGCAAAATTCGCATTTTCTGACAAAAACCCATAACCAGGGTGCACAGCCTCTGCACCAGTGCTTTTGCACGCTTCAATGATTTTATCACCAAGAAGATAAGACTCTGACGCTGGTGGCGGACCAATATGAACCGCTTCATCTGCCATCTTTACATGCAACGCATCACGATCTGCATCTGAGTAAACTGCCACTGTGGCAATGCCCATTTGCTTCGCTGTGCGCATAACACGGCATGCAATCTCGCCTCGATTGGCAATCAGAATTTTCTTGAACATAAACAACCATGCCGCCCGTTACACATTGCCGCCAGACTAAAGGTCGGGAGCGCGCGTCGCAAGACCTGCATTATGGTACTTTGGGCGTGCTACAAAGGCTCTGCAACCGGCGAAACAATAAGAGTCGAACCGTCCGCGTCGCTGATTTCAACACGGGAGCCGGCAGCCAGATCAGGCCCCTGCACTCGCCAAAAAGTATCACCAATTTTAACACGGCCCTGACCGTCTGAAATTGGCTCCAACAAAGTCATCTGCCTGCCAATCATTGCTAACCCACGTTCATTCAAATGAGGGCGATCGGATTTGGTTCGATTTGCTGCAAAAAAGTGGCGCCCAACCAACAACAGAACGATAGCCAAAACAGCAAAGCTGACCCATGCGACCTGCCAGGACAGATCTACCGCAAAGGAAGCGCCCCCAACAATGATAGCAGCCAAACCAAGCCACATTAAGAAGCTACCAGGCAAAACAAGTTCTAGAGCTAGTAGAATTACGCCACCGATAAGCCACGCCCAAGGTCCCAGCTCCGCCACGAATTCAATGATGTAAGAATTGCCTTCCATGTTACCCTCTTAGCTGCCGGTGTCTGGCAAGCGGCTGCTGCTTTTTCTGTTGCTTCCGTTTTCACCAAAAGCTTCGCGTGCAATCTCAGCAACCCCTCCAATTGAACCAATGACCGAAGCCGCTTCCACCGGTAGCATCAGTACTTTTTGGTTTGGCGCACTAGCCACCGCTTGAAGTGCTTCAACATACTTGTTTGCCACGAAATAATTGATTGCCTGAATGTCTCCTGCAGCGATCGCCTCAGAAACCACAGAGGTAGCTTTCGCTTCTGCTTCCGCTTCACGTTCGCGGGCTTCAGAATCCCGATAGGCCGCTTCTCTGCGCCCTTCGGCTTCAAGAATTTGGGATTGTTTTTCCCCTTCAGCGCGCAAAATCGCGGATTGTCGCATGCCCTCCGCTTCCAAAATGGATGCACGCTTTTCACGTTCCGCTTTCATTTGGCGGCCCATGGCTTCCACAAGATCGCGCGGTGGATTGATGTCCTTGATTTCAATCCTTGTAATTTTTAGCCCCCAAGGGGATACAGCCTGATCGACGACGGACAACAAACGCGCATTGATTTCATCACGGTTTGAAAGCAGTTGATCGAGATCCATCGAACCCATCACAGTACGAATATTCGTCATTGTCAGGTTCAAAATCGCATTTTTCAGACCCGATACTTCATAAGCAGCCTGCGCTGCATCAAGCACTTGATAAAACGTTACGCCATCGGCAGTGATGCTCGCATTATCTTTGGTAATAACTTCTTGCGATGGCACATCCAACACTTGTTCCATCATGTTCAATTTTGCACCGACACGATCGATAAATGGAACCAGAACATTCAGTCCAGGCTTTAACGTACGCGTGTACCGACCGAAACGTTCAATAGTATAATTGTACCCTTGGGGTACCTGTTTAAGTGTGAAGAAAAGCGTGACGACGAGCAGGAAGACCAGCACGAGGACAAAAACATCAAAACCAAACATGAACGAATTCCATTTCCATCTATCGCTAGGCGGACGAAACCGATTAACGGCGTCACTCCACATTTCTAGCTGTCGCTATAACATGGGTATCAACGCACGCATGTTCAATTTATTACAAAACCTTGATTGAATAAGCTTCAGAGCCAGCCGGACAATTCTCGGCGCACCATGGCTTCAATCACTGCCATGCCCTCATCCGTATCGTTAAGACACGGAATATGGGCAAACTGTTCGCCGCCATGTTCCTCGAATATCTCACCAGCTTCGCCGGCAATTTCCTCAAGTGTTTCCAAACAATCTGAAACGAAACCTGGATTGAAAACAGCAAGTTTTTTAACGCCTTCTTTGGCAAGTCGCTCAACAGTTTTATCTGTATAGGGCTTCAGCCATTCCTCTGGTCCGAACCGAGATTGGAAACAGGTCATAAACCGACCCTTTTCCCATCCCAAGCGCTCTTCCAAAAGCCGTGACGTCTTCAAACAATGGCAATGGTAGGGATCGCCCTTTTCAAAATAGGACTGGGGGATACCATGATAGGAAGCAATGACGTGTTCCGGCTCAAAGTCCAGGTTACCAAGGCTTTTGTCAATGCTACTAGCGAGTGCATCAATATAGGCTGGATCGTCGTGGTAAGGTGGAACTGTTCTCAACGCAGGTTGCCAGCGCATCGCCATCAAGGCTTCAAACGTCTTGTCGTTTACAGTTGCCGTGGTTGCGGCGGCGTATTGCGGATAAAGCGGGAATACAAGAATACGCTCACAGCCAGCATCTTGCAGCGCTTCCACCCGTTCTTTGATAGGTGGCTTGCCGTAACGCATAGCCCAATCAACGACGACCTTGTCATTGTTTGCAAACACTGCAGCCAATTTATCACCTTGACTGCGTGTAAATGTACGCAGAGGAGACTCATTGAGCTCATTGTTCCAAATTTCTGCGTAAGCAGCGCCGCTCTTCTTCGGCCTGGTATTTAGAACGATGCCATAAAGGATCGGATACCAAAGTGCCCGAGGCCATTCGATCACCCGTTTATCAGATAAAAACTCTTTGAGATAACGACGCATCGGCTTGTAATCGGTGCCATCTGGCGTGCCAAGATTCACCAACAGCACACCAATCTTACCCGCTTTCACGGGTGGATGATCTGCGGGGAGATGGAGCTTTTTCATATCTTCGCGACGGGCTTCATCTGCCTGCGATTTTGTCACATTTGCGTCTTGATCATTTTGTTTCAGCATGAAGGCTCACATCCAGATTACGCGTATCATTGTTTCAACCATAACAACACGATTCCATTGAAATGTTAGCTAGAGCGTTTCCAAAGAATTTCCAAGGTCGTGTGCTGTATTTCTCACCTTAAAACACGCAACAGGCGGAGAATATTGAAAACTCCAGCCAAAGCAGTGGATACATATGTAAGCGCCGCGGCTCGCAATACAGATCGCGCAGCGGGTAAATCATCATCGTTCAGATATCCGCCACCCGATAAAATAGGTAGGGCCTTGCCAAAACTTGCATCGAATTCCACTGGCAGCGTGGCTAAATGCACAATGAACTGGAAAACCAGAACAAAAATTGCCAATCCGAAAAAGACAATGCTCAAGCCCGGCACGCGAAGGACCAAGCTCAAAAACGGGCCAACAATGAGCAACATACCGGCAATCTTATTGATCGGCAGGAACGCTTTCACTAGAGCAATCCGCAAATTGAACAGCCGTTCATTGCTTGCATGCTGAAGCGCATGCCCAACCTCATGAGCCGCGACTGCGACAGCCGCTATTGATTTTCCGCGATAGTGTGACCGGCTCAAACGCACAGTTCGGGTTTGAGGGTCATAGTGGTCAGTCCCTTCAGGAGCAGGTTCTACACCAACACCATGCAGGCCTGCACGCTCAATTAGGTGTAAAGCGAGTTCACCACCAGTTCCCGGCAAGTCTGGCCGCGGTTTGGCGTGCTTCTTCAACTCACGCCGCACCCACATGGATGGCAAAAAGATTGCGGCTAAAAAAAGCAAACCTAAGAAAAGAGCAATTGGCATCCGCAAGATGTCGGGTGTCCGATGCGATCTGTCAATTGCCGGAGCAAAAGAAAAAGCCGCCGAATAAGATCCGGCGGCTTTCAAATCAGACCAAGCTCTGTCTATGGACCGTAAACAAGGCTTGGTAACCAAGTTGCAAGCGCTGGCACATACCACAATACAACCAACGCAAACATTTGAATGAGGACGAATGGTACAGCTCCCCAGTAAATGTCCGAAGTTTTGACACTTGGCGGCGCAACCCCTCGCAAATAGAACAGCGCAAAACCAAATGGAGGCGTTAAGAACGAGGTTTGAAGGTTTACCGCCATCATTATACCCAACCAAACCGGGCTAACAGGGTCACCGTTGGGCATGGTCAACTGCAGCAGGATTGGTGCAACAAGTGGCACGACCACAAACACGATCTCAAGAAAATCGAGAAAGAAGCCGAGGACAAACATCAAAACCATGACAGCCAAAATGGCGCCGATAGTTCCTCCCGGGATGTCTTGCAATAATGCATGTACTAGCTCTTCACCACCAAGACCGCGGAATATAAGAGAGAATACCGATGCACCAATAAGGATCACGAATACCATCGTGGTCACATGTGTGGTGCCTGCCACAACCTGGCTTAATATACCTGCGTTAAATGCGCGCCAAAGAGACACAAGAATGCCAACAGCAATCAAGAAACAGCAAACCATTGCTGCGTAGATAGCCATTTGCTCAAAGTCCGTAATCTCGTTGCGTGAAACACGCAGATCAACATTTGTCGTCAAAATTAACACTGCAACCAAGGCCAGCGCTGCAAGGTAAATCGGCCATGGGCTTCCATTACCTGTTCGCAAACCCGCCAGAAAAACAGAACCAATGGCACCAACCGCCGCCGCTTCAGTTGGCGTTGCAATACCGGCAAGAATAGATCCAAGAACGGCAACGATAAGGACAATAGGTGGAACAAGTGCATGGAATATTTTTCCAATGGTAACCTGTTCACCAACTTCCGGAGGCATCGCTGGCGAAGATTCCGGTTTGAAGACAGCCATGGCAATTTGGTACAGCATATACATGCCGACAAGCATGAACCCCGGGATCAGAGCGCCGGCAAACAAGTCGCCAACTGAAACTGTCTCAGGTGAGAATATACCCATATCCAATTGTGCCTTTTGATAGGCATTGGATAGTTGATCACCAAGAATTACCAAAACAATTGAAGGTGGAATGATTTGTCCCAAAGTTCCAGAAGCTGCGATAGTTCCACATGCAAGACGCTTCGAATACCCTCGCTCCAACATGGTCGGGAGCGACAATAGCCCCATCGTAACGACCGTCGCGCCAACGATACCTGTAGACGCCGCAAGCAATGCACCAACTATGGAAACAGAGATGCCAAGGCCACCGCGCAAGGTGCCAAAGAGTTTGCCCATGGTATCCAGAAGCTCTTCAGCCACTTTTGACCGCTCAAGCATAACTCCCATAAAGACAAACAGCGGCACCGCAATAAGCACTTCATTTGTCATGGTGCCGAAAATGCGCTGCGGAATGGCCAATAAGAATGAAGGATCGAATACGCCAACGACATAGCCAATCAAGGCAAAGATCAAGCCTGTACCGGCCAATGTAAACGCAACTGGGAAACCGAGCAGAAGAACGACACAAACAGCGCCGAACATAATAATATCAAGGTATTGAGCTATCGATACATGCATCAGATTTGCTCCCCTTCTTTAAGCTCGCGCAATTCGGGCAGCTCCTCGGATAAGCGTAATTTTTCCAATTCAATCTCATCACCACCAAGAGCCAGCAGCGACCGGAGGGCCATTGAAACACCCTGCATAGCCATAAGAACTGCGAAACCTAGTATTGCCGTCTTTTGTAAGTAGCGCGCTTGGATGCCGCTGGTCTCAGGTGAGCCCTCAAAAGAAGCCCAGGAAGCAGCGACATAAGGGAATGACGTCCAAAAGATGACGA
>JBGCFS010000125.1:0-2632 GCA_045107035.1 Hyphomicrobiales bacterium
GTCAAAACGGTCCATCTGACCCTTTGTACGACGATAGAGAATTGTCTTATCTATCATGATGGCCCAACACCACACAGACGCCAGAACCAGGCCGATCATGACGATTTTCACAACAAGATGCGCTTGAATAAACAAGGACCACAGCGAAATATTCGCCGCCCCGTTTAGCGCTGCTTGGCCAAGATCTTCCATAGGTAGTTCTTCCTTCAATACGTTCTCAAACAGCAAAACCATCTGTATTTTCAAATGCAATGCAAAAATCAGGTATGTATAGCCAGCGTGTGTCTGTAATAACTATGTCAATATAAGGGCGCAAAACCCTTGATAAGCCCAACAAAAGCCCTGTGAATGCAACAAAACTCGCCAACCGCTTTATATTGATTAAGACTTTATCAAGGTTAATTTATCGTAAGCATGACCGGCAGAAATGCATGACCCTTCGCTCAACTAAGCCATGAGTTCATCAAAGAGTTTGCGAATATTCTGTGGTAATCTTTGCGGGCGCCCGTTTTTTATAAGCGCAATTGTCACTTTTGCCTGCAAAATTGGTGTGCCAGAGCGCATTACGGCTTGGTGAAACACCACGCGAGCCGAAGTATGTTGATCAATCTTGGTGGTGACAAAAAGCAGGTCGTCAATCGCGGCCCCAGCAATGAACTTAATATCCATATGCGCGACACCAAATGCCATTTCCTGCTGAGAAAGAGCAGCATGGCTAACTTTCAGACATCGCATGAAATCACTGCGCCCACGCTCTAAAAATTTGAGATAAGCGGCATGATAAACAACACCGGAGAAATCCGTATCTTCAAAGTAGACCCGCACCGGACGTTCGTGAACGCCTTTACTAAACTCTCCATCGAGGTTTCCCCAGCGGCCCTTATCGAAATCAGATCCGTTGCTCATTCATCATCATCGCTGTTTTCAAACAGACTAATCTGCTGGGTCGCAAAATCTTTCGGCGCAGCCATCCCCATATGCTTAAACGCTCTTGGCGTCAGCATGCGTCCGCGGGGCGTGCGTTGAATGTAGCCTTGCTGGATTAGATATGGCTCGATGATTTCTTCAATTGCGTCGCGAGGCTCAGACAGCGAAGCCGCTATTGTTTCAATGCCAACCGGTCCCCCACCAAAATTTTGAGCAATCGTGCCAATATACCGCCGGTCCAAAGAATCCATGCCGGCTGCATCCACTTCAAGCTGTTCCAGCGCTTTATCCGCCACTTCACGTGTAATCTCACCGCCCGAACGCACTATGGCAAAATCCCTCACACGGCGCAGCAAGCGGCCTGCAATACGAGGCGTACCGCGCGAACGCTTGGCAATCTCCTCCGCACCATCTTTTGTAATGCCAACCTGCATTAGACGCGCGCCACGTGTAACGATAAACTCTAGCTCTTCGTTGGTATAAAAATTGAGACGGATCGGAATACCGAACCGGTCGCGCAAGGGGGTAGTCAACAAGCCGATACGCGTGGTTGCCGCTACGAGCGTAAAGCGCGCCAAATCTATACGTACTGAACGTGCTGCAGGACCCTCACCTATAATGAGATCAAGTTGGAAATCTTCCATCGCCGGATATAGAATTTCCTCGACAGCTGGACTCAGCCGATGAATCTCATCGATGAAGAGAACATCCCGCTCTTCCAAATTCGTCAAAAGCGCCGCCAGGTCACCAGCCTTTGTAATTACTGGACCAGATGTCGCACGAAAATTAACGCCCAATTCTTTGGAAACAATTTGTGCCAAAGTGGTTTTACCAAGACCTGGAGGCCCAACAAACAACACGTGATCCAAGGGCTCGCCTCGCGCCTTGGCCGCTTCAATAAACACCTGCATATTGGAGCGTGCCTGCGCCTGCCCCACGAAATCTGAAAGGCGTTGGGGACGTAGCGTTGAATCTACATCATCAGCCCCTTGGGTATCAGGGGCAATTACGCGATCTGGTGAGGAAGATGAATCAGTCATAGACTAGCTTTTAGCCTGAACAGTTGGCATTCGGAAATAGCGTTCCAACGAATGAATGACGATCGTGGAAATCAAAGCTGGCGGCAACATAAAGACGATCAAGCGCAGTGTTTTCACCCCTTCCGCTAAAGCAATCACCATTACCGCACAAATACTGGCGATTGTTGCAACCATGAGAGCGGTCACCAAACGTGACTTGCCATGTTTTGCCAAGGCTCTTGCGGCATACAAACCGGTTATTATCGCTTGTACACCGCCAAAAATATAAGCAAACCCAACAGTCAACAACACGTCTAGGGCATCGCTCCGAAGCTGCAAACTTGCTTCATAAAACCCTTTATCAACTATCAGAAAGGTCGCGAACCCAGCAACTACAACAACGTAGCCCACAAGCGGCCCAAATATTGGGTACATCAGAAAATATAGAACTATACGTTTGGTCAGAAACACTCTCCGTCTCAGCTTTTGTGAGAAAAACCTCTTACGCGAAAAAACTGCTCAGCAGATCGGACAATAAATGTCGCAATCACAGAAAATACAGCCAACACAATTGTTCCAGCAACGATGTGCTCATCGGAGGGCAGAACCAGATATAAAAGCAATCCGACTACCAAGCTGGATATTATCGACACGCGTAGTGCAACACGAAGTTTAGAGCAGCCTTG
>JBGCFS010000126.1:0-4259 GCA_045107035.1 Hyphomicrobiales bacterium
TACGTTGGCGGGATGTCTTGCATCGACCGCTCTGGCCAACACTGCTTCATTCGCACAAAGCTTGAATGATTTGCCTCTCACAAAAGAGGATAAAGCCCGATATTCCGAGCTGCTTTTCAAGAGAGATAAGACAGCTCAAGAGGTCGCGGAATGGCGCCAATTACATGAACGCATGAAAGCGAGCATGAAGCCGGATGACACAACACAATATGTATCGACCGAACAACTCAACCGCCCATACGTTGAAGCAGCACCAGACATCGGTATCACACGCCTTAAAGCCGGTGTAAATTATCACGATACATATAGTGGATTCAACAGCTCAGAGAACACCACGAGCGCCGATGCAAGTGGAACGAGCGCCCGTGTCGGCCTAGATGTTCGTGTTAACGTGCCAATTCAGGGTGGATTGGAATTGTTTGCCGGTGGCTGGAGCTTTGGAAACATTGGCGGCGACAGCGGTCTACACAGCGAGGAAACAATCCATTTACAGACCGGCAGCGTCGGAGCTGGCTTTCATAATCTTGCGTTGACTTATGCAGTCAACAATATTTTGACTGGTTATGCTGGTATTGGGATACCCATTTACTACTCGTATTGCGACTGTTTTTTAGGACCAAAACAAGTAATGCTATCTCCTTATGCAGGTGTACGAGTAGGTCAGATTAAGTTGGATAGTCGCTACGTCAGCGGTGCAGGCACTGGATCTGCTTCAGACTCAGAAACCTATGTTTCACCTGTTTTGGGTCTCGAGTTAAAAGCCAAGTCTGGTAAGATTGGACATACTGGTTTGCAGCTAAATGCTGCGATTGGATACCAGTACCAATTTGGCGCTGATGCAAACCTCACAACCAGTGACGGTGCCGGACAAGATGCTGTTGTGAACTTTGATATTGATAGTCAACAACATGGCTATATGAGCTTGAGATTAGTGCATTCGTTCTAGTCTGAGAACATGCAATAAAAAGCCGGGCAAATTGCCCGGCTTTTTATTGAAGAGTAAATTTTCCAGCTACGTTACAAACGTTTAGGCGAACCGGCCATGGCAATGCTTGAACTTCTTGCCCGAACCGCATGGGCAGGGCTCGTTACGCCCAACTTTGCCCCAACCTTCTGGATTTTCCGGATCGCGATTTTCTTCAGCTACCGCTACATTTTCACCGGTTACAGGGTCCGGACGAGACTCAATCATATCATCTTCATCCATGTCCTCCGGCATTTGCGGAAGCTCGCGAGACAATTCGATATGAGCCAATTGCATTGTTACAGATTCGCGCAAACCGAGCAGCAGGCTTTCAAATAGCTCAAAACTTTCAGCCTTGTACTCATTAAGCGGATCACGCTGTCCATAACCACGGAAACCCACGACCTGACGCAGATGATCAAGCTGAACCAAATGCTCGCGCCATAAATGATCAAGCGTCTGCAATAGAACAGCTTTTTCTACCTGGCGCATAACTTCGGGCGTGAAACGGGAGGCTTTAGCTGCAAAAAATTCGTCAGCCTTACGGGTGAGGCGCTCACGAATCTCTTCATCAGCAATGCCATCTTCATCCACCCATTCAAGGATTGGCAAATCAAGATTTAGCTTGGTTTTTACGTCTTCCAGCAGGCCTGGCCCATCCCATTGTTCAGCATAGGCCTTTTCAGGAATGTGCTTTGAAACAATGGAATCTACCACGTCATGGCGCATGTCGGCCGCAGCACCGGACAGATCTTCATCGCGCATCAATTCCAGACGCTGTTCAAAGATCACACGGCGCTGATCGTTCATCACATCATCAAACTTCAGGATGTTCTTACGAATATCAAAGTTGCGGGCTTCTACTTTTTGCTGGGCTTTTTCCAATGCACGGTTGATCCATGGATGGACGATGCTTTCATCTTCCTTCAGGCCAAGCTTTTGCAGCATTCCATCCATACGGTCGGAACCAAAGATGCGCATGAGATCATCTTGCAAGGACAAGAAGAATTTGGAACGTCCCGGATCACCCTGACGGCCAGAACGGCCACGCAGCTGATTATCGATCCGTCGGCTTTCGTGGCGCTCGGTACCGATCACATAAAGTCCGCCTGCAGCCAATGCTGCTTTTTTGCGTTCTTCAATTTCGGCTGTAATTTTAGCAATGGCCTTGTCGCGCTCTTCGCCTTCCGGCAAGTCGGACAATTCTTGGTCGATACGCATATCCAGATTGCCGCCGAGCTGAATATCAGTACCACGACCAGCCATGTTGGTAGCAATCGTAATAGCGCCTGGAACGCCCGCTTGAGAGACGATTGATGCTTCTTGCTCGTGATAGCGCGCATTGAGCACCTGCACGTCTTTCACTTTTTCCTGCTTTAGGAAATCAGCGAGTAGCTCGGATTTTTCAATGGACGTTGTACCAACCAACACAGGTTGGCCTTTTTCACGGGCTTCAATAATATCGCGCACGATGGCACGGTGCTTTTCCTCGATAGTACGATAAACTTCATCGTCCTCATCAATCCTGGAAATATCTCTGTTTGTCGGCATATCGACAACGCCAAGACCATAAATATCGCCAAATTCTTCTGCCTCAGTCGACGCAGTGCCGGTCATACCGGCCAGCTTTTCGTATCCGCGGAAATAATTCTGGAAAGTAATGGACGCAAGCGTCTGGTTTTCCGGCTGAATTTGAACTTTTTCTTTAGCTTCAAGCGCCTGATGAAGGCCTTCAGAGAAACGGCGACCAGGCATCATGCGGCCTGTAAACTCATCAATGATGACAACTTCATCATCACGAACAATGTAATCTTTATCGCGCTGGAAAAGTTTGTAGGCTTTCAGCGCCTGATTGAGATGATGAACAACCGAAACATTTTCAACATCATAAAGGGATTCACCCTTCATAACGCCAGCTTCCGTTAGAATTTTTTCAAGCTTTTCCGTGCCGGCTTCTGTGAAAATCGCACTGCGTGCTTTTTCATCGACCTCAACATCTTCGTCTTCAAGGTCCGGAATGTAGGCATCCATTTGAACGTAAAGTTCGGATTTATCTTCCAGTGGGCCGGAAATAATGAGAGGCGTGCGGGCCTCATCGATCAAAATGGAATCCACCTCATCGACGATCGCAAAATAGTGACCGCGTTGAACCATGTGATCGATGTTTGATTTCATGTTATCGCGCAGATAATCAAAACCAAATTCGTTGTTCGTACCGTAGGTGACATCTGCCTCATAGGCTGCTTTGCGCCCGGCATCGTCTACGCCATGCACAATGACACCGGTTGTGAGACCAAGGAATTTGTAAATCTCACCCATCCATCCCGCATCGCGAGAGGCAAGATAGTCATTCACTGTGATAACGTGCACGCCGCGCTCTGTCAGCGCATTCAGATAAACAGGCAGTGTCCCAACGAGTGTTTTACCTTCACCGGTCTTCATTTCGGCGATTGAATTCTCATGAAGAACCATGCCGCCAATAAGCTGAACGTCAAAGTGACGCTGCCCAAGAGTACGCTTTGCAGCTTCTCGAACAGTCGCAAATGCCGGAACCAGAAGATCATCCAGTTGGGCGCCATCTTTTAGCTGCTGACGGAACTCATCTGTCCGCGCGCGCAATTGTTCATCACTAAGCGCCTCCAACTCGGGTTCAAGCGCATTGATCGCATCCACCCGTGGCTGGAATGATTTTACACGCCGATCATTGGCGGAGCCGAAAAACTTGCGGGCAAGGGAGCCGAGGCCAACCATGTGCCGATCCTTAAATTCGTTACCTGGTACAATGTTCACAGCAAGCAAAGTACAATCTTGCTGCAACAACCGCTGACAGATAAGAGGGGGCCTCTGGCATGTCAACGCGCTATGAGGATTTGAAGGCCCGTAACAGGCTGATATTTCACAAATCTCATCTCTTTTTGCGCAATTCGGCGTGATCAAACAGAAAATGACCAAATGATAAGGATGCATAGGCCCTGAATTTGGGCTAAGGCTCCCTGCAAATGATTTAGAAGAATTCAAAATTGACTTATAGGGAATATCATATGCAAGCCATTCATCGTTCAATCTATGCGCTTAGCCTGGCTGCAGTCCTCGGCCTTGCCTTGCCACAAACCGGCTTCACCCAAGAAGCAAAACCGGACCCGAAAAGTGTTGTCATCACAATCGGTGAAACAGAAGTCACAGAAATGGACCTAGCGGTCGCTGGTGAAGATTTCGCAGAAATCGTCGCGGATGTGCCTGAAGATCAAAAGCGAGAGAAGTTGATCGAACTTTTGGTTGATATGCATATTTTTGC
>JBGCFS010000127.1:0-30863 GCA_045107035.1 Hyphomicrobiales bacterium
TGTAGTACTTGCGGGAGACGAGGAATGAGATACACCATTGCCCGGCAAGCAAGCAAAGCGCCGCCGAGATGGGGCATCTGAGAAGCTTGAGATCATCCGTCTGGTTGAACAGCCGCACCTACCAGCCAATCAAACATGAGATCTTTTGAGTATCCCGCATTCAACATTCTACCTCTGGCACGACAGACTATTTCTGGCTGCGTTGTTGCGCCCTATCGCTTGTTCCATGAAGCACTCGGTCAAGCTTAAACCTATACCTTAAGCCATATTCGCCGACAGTTTCACACGTTGCTCGCGCCACATCATGTAGACCCCAGACACCACAATTAGAGTTGCGCCAAGTAGCATCGAAACACTTGGTCTTTCTTGGAAAACTAAGATGCCCAAAACCAAAAGGAAAATTATGCGTGAATAACGAAAGGGCATCACCACTGACACTTCTGCCATTCGAAGTGATGCTATTAGCAACATATAGCCCAAGGAGCCCAAACAGATCATCGGAATTACTATCAGCCAATTCACGTTTACAGGAAACAGGTTTTCTCCATTGAATAAAACCCATCCAATCGTGAAAGGAACGGCGGCAGCCATAGTATAGGTTGCAAGCGTTGCAGATCCTATATTCGATGGCACCATTCGGGTCGTCAGATCGCGGACTGATAGCGCGATCATAGCGAGAAGCGCCCAAAGGACTGCTATGTCAAACCCGGCCGCGCCTGGTTGAACGATGAGCAAAACTCCAACAAAGCCAACAACAATTGAACTCCAACGTCGCCAGCTGACTTTCTCTCTTAGAAACAAAACAGCGCCTACAGTGACAAGCATAGGTGTTGCTTGTGTGATTGCACCGATAGTGGACAGCGGCACATTTGCCAAGGCCATTACCATCCCAACCATACCTGCAACTTCAGCTAGATAGCGCAGAATAAAAAACGGAGCGATAGCTCTGCGGTCAATCAGTTTTTGGCCTTGTAATTTAGCCATCAGGGTAAACAAAATCAGCCCACCAGCAATGAGAAAGAACAAAACCTGAGCGGGAGACATGAACGAAGTGGATAACTTGACCAACGTGTCTGCCAAAGCAAAAGCACCCATGGAACTAACCATAAGTAAAATACCGCGCACATTCTTATCGCTTGTCATGTGTAAAGTGCCTCGGATCATTCAATTACGAGACTTAACCTGATCCGAGGCTTCAAGATAGATGTTTCGGTATAATGAGTTCAGAACTCGCAGAGATCCTGAACCGATACGGCAAGGGACAGCAGTATGTAACCACAAACTATGCCATTAGTGAGTGTTTTAGAGGGCCGTTTTATCACGCATTCCAAACCGCCAAGCAACAACGCTTAGCACAATAGCGGCCGCAGAAACCAATGTCATAACAGTGCCTGGAAAAAAATTCACGAACCCACCAAGATCCATAAAAATGAAGTATCCCACATCAGTCAGGCCTCCTACTACAGCTGTAAAGAACAATGATGTGGAGTTCTGACGCCAAATTAAGATTCCGCCCAAAGTTGTAAACAAGCCAATCCAGAATAAATTGAACCCATGTTGATTAATTACCGCATCCACTGCTGGGTGATAGGTACCTTCCAGAAGCACCGGGTCTACGGCATCTGCAATGCCGGCAATAGAGTTCGGAGCGCTCAGCGAAATCGTCATCACTCCAGCAAGCGTGTGAACCAATCCCCAGATAACCCAGAGGACAGCGATTATCTTTAAGAGCATTGAAGTGTTCTCAGTTGTCATGGCTATTATCCTTTTGAAAAGTCAAACTTTGTGCGACGCGGTTGCTTGCTGACAATGAATTACGCAGCTCAACAAGCGCTTCGCGCAAAGCTAATGCTGATTCTGGTTGGCTCAAGCGGCCAGTGGTCGCGTTAAAATGTTCTTCATACGGGCCGACGGACAGGCTGCCTTTGATATCGCCACCAAAAAACGGAGCTGCTGACACAACCGTTCCCAAAACACTTTGGCCACCACGCCGACCTGGTGACGTTGCCAGCACAATCATCGGCTTACCTTGAAATATATTCATTTCAATTCTACTCACCCAATCAAATATATTTTTGAAGGCGGAAGTGTATGAGCCGTTGTACTCGGCAAAAGAAATGATCAAACCATCTGCAGCACCCAACTTGTTTAAAAACGCGTGGGCTTCCTTGGGGATACCGACAGTTTTTTCACGGTCCGGGCTATAGATCGGCATCTCGTAGTCATTGAGATCAAGGGTCTCGATCTCCACTTCAGGCGCTATTTCTTCCTGAAGTACTTGCGCAGCGTGTTCCACGAATTTCCGGTTTATAGATTGGGTATTGTTACTGGCGGCAAAAGCCAGAACGATTGGGCGCCGTGACATATCAATTCTCCAGTATACGAATTAGTTACGACCAAAAATCACGGGAATCTGGATACGGTGAATGTAAAGTACTGCTGTGCAGATCAGCCCAAGAGCGATCGCAGGAACAGCGGATGGTCCCAAAACGAACCAGTGCGTCAAGACCGCACCTACCATTGTGCCACCAAGTATCGCTGCGCCGACCACTTGCCGGTTTGGTAGCCATAAAAGTGCTGCGCCAACGATTTCCAACAGACCAGTTACATATCGAAAAGCCTGTCCAAAACCAATGGTCTCAAAGGTTTCCACCATCATATCAACGCCTGCGAGTTTAGCCCCGCCGGCTGCTACAAATGCGATCGTAAGAAAGCCACGCAGCGCAAATGAGAGATAGTTCATATTCGATTTCCATCCATTTACTATCTTGTTGTATCCAAAATGAATGCAGCATAAAGATAACTCAATACGCGATTTTGCGCAGAGTATGCGCAATAATTATACAAGTAGAACAATGGATAAATGGACAGAACTCCGCTCCGCTTATCAGGTTGCAAGACTGGGGACAGTTAGTGCCGCAGCGGAGGAACTTGGATTCCATCGCGCAACGGTAAATCGGCATATTGACGCGCTGGAAGCAGAACTCGGCGCACGCGTTTTTATTCGCCATGCACGCGGATATACACTTACGGAACTTGGCGAAGATGTTTTACGTGTCGCTCAAAAAACCGATGAGCTAATGGAAGACCTTGCCGGTCGCGTAAGAGGAGACGCCGCCGAACTAGAAGGAGAGATCAAAGTTACCGTCCTGCCTCCTTTTCTAAAAATGCTAATGAAGCCCGTCGAGCGTTTTCGATTAGGTAATCCAAACTGCAGAGTGACGGTGGTTGCATCCGAAGAGCTGGAACGATTGGAATATGGAGATGCACATGTTGCCTTGCGTGTAGGCCCAAAGCCCGATCACCCAGACTATGTTGTGGCTTCATACGGTGGCATTGACATGAATCTTTATGCCCATGACAGCTATATCTCTCGAAAGGGTTTACCGAGTGGAATTACCGAGTTGGCCGGGCATGAATTTATTGTGCCTCATGAGATAGGATCAAGTCTGCCATTTGGGTTATGGATTTCAGAACATGTATCTGAGTCTCAGGTGGCATTGGCATCAAACCACCCCCGCGTAAACATAGAAGCAGTGCTGGCCGGTCTAGGTCTTGGCTTCATGAGTGGCATTGACGTTGGAGAAAGGACCGATTTACACCCGGTATTGCCGCCCAACAACAGGTGGACTATCCCAATTTGGCTGGTAACGCATGTCGATTTGCATCGAACCAGAAAGGTACAGGCTATGCTCGCTTGCCTTCGAGAATTTCAACCCGTTGCACCGGAACGACGACCACCTTCTGGCAAAATTCACCCAAATGGCTGACCGATTATGCTTTCAAAGCATCAGCTAATGACATTTGATCTTTCTTTTTTGACTGAAGGTCCAATCCAGAATGTAAATCCACAATATGACTACGCATCAGCTCTTCGGCAGACAATGCATCGCCCATTGTAAAAGCCTTCGTAAGCGCATGATGGGAGTGGCTTTCACATGTAGTATCCGGACGTTTCCAGTACAAAGCGATTATCAGCGAAGATCGTTTGACCAAGGATTGAACAAAATCAGTGAAGACATCATGTGCGGCAATATTTGCGATTTCTAAGTGAAACTCTCCGGAAAGGGCCAACGCAATCCCTTTGTCACCAACCGCCATTGCGGCGTGCTCTGCCTCAATATGTTTGTTTAATTTTTTGGTGCTTTTTTGATCCATGCGTTTGGCAGCCATTGCCGCCACACGTGGCTCAATTAGCGCACGCGCTTCAAAAACCTCATGAGCCTCACGCACAGTTGGGCTGGCAATGAATGCACCTCTATTTTTTTCGATCGTAACCAATTGAGAGTGCGCCAACGATTGCAAAGCAGAGCGAACAATTGTTCTGCTGACGCCGTAAACTTGACCGACTTCATCTTCTGAAAGTTTCGTACCCGGCGCCAAACGATGTTCGAATATTGCCTGTTGCAGTCCACTGATGATTCTGTTTGCCATGCTACTATCTCTCGCATTGTCATGACCACGATAGCTAATTCTGAAAGGTGTGCAATACAAAATAATATTGTATACAAAATTTAGTCATATCGTATTTTAAATGTCTATTTTTTGGGCACAAATTGGAAAAACGTGCATCATATTTAAAAATATATAACAAAAACAATAGCTTAAATTTTGGCACGATCCTTGCTTAGTAAAACTCAAATATTTGGGAAAGACTAATATGATAGCGAGTTCCGGCCTAGAATTAATTTCGATCACCAAGAAATACGGTGATACGACAGCCGTCGATGCTATTTCACTTAAAATTCCCCAAGGATCTTATGCATGTTTGCTAGGCCCTTCGGGATGTGGAAAGTCCTCCACTTTGCGAATGGTGGCTGGCCACGAAAGCGTAACCGACGGAGACATCGTCCTAAACGCAAAAAATGTGACCGATCTCGCTCCTGCAAATCGTGGAACAGCTATGATGTTCCAAAGCTACGCATTGTTTCCCCATTTAAGTGTCCTCGACAATGTTGCCTTCAGTCTGAAGATGAAGGGCATTGAAAAATCGCAACGTGACGAACGTGCACGCGAAACTTTGGAACTGGTCGACATGGCGCATTTCGCCAATCGCCTACCTGCACAACTTTCCGGCGGTCAACAACAACGAGTTGCCCTGGCCCGCGCGCTTATCACCGATCCTGCAATGCTCCTACTAGATGAGCCACTTTCAGCGCTTGATCCATTCTTGCGTCTTCGCATGCGCACTGAATTGAAGCGTCTTCAAAGGGATCTCGGAATTTCGTTTGTTCATGTCACGCACAGCCAGGACGAAGCGCTTGCCCTCGCGGATGTGATTATTGTGATGAACAATGGAAAGATTGAACAAGAAGGCACAGCGACTGAAGTCTTCAACCAACCCAACACAGAATTCGTTGCACGCTTCATGGGTGGCCACAATGTAATCGGCGACAAAGGCCAGCTATTTGCCATCAGATCAGACAAAATCAGCATAACAAAATCCATGCCACAGGAAACACCTGCCATGGAAGCTGTCGTCAGCGACATTGAATATCTCGGCACCAATTTCTCTGTCTCTGCAAAATCCGACAAAGGTGCCGATGTCAGCGTCACAGTTCCAGATGCCACTTTTTCAGAGCTGCCAATTGAAATTGGACAGACCGTTTTCCTCAACTGGGCACCAGTCGATGCCCATCCACTTGCGAATTAATCAACCTCAACACAAGGAACTTAGTAAACATGACCAAAACGACTTCAACAAAGATCAACCGCCGCTCGCTTCTAAAAGGTAGTGCAGCCGTAGCGGGAGCTGCCATTGGCTCAGGCGCCATAACCGGTTTCCCAACCATTTGGGCGCAAAACATCAAAAACGTCACAATTCGCCAGTTTGGCACGGGCGTTTCTAACCTGAATGATGTTGCCACGAAGGTTAAGGAAGACCTTGGCTTCACGCTGGAAATGACGGCGCTTGATTCCGACAGTGTAACCCAGCGTGCAGCAACACAGCCAAAGAGCTTTGACATTGCTGATATCGAATATTGGATTTGTAAGAAGGTATGGCCAACAGGCAATCTTCAGGCAATGGACACATCGAAAATCAAAAATTACGACAAAATCGCTGGCATTTTCCGCTCAGGCAAACTGACACCAGACAGTGTAATCGCCCAAGGTACTGCCCCGCATTCTGTCGGTTTTGTAGAAGGACCAGGCGGCACTGATTTCGTCGACAATGAATCTGGTTGGATGACTTTGATTCCAACGATCTACAATGCCGATACGCTTGGCATACGCCCTGATTTGATCGGACGCCCAATCGATACATGGGCGGAATTGCTGAACCCAGAGTTTAAGGGCAAAGCCTCAATCCTGGATATCTCATCAATTGGCATTATGGATATGGCCATGGTCTGCGAAGCCATGGGCGAAGTTCAATACGCCGACAAAGGTAACATGACCAAAGAAGAGATCGATAAGACCATCGGCATCTTCATTGAAGCCAAGAAAAATGGCCAATTCCGCGCCTTCTGGAAATCCTTTGATGAAAGCGTAAACTTGATGGCGTCAGGTGAAGTCGTCATTCAGTCCATGTGGTCACCTGCGATCACGGCGGTTCGCTCAAAGGGCATTCCATGTGTCTATCAACCGCTAAAGGAAGGCTATCGTTCATGGGGCGGTGGTCTTGGGCTTTCTGCAAATCTCTCTGGTCTCGAACTGGAAGCTGCTTACGAATACATCAACTGGTATCTGTCCGGTTGGGTTGGTGGCTACCTGATGCGTCAGGGTTACTACTCTGCGGTTCCAGAGACATCTAAAGAGTTCATGTCCACTGACGAGTGGGGCTACTGGTATGAAGGTAAAGCCGCTGAAGGCGACATTCTCAGCCCAACAGGTGATAAACTTGCCGGTGCTGGCGATATCCGCGATGGCGGTGCGTACATTGATCGCATGGGCAAGGTTGCTTGCTGGAATGCGGTTATGGATGAGAACGCCTACATGGTCCGCAAATGGAACGAGTTCATTGCTGCATAAAGCTTAGCTCATTCCGGCCTCGCGTTTCCAGCAAACGCGGGGCCCTCCCCTCAAATTGGACCTTACCTTGCTCAAAAAACTCTTAAACAATGACGTGGTCGGTTGGCTACTTGCCTCTCCGTTGCTCGTGGTGCTGAGCCTTTTCCTCATATTGCCAATTTGCATGATCTTGGTTGTAAGTTTTTGGGGCGCGACGGAGTTTTCGATCTATCCTGATTTTCAGTTTGAGAACTACCAATATCTGTTTGAATCCTCAGTCACTTATTCGGTCTTCCTGAAAACCTTCATGTTCACTGCAATCACATGGGTTTTCTGTCTCGTGATCGGCTTCACTGTGGCTTATTTTCTGGCATTTCATGTCCACAGCCTGACTTGGCAAATTGCCCTTTTTCTTCTCTGCACAATTCCATTTTGGACCTCAAATATCATTCGTATGATTTCATGGGTTCCATTTTTGGGACGCAACGGGATCGCCAACCAATCATTGATTTCAATGGGCATCATCGAAGAGCCGGTGGAATGGCTGCTCTTCTCTGATTTCGCTGTCATATTGGCGTTCGTGCATCTCTATGCACTCTTTATGGTGGTTCCAATCTTCAACACCATGATGCGGATTGATAAATCCTTATTAGAAGCCGCGCGAGATGCTGGCGCTACAGGCTTTCAAACACTCACAAATGTTATTATTCCGCTCACAAAACCAGGTATCATGATCGGTTCGATTTTTGTCGTTACACTGGTAATGGGCGACTTTATAACAGTGCGCTTTATGAGCGGCTCTCAATCCGCCAACGTTGGGCGATTGATTTCAAACGATGTCGCGCTCCTGCGTTACCCATCCGCTGCGGCAACTTCCGTTGTGCTGCTCATCACAGTCTTGATTGTCATCGGCATCATGCTGCGATTTGTGAACATTCGGAAGGAGCTTTGAGATGAGCGAAGGGCGAAGCAGATCATTCTATATTCTTGCAGGCTTTTTTGGGCTGTTCATTTTATTCCTTTACGGACCAACAATCACGATCGCGATTTTATCGTTTCAAGGACCAAAGGGTGGCTTGACCTTTCCTATGAATGGCATCTCAACACACTGGTTTCACGACTTGTTTGAACAACAAGCAGTGGGAGACATATGGGGTTCATTCAGACGTTCATTCGCGTTAGGTCTTATGGTCATGACTACCACTGTCATCGTATCTGTGATGGGTGGACTTGCGTTTCGAAAACGCTTCAAGGGCTCAGGTATTCTATTTTATCTGGTGATTACCAGCCTGATTATTCCATCAATATTGGTGTCACTTGGTGTTGGTTTGATTTTCAATCAACTCGGGTTTGATGTGCATTGGACAACATCTGGGTTCGGCTCGCAGCTTACATGGACATTGCCGTTTGGGTTGCTCATCATGTTTGCGGTCTTCAATCGATTTGACAAAGCCTATGAGGAAGCCGCGCGTGATCTTGGCGCCACATCTTGGCAAACAATACGCCATGTCGTTCTGCCAATCATAGCACCAAGCCTCATTGGTGTGGCACTCTTTGGATTTACATTGTCCTATGACGAGTTCGCACGCACGCTTCTAACATCGGGTTCCTACAACACATTGCCGTTGGAAATTTTTGGCATGACGACAAACGTCACGTCACCTGTGCTCTATGCCTTGGGCACATTGACGACCGTGTTCTCGCTTGTAATTATCGGATTATTTTTATGCATCGCGCAAATCATGCGTCGCAGACAAGCCTCGCAGGGGTCAAGTGCTGGCGAGGGCATGGTGTAAGCGATGTCCGCTAGAATACTTATTATAAATCCCAATAGCACCGCTTCAATGACAGCGGACATTTGCCTGGCTGCAAAAGCGTACGCATTGCCGGATACATATATCGCGGCAGTCAACCCCTGTGAGGGACCTGCGAGTATTCAGGGACCAGAAGACGGTGAAGCGTGTTTGCCCTTTTTGTTTGAATTGTTTGAAACTGAGACAAAAAAGACATCCTACGATGCGGTCATTATTGCCTGCTTCGACGACACTGGCCTTGCTCAACTGAAAGCCAAATACCAAATCCCAGTTCTTGGCATAGGAGAAGCAGCATTTCACGCAGCTTCAATGCTTGGTAGAACATTTTCCACTGTGACCACGCTGTCAGTTTCCATTCCCGTAATTGAACGAAACATTCAAGCGTACGGTTTCGCTGATCGAAGCATTCGAGTGCGCGCATCTGAAGTACCTGTTCTCAATATCAATGAGAACACCCATCAAATCATTGGCGATGAAACGAACCGTGCGATTTTGGAAGACAAATGTGATAGCGTCGTGCTTGGTTGCGCGGGCATGGCCAGCCTTGCAACTTCACTTAGCAAAGAACATAATTTGCCAGTTATAGATGGTGTGGTTGCAGCAGTCGGCTTTTGCGAGGCACTTACAAGAGCGCGCGCTGCATGAGCAATCCAGTTACTATAAAAAAAGCGAATCTCACCGAATTTTCAACGGCAATTCGATGGGCTGCTGAAGAAGGCTGGAACCCAGGCCTTGATGACTTGAAGACATTCTACTCAACGGATCCAGATGGTTTCTTGATGGGTTGGATAAACGACGAGCCTGTCTCATCGATCAGCGTCGTCCGCTACGGTGAAGATTTCGGGTTTTTGGGGTTTTACATAGTAAGTCCAAAGCATCGTGGCCAAGGTGTAGGCATAGCCACATGGAACGCCGGCATGAAGCACCTAGAAAACCGTTCAATTGCACTCGATGGCGTTGTAGAACAGCAAGAAAACTACAAAAAAAGTGGGTTTGAATATATTGGCCGCAACATCCGATATTCTGGCGTTCCCACATTGCCAATTTCTGGTGGCCCAACGCTTGAAGTGCGGGAAGTTCAAGTAGATGATCTTGCTCAGATTTTCTTGTTGGATCAAAGATGTTTTTCAGCGGAACGTCATGACTTCATTCAAGATTGGTGTTTGCCAAACCACTCAATAACACGGCACTCGCTCGTTGCTATCCGTGATGACAAAGTCATTGGATTTGGCACAATTCGCAAATGTCGGGAAGGACACAAGATCGGTCCGTTGTTTACGCAGAGCGCTGACGTCGCGAGTTCATTGTTCAGCGCATTAGTAAAAACAACAGGTTCTCAAACCAACATTACACTGGATGTTCCTCAGTCCAACGCTAATGCGGTTAAACTTGCAGAAGCGGCAAATCTAAAACCGGCATTCGAAACAGCCCGAATGGTACGAGGAATCGTAACACCGATAAATTGGAACTGCGTATATGGAATCAGTACTTTTGAATTGGGTTGAAACCAAAAAGATCTGCAAAATAATCTGACCGCCGATAGACCAGCTGATTACTGGCGATTTGCCATCAAATAGTTGTCCAGCGCTGCAAGACCTTCATCAATACCAGAACGTCCAAAGCAAAGACGGAACCGGTCAGTTGGTGTTTCTCCAAGAGCAGATGAATAGATCGTGCTGGGCAGAAACAAGACACCATTTTCTTCAACCAAGGCTTCACAGAAATTTGCTGCGCCCTCAGGACCTTTGTAGCGCGGAAAGGCCATAGCCGATCCATCTGGCCTGCGCCATTCAAACAAATCTGGATAGCGCGCAAAAAATGTGTCCCATTTAGGCAGGTTTTCATCAATGATGCCGCAATTTCTTGCGATTTTTCAAGGCAATTTGTGTCAGTTTCTCGCTTGGGCCTGAATTGCAGATGGACAGATAGTGCTTCATGCGTTCCATCTGCGAGATGATTTTGGGGTCCTGACTGGCAATCCATCCAATACGCAATCCAGGCAAGCCATAACTCTTCGACATCACATTGAGAGACAGTCCACGTTCATACACATCTGCGATGAATGGCAGATGCTTTGCTCCCGTCGGCCCTAGACCATTGAAGATCTCATCGTGCAAGATGTATATGCCGTGCTTGCGGCAAAGCTCCACCAGTGCCAAGTAGCGGTCCAAGGGCAAAATTGTTCCTGTTGGATTGTGTGGGAAATTGATTGTCATCAATTTGGTGTTCGGCCTTATCGCAGACGCGACGCGATCAATATCTAACGACCAGCCATCATTTGGGTCTAGCGGCACGCCAGTTGCATCACAGATCGCAACCGGCAGGGTTTCATGCGACTGATAGTTTGGGGTTACGACGATTGCATGGCTGTCCTTGTTCAATATTACCAAGTTTGCGGCAAAAATTCCTTCACTAGCGCCCGCAAAGCATAAGATTTCTGACATTTGACGATCTGCGTATGTGGACGCGATAATCTGCCTAAGTTCTGGAGCGCCAAACGTCTCGGTATAACAAAGCCACATGTCTTCAAAACCTTCTCTGTCTTCCGGCGTTGCCATTTCGAGGAGTTGACGCATGGAAATGCTTTCAGCATCAGAGGCTGTCATGTGAAAACGGGCTTTAAACTCCCATTCCGACATATGTGTTTCAAGCTTGAAGTCTGGTAAGATTGTCATAATGCCCTCAATTCAATGCGCCAATTAATGCACGGTCGCTCGAGATATCAATTGATTAGTCTAAATCGTTCTGAAATCGATGCGTTGATTGACTATTTATCAGCCGTAAATGCGATTGAAGACGCTTACCGCGCGGTTAGCCTTGGAACAGTGAATCTACCTCCTGTTGGGCACATCACGTTCCCTGAATTCGAAGCAGACTGCCATATAAAATTTGGCCATATTCAAAACGACTCAAACTTCGTTATTAAAGTCGCAACTGGTTTCCCCAATAACGCTGTTGTCGGTCATCCAACTGGGAATGGTTTGAGCATTGTAGTTTCTGCGCAAACCGGCGCAGTGAAAGCCATCTTGCATGATGAGATGATGCTGACTGACATCCGCACAGGGATAGGAGGAGCAATTGCCACACGCTTATTCGCGCGTGCTGAAAGTCAACGCATTCTGATAGTTGGCAGTGGCATTCAAGCTGCGCGACAGATCGAGGCGCACAACAGACTATTGAACCAAAACACTACTTTTGAAACCTGGGCACGTTCGCCCCAAAAAGCTGAACAAATTGCAGACCGGTTCTCCGATATTGTCAATGTTTCGGCGGTTGGCGATTTAGAAAAAGCCTGTCGGGCGGCGGATGTAATTGTCACATGCACCGGCGCAACAAGACCAGTGATCAAACGTGACTGGATCCAAAGCGGAACACATATTTCTGCGATTGGTGCCGATGCTCCAGGCAAACAGGAACTGGAGACCACGCTTGTCTCAGATGCAGACGGCCTGTTTGCCGATTTGAGCCAACAATCCTTAGATCATGGCGAGTTTTCAACGGCATCAAAGAAGCAACTAATCCACAAATCTCAGGTAAAAAATTTCGGGGAAGTTCTTCTCGATCCAAGGCTTGGGCGGCAAGCAGATGACGACATTACCATTGCCGATCTAACTGGATTGGCGGCACAAGATATAGTCATGGCGAATATAGTTTTATCGGCCCATGAGGCACGCTTCCAACCGGATTCTATATGTTAAAATCGTCCGAACCATATATCCGCATGGCCAGATCAACGGATGCTAACGCTTTGGCATCTTGCATTGAAGCAGCATACGCAAAGTATGAGGAACGCATCGCAGATCTGCCAAATGTTTCTGAAGGCATTGCGGATGAAATCGCCAATAAACAGGTTTGGGTGGCACTTGAAAGTGGGGAGATTGTAGCCAGTCTTTTTCTTGCCGCTAATGACGGATTCTTAAAATTAGAAAACCTGGCAGTTCATCCCAACCACAGCGGCAAGGGACTTGGCCGGCGCCTCACTGAACTCGCAGAAAACGAGGCACGCCTACAAGGTTATGAGGAGTTACGCCTAAACACTCACTTGGAAATTCCAGAGAATATCAAACTATACGAGCACTTGGGTTGGGAAAAAATATCTCAAAATGGCAAATCTGTTTCAATGAGAAAGATTCCAATCAATTAGAATTAAGTATAAATGAAAATATTATATAAATTTTATAAAAAAATATTTTACATTATGCCAAATTTACTTATTATTAATTAAAATCATAATATGGCATATAATTAATGGATATTTTTGACAAATCAATTGCTGTTATTATTACCGCTCTTGTAATTACAGGAGCTTATCAGATTTATTTAATTCCACAAAATATATCTATAAGAAAATCGGTAAATTTTTCTGACATTATAGATAAAAAAATCCCATTTAAACCAAGATGGGTTTGGATATATACATTTTTATATTACCCATTTTTCTTCTCTGTTATTTTAACTTTAGATAGCTTTGAACATTATGCCTATGTAATATTAAGTTTTACTATATTATTGTTATTTCAAGTTGCGATTGCTTTTCTTATTCCTGTCAGAACTCCAGAAGAATGGCGTGCATACGACCCGAAAAATTCTTGGTCTGAAAAGTTTCTATCAATTCTCCAGTCAATTGATCATGGAGGAAATTGCTTTCCTTCAATGCACGTTGCTATCGTTTCTCTATCGGTCTGCCACATTTGGTCGAACGCTTCAGACTGGCTGGGGGCTTGGTTTACGGCTGTCATAGCGATTGCCTTGTTGATCTGCGCCAGCACCGTTTTCACAAAACAGCACTTCATATTGGATATTCCAGCAGGCGCCGTTCTGGGCGGTTTCGTGTATTGGATTTTCCTCCTAATTTATTGACGTCTTCTACCCAAAAGCTCTTTTCAACGTGAAAATTCCATGACACTTAAATTTGAATATTTTCCTGTTTTAGGATCTTTCACGCTACCCACCAATTTCAATTTAGATTTGCTAATCGACCAATTACTTCGATGTGGAAGTTGCTTGGATGTTGTTTGTTCCTTTGTTTGAAATGTGAAATTAATTCGGCCACCCGACTGTTTCCCTGCTAAGGTTATTATTCCAAGTCCTCTCGGGTTGTTCCAAACACCAGAAAAACGCCCCGGCTTATCCGCCACGGTAATGGTTCCACTGGCATTGAATGTTCGATTTGCCGTTGAGCACTTGCCAGTAATTTTCAACGAATTCTTGGACGCGTTCATGGAGTTTTTATAACGGCATCGCGCAATTTCTTTGGGAGCGTTCAAACCGTTTTTGAACCATCCTTTACCTTTCCAACTGCCCTCAGCTTTGGCCAGAAGATCATTTGCAAAGGCGCCCCCAAAGGGTGAGCTGGAAACAAGAAGGGCCGCCAGGATGGCTGTTCTAAATTTGATCATATTTTTCCGGCTTCCTGTTGAACTTTTTCTGACCTGCTGAACACCTCAAGCCATGCGGGCAAAACGATAAGCACAGCGCACAGCGCTAAAATGAAAATGGCGATTGTCAGTGCGCCAAAATAAGCCACGGCGGGTGTTGCACTCCACTGCGAACCGAGAGTGCCAAATGACAAAACTGCCGTAGTTGTTACCAAGACCGGGGAAACTTCCGCAAAGGCTTTCTCCACATCAGCTCTTCGGTAGATAGCCTCCAAAGGCGCATCAAATTTCAACCGATTTAGGACATGAATCGTATCATCAACTGCAATGCCAAATGCAATGGTGAGAGCGACAGCAGACGGCATCTCCATTGGCCACTTCATTAGGAAAAGCCAGCCTCCGACGATTGCAATGGGAAGTATATTTGGTGCAATACAGAAAAATCCGTACCTCCAATGCCCAAACCACACCGCAATCAAGATGCCCGACAATATCACGGCAAGCAGAAAGCTAATGTTCATATGCTTGATCATGCCACTTCCAACGATTGCGGACATTGGCAAAAGTCCCGTCGGCTCTAAAACTTTGATATGATCAAAAGTGAGATCCGCATAAGCATTTTTGGTTTCATAAATTTTTCTCTTGGTAGCCGTCGCACCATAATCAGCAACCTGAATCCTAACAAGCGCAACATCCCTTGCAGCGTTCAATAACCGGCCCTGAGTTTTCTCCGACAATTGCTCAAATGTAGCATTGAGCTCATCCGAACTATCCTGACTTCTGCTATCTGGAGCAATCCAATTGGCAAGCAAGGCGATGGAGAAGACCGGGTTGTCTGGCAGTGCGCGTTCGATTGCGGCCTGCAAAGTTCCTATTTCCTGCAGCACATCAGGCGAGAAGTGCGTTCCTGCAACGATCTCAACAGGGAGATCAATAGACATAGTTGGCGCCAGTTTCTCCTCTATTTGCCGCAACGCCAAAATTTTGGGCTCAGTCTTATGAACGAGTGATAGGAAACTGTAATTCGAAGAATTAATTGAGTGCCCAGCAACGGCCATGAGCAGAATAAAAATTGAAAAGTAGGTGACCACTTTTGCATTTCGAGTGCCAAATCTCACAAGTGCCATACCGTCAAAAATAGTCGCAAGAGAGGACCGGTTTGTATCTGTTCCAAGGGGTAGAGCTCTTAGTTTTAAAGCAAACGCAAATACCAACGGATGCACAAACAGCACTGCAATAGCTGCGATGAGCGTACCCATTAGACCCGCAAGCCCCAGATTTCTGACCAGTTCAGATTCCGAAATTAGCAGGGTGGAGAATGCAATTGCTGTCGTAATGGAGGTTAGCACGCACGCAGGTGCGATCTTTTTCAGTGCAGCTTCTATTGCTGATTTCTCCGCATTTTGAGATAGTTTGCGGCGTGTTTCAAATGTCAGGTGCAGGCTATCCGCCAATGACAAGACGAGGATTAGAACCGGGATAACGTTAGTAAGTGTATCAATCGGAATTCCCGCGAATCCCATTCCGCCCAGTGACCAAAAAAGGGCAATATTGGATGGAACCGACGTTAAGAATGCGAGAATAACTGAACGCAATGCAACCAACGCAATCAGAAACCCTAGGGTCATGCCAATAAGATTGAGTTTCAGCAGGTCACCTAATAGAGAATCGATCAAGATCTGCCGAATGGAAGCGAGCCCAGTAATTTCGAATTTTATGTCTGTACCTTCAACGACAGTTTCAGCAATTTCTTGAATTTCAGATAGAATTGTTCTGGAGGTCTCGAGCCCGTCACGATCAAAGTTTTGTTGGTAAAGAACAAGTGTGGTTTGGAAATCCTTGGATAAAAACTGACCACGCTCCAAAGGATGAGACTTTACGTCACCCAATATCTGAGACAGTGTTTCATCATCAATCAGCTCAGGTGGGAAGATTGGATCAAATCTCCCTCCATCATCTGCGAGCTTTCGCAAAGAGAAGATTGAAAAAACATCATCCACACCATCGACCAACGAAATTTCAAGAGCGAATTCCCGCAATGCTTCCAAACGTGCCGGGTCATTGAAACCAGGTGAGGTAAAAACAACGGCTTGGTCATTCTCAGATGGGGTAAATCGAACTTTGTTTTCACTATAAAGGTGGTATTGTTTATTCTCGCTTGTAAACGCTGAAGCAACGCCATCATCGAACTTAAGCGAATTGATCCCACTTAGGGATAGCGCCGTTACCAGCAAAATCACTGCCAACGCCAATTTGGGATATGACAGAGACAATTGTCCAATACGATGAGCATAACGAGGTTTCGGCAGCATTCGAACTTAATCCGATACTGAAGGCTGGCGCACCAGCGATGGGACACCGACCTTTGGGTTCAGATATCCAGAGATAAACGAGCGCTCTTCATCTGTCGCAAACTCACGATCCCAACGTTTCAACTCGTCAGACACAACACGTCGGAAAAGTTGTGGGAAAAGCACAATAACCAACATTAATATTGGGCTATAAGGATAGGAAACTGTGTCGTCGACAGCGTTCAATTCACCATATTCTTTACGCGCAGAGAGGTGATGGTCGCTGTGTCTGGTTTGATTGAACATGAAGCTGTTAGATCCAAGGCGTGAAAAGTCCCAGGAGTGATAGGCTTTCATGGACGTTCCAGGGATACGAGTGAGTCCATAGTGGCTAATATATTGAAATTGCTCAAGAATAACTGCACTTACTATGGCAGCTATTATCAACCCAAGCAGGCCTAATATGCCTCCAAGCACAAAACCGATGCCAAAAATGCAAAACTGCATCATATACCCGACGAGCACCTTGTTTTTAAGACTTATATAACCCATTCCATGGCGCTCAAGTCGTTGCTTTTCATAGGTGAATGCGTTCCGATAGGTGCCCGAATAGGACCGCATCAAAAACACCCAGAACCCCTCACCACGATGAGCGCTGACTGGATCGTCAAAGAAACCCGCGTTCTTGTGATGTCCGAAAATATGCTCGATTGGCAAACTGGTATGTAGTGCAAAGCCCAGTAACCACTGCCCTATAAACATTCGAAACGAGCTGGTTAGCCGATGAGCAAATTCATGGGCTATGTTGCAGATTGCAGTGCCCAGCATTCCAATGGTCCACACCGCTCCGATCAATGCCCAAACCGGTTGTGGGTCAATAATCGTACTCAAAGCAGACAGGTCTATCGGAACGTATCCTCCAGACAACTGATGCGTATAACCAATCAATACGAGAAAGAGTAACCATACAAAAATGAACAGTACAATCGTGAGAAACAGTGGAAAATCAGATGGTGTTTGCTCCTCATTGCCGTCTCTTTCTTGAAACAGCTCATCCACAAAGGACAGGCTAGCGAATATGAGTAGCGGACTAGCCCACATCCAAATGCCACCCTTCAACAGACAAAAGCACGCAAAAAGAAGGATGAGAGGTTGAAAATAAAATCTCAAATTTGCCATGGCTGCGATACTCATACCCATGATGATAAGCGTTCAAGGATAACGGCAAGATCGGCTTGAGTGCTCGTTCCGGTTTTCTTGAACACCCTTTGTAAATGCACACGCGCAGTGTTATGCGCGATTCCAAGAATGGACGCTGCTTCCACAATTGTTGTGTTTTCTTGCAGGGTGAGAGCAAGCTCAGCTTCTCTCTTTGTTAGGCCAAAAGTATCTTCCAGCAAAATACCTGTTTCCTCGTGCTTGTCAGTGGCCGTTTGAACGAACAAGCAAATCGAGCTCCACTTATTTCCCGGACCCTTTAACGTGTGAGGCAAATGCATGAGCCGTATAAGCATGCGGCCCTTAGGATGGCTTGATGGCACAAAAATTGGCGCCAAAGGCCTGGAAATTAAGCCACTCTCATCCTTTTGAATTGAATTATAATAAGCGGCCAACTTGTCTTGAGATGGTTGATCCATCAGCGATAGGAAGCCACCTCTCAAAGTAAGTAATTGTCCCCTGGAAAGCAGGGATTCTCCCGCAGGGTTTGCAAAAAAGAACCGGCATTTATTATCTAGAAAAAAGAGTGCAGTTGATGATTTTTGCGCTAGAAAACTATCGAGATTGGTCGGTCTCAGTTTTTTATCTCGACTGCTTTCAAGGCGTTTTGCATTGGCACAATGGATGCTGATCGCTTTAAATTCGTCAAGGATTTGGCCGCTTGGGGGCGTTTCTCCAGCTTCAAATTCAACTGACATAAATGTAGACTTGTCGCCAACATCCATAAGCCTTGCACCGATAAAGTATTGCAGATTGCAGCGCTTCTCCAACCAGCGATAAAACTCATGGCGCGCCATGGCTTCTTTGCTGATACAATCCAGGTCGGTAATGATGTGAGGTGCTTCTTGAGACAACGAATGATGCATACGCGGATTGATCGCGTTCATCTCTTCAATGTATTCTTGCTTGTCGTTTAATTCGACAGAATGCCATTGTGATATATCGAGAGTATTTCTGTCCAATTGAAACAACGCGCCACCGGCAGCATTGTGTACTGCCATAATGTCGCGAACAGCGTTGTCCCAAGAAGTTTCGCCCAAACCAGCTTCGAAAACAGACTGAGCTACAGAAGCAATTTTAAGAACTCTACTCTCGAACATCATTTGGCTCCCTCGACCAAAACACGATCAAGACACAATAAGTATAATTACCTACATCATCTGGGAGTTTTTAATGCTTGCCAATAGTCTGTTCGTACTATTGCCGTATGAGCCTGTTCAAGAAACCGTTACTTCTAGGTATCCAGGACCTATTCCTGAGTTTTATTTTGAAAGATCAAAGTATTCTAGAGCACAAACATATTGACACTTATTGCGTGCAAATTTTGAATTTTACATTTTAAATAGTGTCGTCTTGTATTGACTAGTTCTGTTCAGGAGCGTTTGTCACATCGCCCCATTGGTACCAACGTAAATTGAATAGAGCGAAGTTGTTGCCGTTATAAAGAGGCGATTGTTTTTCGGCCCGCCAAAGGTAAGGTTTGACACGATTTCATCGATCAAAATTTCTCCCAGTAGTTTTCCTTCCGGAGAAAAACACTGAACCCCACCACCAGTACTGGTCCAGATGTTTCCTTCAACATCTAGTCTGAAACCGTCGGATGCCCCATTCTCGATTTCAGCAAAAACACGAGAGTTTGAAAGGGATTTTCCATCGACAAGGTCAAATGCGCGGATGTGATGCGGACCATTTTCTGCATGGGATAGGCCTGTGTCAGATACATATAAAACTGACTCATCAAGAGAAAACGCTAATCCGTTTGGCTTATCAAAATCGCTGACGACAACATCTAATTTACCGGAGTCTGGATCCAATCGAAATACATTGCAGGCTGCCTGCTCCTGTTCCGACTTTTTACCTTCAAAATCACTCAAGATTCCATAGGGAGGGTCAGTAAACCAAATGGTCCCATCTGATTTTATGACCACGTCATTGGGAGAGTTTAATCGTTTTCCATCAAAGGAATCGGCCAGAACAGTGATTGAGCCATCATGTTCAGTCCGGCTCACACGCCGTGCAAAATGCTCACATGTAACAAGCCGCCCTTGATGATCACGCGTGTTCCCGTTGGAATTTCTTGAGTCTTCGCGGAAAACGCGACAACCCATTCCGTCGGCCCACTGCATAATTCTATTGTTAGGAATATCACTCCAAAGGAGGTAGTTGCCCAAAGGAAAGTAGACAGGGCCTTCTGCCCACAACATACCCGTATGTAGGCGTTCAAGCTTCACTGTTGGCAAGCAAAGATCTAGAAACTTTCGATCATGGGTAACAATTTCGCCCGACATAATACAACTCCAGATTTATGCTATGCATTTTAACTTAGTTCACAGATGCGCATGCCGTATGCGAGTAAAATCGACATGTTGATGTTGTTTCTATCAACTTGAATTGCGGATATCCGCAGTCGATGGTGCGGAAGGATACCAAATACCACCCTAGAAACGCTTATTTGCGCGGATCGCCCATGCTATGGTTTGGGAATAAGGATACAAAACATGCCAATGAGTCCCGAGATCCTACTGGAAAGATATCTCGCAATTACGCGGGCGATTGCCGGCCAAATGGATTTTCAAAGTGTGCTGGGAGAGATTGCAGGTGAACTTCACCATCTTTTCGAACATGACCACCTAGACATTTCAATACTCTTGCCAGACCTGCCCGATCGAAATATCTCCTTTGAAGTTGGTGTCTCCACCAAATGGGGAGAGACATCTGATACGCCTCACCGCATATCTGAGAGCCCAATCAGAGATCTATTAACCGGCAAAGTCCCGCATTTTCTAACGAGCGACGCCCGCAACGATTCACGCTTCCATTTTGAAGATGCCTTTGACTCGCCAATTTTTGAAGCAAACTTGAGAAGCCGCGTACATGTTCCGTTGCAAATTCACGGCAAAGTTCATGGTTCCCTTAATATTTCCAGCCATCAAATAAACAAATACGACCAAGAACACGTTGAAATCGCGCAACAGGTTGCAGACATGCTGGCCCCATACTTCTACGCATTGATTTGGGGAGATCAGGCCAAGACAGCAGCTCTTTCGGAGGGTGCCGCGCGCGGCCGTGAAGAAGCCTTACGCCTGGGTGCGTTGCGGCTGACGGAGGCCATGGAAGACGAGCGTAAACACATCGGTATGGATTTGCACGATCAAACACTGGCCGACCTAACACGTATTCTCAGGCGCATTTCTGGACTAAAGCGCCGTCCAATATCTGTGACAACCGCTTTGAGTGGTATCGCAGATGACATAAACACATGCATCAATGAGCTCCGGCGCATCATTGAAGATACAAAGCCAAGTGTTATGGATCTGTTTGGGTTTACACAGGCGATTGAGGCCCAGCTGGAACGTACTGTTGAGGGTATAACACCGCCTATTAAAACGATTGTTCAAGACAGTACGAATTCAATGGTGGATGATTTTCCAGATTCGCTTCGCACTGCCTTGTTTCGAATTGTTCAGGAAGCAATTAACAATGCCATAAAGCATGGTGCGCCAAAGCAGGTCGCCGTCAAAATAGATGCAGATAAACACAACATATTCGTCTCTGTTTGTGACGACGGATCGGGCATGCACGCAATACACGAAAGCCATTCTAGCGGCCTGGATAATATGCGCGTAAGAGCTGACATCATATCGGCAAAACTTGTCTTTAAAGCAAATGAACCCGACGGCGGCACTAAGGTACTGATGACGGTGCCGCGCAGGCAATTACCGCTCGTCAAGAATGAAAAATCAGACGAGGAGCCTTCAATGGTCGCGGCACAATGAATGTACTAATCTCCGAAGATGACGCCTTGCACAGGGCTTTTTTGAAAACCGCAGTTGAAAATGCTCTTCCTGAGTGTGAGCAAGTGTTGGAGGCTGAAGATGGCGAAATCGCCGTGGAAAAAGTTGCTTCAAATGATATCTTCGGAATTATCATGGACCTGCAGATGCCAAGGGCGAGTGGCGTAGATGCTGCAAAAGAAATTTGGCATAAAAACCCGGACATGCGGATACTTTTCTGGTCGAATTACGCGGACGAAGCTTATGTCCGCGGTGTGTCGCGAATTGTACCGGCAGGCGCCGTCTACGGGTATCTGCTGAAATCAGCCAGCGAAGAGCGGCTAGAATTAGCTGTGCGTGGAGTTTTCCTTCAAGATCAATGTATCATAGATCGGGAAGTGCGTGGCATTCAAAGGCGTTCAGAGGACACACTGGAAGGCCTGACGGATTCAGAGTTTGAAGTTCTAACGGACATTGCGTTGGGCATGACAGACAAAGCCATTGCTGCACGCCGAAAAATTTCGACACGCAGTGTGCAAAGCCGCCTGAAGCACCTTTACGAAAAACTCTGTATCGACGCATCTGATAGCAATGCCGAGTTTGGCCCGTTATTCAATTCCAGAACCAGAGCTGTGGCTATTGCCATCTCACGTGGGCTTTTGAACGTTGATGGTTTAGCCGCAAGCCAAGAAACACTAGACGAGTGGTTGAACACAAAATTACCCTGATGTGTCCACGCGGAACCAAAGCCAAAAAATTGACCTTCCTCAATTACCTCACATTACCTTTAAAGCGAGCCCCATCGAGTGCGGATACCCGCAACTTCACTGGTGCATCGCCGCAGCAATAAAGCAAATTGCGCCGCTTGCGTACCTTACTTGCCTGCCTACACTACCACAGTGAATGGACGCCACTGAGCTTTCGGAGGAATGCTTTTTGGACGAAGATTTGCACGGTCAATCAGATATTCCGGCGGCGCAAAAAGCGAAATCGAAAGACTCTTGAGGACCATCGAGGAGTGAACACACTTTGGAGGAATCTATGAAAACGCTTACCATATCTGCACTGCTTGTTGGTGCTACTCTGGGCGTAACAGCTTTTGGTCAACCAGCCCTGGCCGACACATCAGACAAAAAAATTGCCCTTTCCAATAACTACGCTGGAAACTCCTGGCGTCAGGCAATGCTGAAAAGCTGGGAAAAGAACGGCGAAGGCGCAGTGAAAGCTGGTGTTGTTGCAGCAGCAGACGCATTCACAACTTCTGAAAATCAAGTCACTGAGCAAGCTGCTCAGATCCAAAACATGATACTTCAGGGCTACAACGCAATCGTCATCAATGCAGCTTCACCTGACGCACTCAATGGTGCTGTCAAAGAAGCCTGTGACGCGGGAATCACTGTTGTTTCCTTTGATGGCATCGTCACCGAGCCTTGTGCTTGGCGCATTGCCGTGAACTTTAAACAAATGGGCAAAGAGCAATTGATCTACCTTGCAGACAAAGTGCCTGCAGGTGGTAATCTTCTTGAAATTCGCGGTCTAGCTGGTGTTTTTGTCGACGATGAAATCAGCGCAGGCATTCACGAAGGTGCAAAAGAAAACTCACAGTTCAAAATTGTCGGTTCAGTGCATGGTGATTGGGCACAAGATGTCTCCCAAAAAGCCGTTGCAGGTATTTTGCCATCCCTTCCTGAAATCGCAGCAGTTGTCACCCAAGGCGGTGATGGATACGGCGCAGCGCAGGCATTCAAAGCCGCAGGACGCCCGACACCACTGATTATTATGGGCAACCGCCAGGATGAGCTTCAGTGGTGGAAGGAACAAAAGGATGCAAATGGTTATGAAACTATGTCCGTTTCAATCGCACCTGGTGTTTCAACACTTGCGTTTTGGGTCGCACAACAAATTTTGGATGGTGCTGATGTGCCAAAAGATATGACTGTTCCTTTCTTGCGTGTTGATCAAAATGATCTGGAAGAAAAGCTCGCTGGAACAGAAAAGGGCGGCGTAGCTAACATCGAGTATACCCTCGAAGATGCGAAAAAAGTAATCGGCGGCATGTAAGCCAAAGAATACGTTATATTGGCAACGAATTTTGTAGAGCTCAAATGATGATCGATACATCTCGGCCAATTGTAAAACTGAACAGCGTCGAAAAAAATTTCGGCGCTGTTCGCGCGCTTGAGGGGGTTGATCTTAATATTTTACCTGGCGAGTGCCTCGGCTTGGTTGGCCACAATGGCGCCGGCAAATCGACTCTGATGAACATTTTGGCCGGCATTCAAACACCTAGTTCCGGAACTTTGGATTTTGGCGACAATTCTGGAATGTCGAACCACAACGTCAGCAAAGCCCGTGGTCAGGGCATTCGCTGTGTTTTTCAAGAACTTTCTCTTTGCCCCAATCTGACAGTTACCGAAAATGCTCGCATCCAGCACACTAGCATCAAAGGGTGGAACTGGAGATCACAAGCTCGAAAACTGATACTCGAACAACTTGATGAAATTTTCCCCAACCATGGTATTTCAGCTGACGAGTTGGTTGGTGATTTATCCATAGCAAACCGGCAAATGGTTGAAATTGCACGTGCTTTTAGCATCGTTGACACCGAAATCAGGTTGGTTATTCTGGATGAACCGACATCATCTCTGGATGCAATCATCGCTGAAGAACTGATGACGCATGTGCGCCGGTTTATTGATAGCGGCGGCTCCTGTGTCTTGATTTCCCATTTGCTGGAAGAAGTTTTGACAACCAGTGACCGTATTATCGTAATGCGTGATGGAGACGTTGTTGACACCAGAGCTGCAAAAGATTTTTCCCGCGAAACTCTCGTAGAAGCGATGGGCAGCGTTGCAAAAGACGAGCCAGAACTTGAGCAAGGCTTCAGTTCTAAGCGCGCCGAGGGAACACCTTATCTCTCAATATACCCAACTGGGTCGCAGCAAGGTATTTCGTTGGATGCGCACAAAGGTGAAATTGTTGGGCTTGCTGGCCTCAGTGGTCACGGCCAAACCGAAACTCTGGTGCGTATGTACAACCGCAGAAGGCGGGACAAAATCGAAATGGCATTTGTCGCCGGTGATCGCCAAACAGACGGTGTTTTTCCGCTTTGGTCTATTGGCCAAAATATTAGTATTGGCTCGATAAAGAACCTTCTCAGCTTTGGTCTTTTAGATCTGGAACGAGAACAAGCTTTAGCCGACGACTGGCGTAAAAAAATAGCTATACGCACGCCTGATGTGCGCGACAATATTCTGTCGCTGTCAGGTGGAAATCAGCAAAAGGCGCTGTTTGCACGAGCGTTTGGCTCCTCAGCAGATACAATTTTGATGGACGATCCCATGCGAGGTGTCGATATCGGAACCAAGCAAGAAGTTTACGAAATGATCCGCTCAGAGGCAGAGGCAGGCCGCACATTCATCTGGTACACAACCGAAATGGATGAGCTTAAACATTGTGATCATGTTTACGTGTTTCGTAATGGGAAAATTGCAGCAGATTTGGCCAAAAACGAATTGACTGAACAACAGGTCCTCAGTGCGTCTTTTGAGGAGGCATTATGATTAGCCAGCTTACGTCACCAAGAGTGCTTCGCAGCCTGCTACCGGCGTTTTCATTAACAGTCATCTTACTAGCAATTTTTTACCTCCAGCCACGCGCGATGAGCTATTTCGGGCTCAATCTCCTTCTGAATCTAGCACTGCCCATCGCCTTTGCTACGCTTGCACAGATGTGTGTCATCACCGTCAACGATCTGGACCTTGGAATTGGAGCATTTGTTGGCTTCGTTGCGTGTGTAGGCGCCACATGGTTAAACGATCAACCATTGTTTGGGTTGCTGATTTTGGCTCTGTGTATCATCGCCTATGGAGCGTTAGGGGCGCTCATACATTTGCGAAACCTTCCATCAATCGTGGTGACGCTTGGAATGTCTTTTTTTTGGTTGGGATTGGCCTTGTTGGTATTGCCAACACCTGGCGGAAAGGCACCTGAAGTCGTTACAATGGTGATGAAATACAAAACACCAATCATGCCGATGACAATCTATGCAGCTGTTGCAATCGCCTTGATTGTCCACGTGGCGCTAAAGCGGTCGGCCTATGGCGTCGTCCTACGGGGCGTTGGTGGAAATCCTCAATCTGTAGAGCGTGCTAGCTGGTCAATCCTTCGTGCGAAGGTAACGATGTATGCGCTTGCTGGGTTCTTTGGCGTCCTGAGCGGCATTTCCTTGATTGGACTCACTTCGGCAGCAGATGCCAACATAGCTCTTCGATATACGCTGCTATCAATCGCTGGCGTTATCTTAGGTGGCGGCGAGTTTGTAGGTGGGCGCATATCGCCTATAGGCGCAGTACTGGGGGCCATAACCCTTACACTGACTGGTTCTTTTCTATCGTTTCTCCATATTTCATCCGATTGGCAGATCGGCGCTCAAGGCGCGATCCTGATTGTTGTATTGGCGTTACGAGCTTTGATAAACCGAACAGAGGCTCGGAAACTGGCATGAACCAGATTGCGGTATTGAAGCTTCACGAAAAGCCTTGGCTATGGGCTTTCCTTGGTGCGGCCTGTGTTTGGCTTGCAACCATCTTGTTCACAGGTGGCCAGGGCGCTGGCCAAATTCTCTCTGCAGCGCTTTCCTTTGGAACTTTTTCTGTAATCGTTGGCATTGGCCAAATGTATGTCATTACACTTGGACCAGGAAACGTAGATCTATCAATCCCCGCGACAATGACCTTTGCCGGTGTTGTCTCTATGAAGGTCATCGACACCCAGAACTCGATGATTATAACAGGGCTTCTTATTGCCTTGGCCTGCGGCGCGGTGGTTGGCATTTTTAACTATGGTTTGATCCGTCTGCTCCGCATCCCTCCCATTATCGCGACGTTATCATCCAGTTTCCTGGTCCAGTCTTCGGCCATTGCTTATGGTCGAGGACTAAAAATCAAACCGCCTCCGCTTCTTGCAGAATTCACAACAACTAAGATTCTCGGCGTACCGCTCTTAGCCATTTGTGTGATGGGCCTAGCGGTGATTATGAGCTTCGTTCTACATCGGACAGTCTATGGAAAATCCGTACTAGCAATCGGCCAAAATCCGAGAGCGGCCATGTTAGCTGGGATTCGTGTCGATTTTATTCGTTTCGCGACTTACGTAATGAGCGCAGTCCTCGCGGGTTTTTGCGGATATATGCTTTCCGGGTTTTCTGGCGGCGCATCACTGAATATGGGCGCTGAATATCTGCTCGCATCCATTGCCGTGGTTGTTATTGGTGGAACATCCGTTGCAGGAGGCTTTGCAAACCTCCCCGGGCTTTGGGGCGCATCAATGTTCATGTTTTTGCTCGTAACAATGCTCAACACATTTGGCCTGTCAGCAGGTGTGAGGTTGATTTTGACTGGCGCTATTATTGTCGGCGTTATTGTTTTGGCTGGCGGCCGCAAATCGTAAGCATGCCAATCAAAACGCAATGCATGCAATGATTGAACTGCTGTGCACTCCTAGAAAGTTCATCTCTTAAGTTTGCCAAGTTTTGGTGTAGTATCCCAGATCAATTATTGGGAGACGATGAACATGAAATGTCGCACTCATGTGTTGGGAGCGGTTTTTTACTGGCTCGCTTTGAATTTGGGTTCTGCACACGAACTGCCAACTACCATCAAATCAATTTCTGCCGAATTGAATTTCGCCAACTCTGAGACAATCAACGCCGATATTTTTTTCGAAAAACTTGAAAACAACGACGGAAAAATTGTCAGGCTGGACTTGGAAATCATCCCAAATCAAGAACCGGGAAATTTGGGATATACTTTACATGCAGTGGGAATGGAGTCCGAAAAAGACCAATTTATCTGCGGAAATGGCAACTATGGTTTGATCGACAATCTGACCACCAATTTTGTACTCTCTTTCACCCATCCTGAGAATTTCCATTTTCCATCCACAATCAACATCGGCGATCGTCGGACTTTTCCCTTTCAGAGCGTTTATTGTGGCATAGAAAATTATACGTCACTGGCCTATACCAGCCTGAAACTCTCCGGGACATTTGTGGTATTCGTTGCACAGATACCAACGGCCAACCAGATTGTCCTATTTCCTTATAACGACTAGCCAAAAACCCCTACCGGGATGAATGAAACCAATGAGCGACACAATACTCACGTTAAATGCTGGGTCTTCTTCCATTAAATTCTCTATCTATTCGGCAGCAGACGAACCTGTTCAGCGGGTGCGCGGACAAGTCGAAAACCTTGGACCAACCGCCCGTTTGATTATTGAAGAGGAAGGAGAAGAGGAACGCGAAATTGAATTGGGCGCAGCCAATCATATGTCTGCACTCAAAGCTGTGTTGGAACACAGCCGAACTTTCCTGACCGACACACCAATATCTGGCATCGGCCACCGCATTGCTCATGGCGGCATTGATTTCACACATCCGGTTGAATTAACTGATACCGCCCTTGCAAAGCTAAAAGTTCTTGCACCGCTTGCGCCACTTCATCAGCCACATAATTTGAAAGTTGTTGCGGCGGCAAATGAAGCGTTTCCAGATGCCAAGCAAATAGGTTGCTTCGATACATCTTTCCACCGCGGGCATCCTTGGGTTAACGACACATTTGGGCTGCCACGGAAGTACTACGAAAAAGGCGTTCGGCGTTATGGGTTTCACGGCCTTTCCTATGACTACATAACAAGTGAGCTAGAGCATCTCGAACCAGAATTAGCCAACGGCCGGATTGTCATCGCACACCTTGGAAATGGCGCTTCCATGTGTGCGGTAAAGTCAGGCTCCAGCGTCGCATCAACCATGGGGTTTTCAGCATTGGACGGGCTTCCTATGGGCACACGTTGCGGACAACTGGACCCTGGAGTTTTGCTGTATCTCATGGATCAGGAAAACATGTCAGCAGATCAAATCAGCGACCTTCTTTACAAAGAAAGTGGACTTAAGGGACTTTCGGGAATGTCGAACGATATGAGAGAGTTGACCGATTCTGAAAGGCCTGAAGCCAAACAGGCTTTGGACTACTACGCATTTCGCGTGCGCCGTGAACTAGGTGCGATGATTGCAGTCTTAGGCGGGATTGACGCATTCGTTTTTTGCGGCGGTATCGGGGAAAAATCGGCCCCAATGCGTGCACAAATCTGCGAAGGGATGAAATGGATCGATATCGGAATTGATCCAATGAAGAACGATGCAAATGCATTTGACATTGGGAATTCCAAAACCCGCGTTTTGGTTATCCCAACCGATGAGGAACGGGTTATAGCGCGCGCAACAATGGAGATTATGAACGCAGCCTAGACCAAGTTTAATACTTAAATGATGCCTTCAAAACTCGTGGTCAGTTTGTCGACTATTTCGTCGATATGTTTGTCTTCCATGATGAATGGAGGCGCCAGCAACACATGATCACCGTGCACGCCATCCACGGTTCCACCCATTGGATAGCAAATCAAACCGGCATCAAATGCTGCATTTTTTATCTTCTTATTGATACCTAGAGACGGATCAAATGGTTTTTTGCTACCCCGATCTTCGACAATTTCTAGTCCGCGAAAAAGGCCACGCCCTCGAATATCGCCAATATGTTCATGTTGACCAAATGCAGCTTCGAGTGCGCTTTGTAATTTTGCCCCCATATCCACAACACGAGATACCAAGTTTTCGTTCAAGATAGTCTGAAGCACCGCGAGCGAACCTGCACAGGCGACTGGGTGTCCGATATAGGTATGACCATGCTGGAAAAATCCTGACCCTTGTTCAATAACCTCATAAATCACATCAGTGCACACCATGGCCCCGATCGGTTGATAGCCAGCGCCAAGTCCCTTTGCGATGCATAGAATATCAGGCGCAACGCCATCTTGATCACAGGCGAATAAAGAACCCGTTCGGCCCATGCCACACATCACCTCATCCAGGATCAGGAGCACGCCGTACCGATCACATATCTCGCGAATGCGTTTGTAATATCCACCGACAGCCGGAACAGCACCCAACGTTGCGCCAACAACAGGCTCGGCGATAAACGCCATGACACTATTTGTTCCCAACGCCAGAATTTCAGTTTCAAGCTCATTAGCAACGCGTTGGCCAAAATCAAACTCTGATTCATCAGCTTTGCGTTCGCGATAAGCGTAGCAGGGTGAAATATGTCTTGTATCAATCATCAGCGGCGCAAATGGTTTCTTTCGCCACGCATTTCCACCAGCTGCAAGTGCTCCGAGTGTATTGCCATGATAGCTTTGTCGGCGCGCTATAACGTGCTTGCGACTGTCTTCACCCTTTTCAATGAAATACTGTCTTGCCAATTTCAAAGCAGCTTCCACGGCTTCAGATCCGCCTGACACAAAATATACGCGATCAATATTTGCTGGGGCGTTCGCAATCAACAAATCGGCCAGCTCTTCCGCTGGTTCAGATGTAAAAAAGCCGGTGTGCGCAAACGCGACCTTATCTAACTGGCTTTTGACAGCTTCCGTAACCGCAGGATGTCCATGACCAAGGCAGGAAACAGCCGCTCCGCCCGAACCATCAAAGTAATGTTTGCCAGTTGAATCGATGATATGACAGCCTGCACCATCTACTGCGACAGGCGGCATGCCCTTGGTTGTACGCCCAAAGACATGCCCTTTACGAGCAGATTGAGTACTCATATTTTTTTGCCTGTATTGCTAGTTTTTCGTTCTAACGACCAGAACCGATTGCACTGCGTGGCGGACCACGCGAGCAGCATTTGGACCAAGAAGATAATCCTTCAGCTTAGGCCTATGAGAACCAATCACGATGACATCAGCATCGACCTGATCAGCAGCTTCAATGATTTCCTCATAGATGTTGCCGTGGGCAATCATATGCTGAATAGGAATACCACTGGGTACATGTTTGGCGGTCAATTTGTGCAACTCTTCCAAAGCATGCTGAATGGCTTCTTTTTCATGGCCTTCTGGAAAGTAGGTACCAACTACGCTCATTCCATAGTCAGGAACCACACATGCTACATGCAGGGTATCGCCATCTTCGATGAGCTCAAGGCCAGCAGCAATAACAGAGGCCGAAGAATCTGGATCCCCCAAATCGACGGCGGTCATTACTCTTTTGAACATACTCATGCTGCAGCTCCTTCTGCACTGGCACCAATGGAAGGTTTGCGACGGCGTTGCAGCATGTAAATGAACCCGAGCAACAGAAGCGCTGGAACATAAAGTAGCTGTTTCATCGGCTGATTAGCTGGCAACAGAACCTGAACAATTTCCTGATCGAAATCAAAGCCCGCAACCTGTGCCGGGGAATCGAAGGTTGCACCATCGACAATGATTTTTCCATCTTGTTCAAAGATTTCGAGACCATAGGCCTCCAACCGTTCTTCACCAGTCGGTTCATCGCCCACTTTGATAATCATCGTCAATGATACAGGATCACCGACATCA
>JBGCFS010000128.1:0-12966 GCA_045107035.1 Hyphomicrobiales bacterium
CAGCGCCCACCATTGTCGATGGTGTCTTGGCAATGGATAACCTTGAACGGATGATTAATTGTTTGGCAACTTGATTTAGACTCTCTCCGCTAAGATAAGCTAGGAAGAGCCGTGTTGTAGGCCGCACTAATGGTCGGGAGACTTTCCAAGTTCCAAAATTAGAAGAGAACTAGTCGACGCGCAATTTTCTTCCAGCTAACAAGTCGTTCTTTCGATGTGGTTGGGTTTGCTTCCGCTGCCTAGTTCATCATTAAAGACAAGATCGCATTAAGGCCAATCGTTGATTCCAAAAACAAGCCGGTATTGGACGATGCATCCAATGCAGCATCTGCAATCTCGGCACTCTAGTGGCTATATTCGTCGGAAATGATGATACAGGAACGACCTTGCTTTTTGGCGACTTTGGCAAGTTCCTGCCCTCACGGGCGTAAGGAACCACATCGATCAAAATCAAACATTCACTGTGGGCAACTCTGTTTCGGTGTCCAGTCATTCTCCGAGCATACAACAAGGCAATGGGATTAGGTTCTCCTGCTGCACGCTATCTGGAGCATCATCCAGCTTTAACGACGACAAGAAAGAGTGAAGCGGAAACTGACAAGTCAATTGAGGAGAACGTGTCTGCTTGGGTTTGAATTGATATGCCGAGAACTTAGGAAAGATACTGGAAGAGGGAGCGGCCGAGACAAGATTGATTGGACGTTGATTAAATTGATTTAAATGACCTGCCAATTTAGGCGCCGCCGGTTTTAGTCCGGCCTTCAGGTCGTGGAAGCATCGTTCATTGTGAGCGGTGCCCACTGGAGACCTGAGCGATGACCATCAAACTGAGCGATAAACATCTTGTAATTTTATCGACGGCTGCGGGAAGGGCGGATAGATTGGTTTTGCCTATCTCAGAGAACGTAAGGGCACGCGGCAAAGTGTTTGATGCTGTCTTGACAAAGTTGCTGCGGCTTGAGTTGATTGAAGTTTGCAAGTTGAAGGCAGGTGAGATTGGTTGGGAGGCGCATGATCAGGCGTGTTCACCCACCGGATTGAGATTGGCGGCCAAGGGATTCAAAGCACTGGGTGTTTTACCCGAGTGCGAGAATGACGAAGAAGAGCAGGGAATAGCCAAAGATGCCGATGATGATGGCCCACGCTGTGTGGAATGTGGGGCCAAGGCCGAGGCCGGAGAAAATGCTCAGGTTCCCGCAAACATGTTTCCACCAGAACCGGATATTCTCGGACCGCTGACGGAAAGCGAAGAGGCTTCAAGCAAAACAGCTAGGCCGGTCAAAGCTGGAAGCAAAGAAGCACTGTTGCTGGAGACGCTCAGAGAGCTAAATGGTGCTTCCATATTCGACATGATGGAAGCTACGGGGTGGTTACCCCATACCTGCCGGGCGGCTTTGACGCGTTTGCGACAGAAGGGGTTTGCTATTGAGCGTCTTGATGATCCGGACTCTGGGTCCAGGTATCGCGCCATTCATACTGCTGGGGCCTAGGAATGAAGCGCAAAGCATCAGCTGATCTAGATGCGAAGCTTGCCGAGTTAGAAACTATGCAGAGAGCTGAACTGAGGACCGCCTGGCGAAAGTTGTTTCGGGCGGAGCCGCCATCGCGCCTGGGAAGCGACATGATTAAGTTGGCCGTTGGTTGGAAACTTCAAACGCAATGTTTGGGCGGTTTGCCGAAAAAGATTGAGCGTCAGTTGGTTGCCATAGCAGCGGGGAAGGTTACCGACACGACAATTCGTGCAAAACAACTAAAGCCTGGTAGCATCCTTGTCAGAGAATGGCATGGGATCAGCCACCGGATTCAAGTACTTGATGCAGGCTTTGATTGGAATGGCCAACACTGGTTTTCTCTAAGCGCAATTGCCCAAGCGATTACTGGAGTCAAATGGTCGGGCCCAAGGTTCTTTGGATTGGCAGCCAAATCGTGAGCATCAAGGCTGCATCAAAGATCAGATGTGCGATCTAGACCCGGAAGTCTTCTGAGGAAGGACTGGATCAGGAGTTCAACTCACTGGATGCACAACGGGAGGCCTGCGAAGCGTATGTTCTCAGCCAACGGCACGAAGGGTGGGTAGCACTTCCTGGCATGTATGATGATGGTGGCATCTCCGGTGGCACGATGGAGCGGCCTGCGCTGAAGCGGCTACTGGAAGACATTGAAGCCAAACGCGTTGATACGGTTGTAGTTTACAAGGTGGACCGTCTCACACGTTCCCTGTCTGACTTTGCAAAGATTGTTGATAGCTTTGATCGCAATGGGGTGAGTTTTGTCTCTGTCACCCAGCAGTTCAACACAACGTCCTCCATGGGACGGCTAACCCTGAACATGCTTTTGTCGTTTGCTCAGTTCGAGCGCGAGGTAACGGGTGAGCGCATTCGAGACAAGATTGCCGCTTCCAAGAAGAAGGGCATGTGGATGGGCGGCACGGTTCCACTTAGTTATGAGGTCAAGGACCGCAAGCTGGAGATCAACACGCCAGAAGCCAGGCGGGTCAACCAGATATTTGAAACCTATCTGGAACTCGGATCGGTCGCAAAACTCCGCCAGGAACTTTTCCAGCTAGGAATACATCCAAGAGCGAAGAATGCATCCGTTTCCAAAAGATTTAGCTGCGGTGCTCTTTACACGCTTTTGCAGAACCCGATTTACATGGGCAAAATCCGACACAAAGAACAGACTTATAATGGGCTTCATGAACCGGTCATTGAACAAGGTCTTTGGGACCGGGTTCAGCAACGGATTAGCTTCAATCGCGTTGTGCGCAAGAGTGGAAGCAACGCAAACAGTCCAAGTTTGTTGGCTGGGTTGATCGTGGACCAGAATGGCCGTCGGTTAACACCATCGCATGCCAACAAGAAAGGTCATCGATACCGGTATTATATCAGCAAGCCCAATATGGGTGGCATGACTACAAAGGTCGCCCATGAAAAACTATCAATTCCCGCTGCTGAACCGGAACGATTGGTTTGTGATCGGGTAATACAGTTTTTGCGCGATGACGGCGAGATTGCAGATGCCATTGCAGAATATGCGTTGAGTGCTTCAGAATTGGAAAACACCATTACTGCAGCGCGTATATGCGCCGATAGCTTCCACGAGTTAGGTATGCTGGGCCAACGGCAATTGTTGACGATCATGATTCAATCTATTCAGATATTGCCTGAACGCATTGAAATTATTATGGATCCAAGCAGTTTACTCGAAGCGACCGACACGAACAAACACGGTGCTGATGCAAAACCTGCCCAACCAGAAAAGTTGGTAACTCTATCCATCAAAGCATCGCTTCAACGCTGCGGTATTGAAAAGCGGCTGGTGATTGGTGGGCGAAGCCAGAACGAAAGCAACCAACCGGATAAGGCACTTCTGCAACTACTCAGCCGTGCGTATTGCTACAAAGACATGCTGCTCACATCTAACGACGGCTCCGTATCCAAACTGGCAGAGCAGGTTGGCGTAACATCATCTTACTTCTCGAGAATCGTGCGTTTGGGATTCTTGGCTCCCAATATTGTCAGCGCATTCATGAACGGCAAACAACCCGCTACATTGACAGCCAGGCAGTTGGCTCATGATACCAATCTGGCAATCGATTGGAATGATCAACGAGAGCAACTCGGTATTGGCAACAGCAAATAGCCCCGGACGCCCTCGCAATTCTTGTAGATTATCTTTCTCAAAAATCTGAAACGTACTCAATTTTTGGTCTGTAGAGATATTATGGATATCACACAGTTACATACGGTCTTTGGAGACAGTGTCAGTACTGTTCGGTCTCAATGTGTACCAATAGTGCATTGATTTATTAAAGAAATTATGATTATACAGTGAGCCACGGAGTTTACGAAAACCCTATACAAACTGCGTGGCGGAGAGACAGGGATTCGAACCCTGGGTACGCTTGCGCGCACAACGGTTTTCGAGACCGCCCCGTTCGACCACTCCGGCATCTCTCCTAGATTTGCTAGTATGATAGGATTGCTTGGTCTGTTACCAGGCCGCATTCCTCATTCGACAAGGCGCGGAACATACACATGGGTCGTTAGGCGTACAAGAGGGGATCCGATCAAATGTCGAGGTTTTATCCTCGGATTTGGTCATCTCATCTTGACAAAACCTGCCGCATCACATCTATAGCACCGAAGAAGGTGGCTCAATGCCGCCTTTTGTTGTTGTGCGTAAGTTGATCAGCCTGGAAAAGGCGGCTTGTTGTGTACAATAGGTTATGCTGTGTCTCTTAATCCCAAGAGATGCCGACTGAAAAAAGTTGACTGATTTAAGTTTGCTCGCATCGCGGGTTTGCTGGATACAGTTAAGTCGGAACATGGAGAAAAAATATGTTCGCAGTCATCAAAACCGGGGGCAAGCAATATCGCGTTGCCGCTGATGATGAAATTACTATTGAACGTCTTGCTGGTGAAGCAGGCGATTCTATTGAATTTAAAGAAGTTCTGATGGTCGGTGGTGCCGATGCACCATTAATTGGGGCGCCACTTGTTGATGGTGCAACCGTTGTTGCTGAAATAGTGCGTCAGGCACGTGGCGACAAGATTATCATTTTCAAGAAACGTCGTCGTCAAAACTCTCGTCGTCGTAACGGTCATCGTCAGGATCTGACAATCATCCGTGTGACTGATATTCTGACTAACGGTAAAGCTGCTCCTAAGAAAGCTAAGAAAGCCGCGCCAAAAGCAGACGAAGTTCCTAAAGAAGTTAAAGCTGCCGATACTGCTTCTGCCGCATTGTTTAGTGCACCCGAAGGTGAGCCAGATGATTTGAAAAAGATTTCTGGTGTTGGTCCTGTGTTGGAGAAAAAACTCCACGCGCTGGGCATTACTAAGTACGCGCAAGTTGCAGCCTTTACCGAAGATGATGTGTCGCGTGTCGATGACGCACTGTCGTTTAAAGGTCGCATTGGCCGTGAAGATTGGATTGGCCAAGCCAAGACTCTTGCCGAAGGCTAAAACGCCTGTTAGAAGAATCTCAAGTTATAGATTAGGACGAATACCATGGCACATAAAAAAGCAGGCGGTTCCTCACGCAACGGTCGCGATTCCGCGGGCCGTCGTCTAGGCGTGAAGAAGTATGGCGGCGAAGCTGTGATTCCAGGAAATATTATTTTGCGTCAACGCGGAACCAAATGGCATCCGGGTACTGGCGTTGGCATGGGCAAAGATCACACGATTTTTGCAAAAGACATGGGCAACGTGAAATTCCAGGCGAAGGCCAATGGCCGAACCTACGTGTCCGTACTTCCGATGATGGAAGCAGCAGAGTAGCCGGTAGCTCTTTAAACCCTCCGGCGTCTCATTGACCCGGAGGATTTCTTGAATTCCGAAAATTAAAGGGGAGATGGGACACCATCTCCCCTTTTTCTTTTGTTTCGGGACCCAAGAACATGACAGATGCACATGATAGCGACGACGAGTTACTAAAGCTTTCAGACGAGCTGCCGGGCGAGATCAAGGCAGAAACAAAGACCACTCTGCAGCCGTGCTGTTGCCCGGTGGTGGCGAATAGATTTATGTTGCGTGCACCCAATGCGTCAGATGCGACGCAATTGGCTGCATTGGCCAATAATCCAAATGTAGCAAGCCAAACTTCAAACATGCCGCACCCTTATGGTGCTACAGAAGCTGAAGAGTGGATTGCTTCTGCAAATGAGAAGCGCGCAGACCGTTGTGCATATGTCATTGTTCTGAAATGTGACCCAAATAATGTCGAAGGCGAGATCATTGGCGCTTGTAGTTATGGCAAGCCATCTGCCGGATATGAGGGATTTGAAATCGGATACTGGCTCGGAGAACCCTATTGGGGACATGGTCACGCAGCGGAAGCTTGCCACGCATTAATTGATCACATTTTTACGAAAACGCTTGCTCAATCCGTTTGGGTAACGTGCCGGGTGACGAATGCCAGGTCCCGGCGAGTGATTGAGAAATGTGGGTTTCAGTATCGTGAGAACGCAATGGTTCGTTCAGTTGCCTTGGGCGGCATGCAGCCTGTTGAACGCTATGTGTTGGATCGAGGGAACTGGACAAGCTTAAAAGCATGGGGAAGAGAAGATGTTTAAAGGAACACCTCCGAACGCGGCCGCGCTCGATTTAGAAGCTGGCCATGTCGATATTGTAACAGATCGCTTGCGCTTGTCTCCTCTTGCAGAGGAACATCGCGATCCAGCAGTTACTGCATTATCGGACTTTACGGTCGCCAAATCACTCGCACGTGTTCCACATCCGTATCGCCCTGAAGATTTTGATATGTCAGCGGCTGATCATGCGCAAAATATCAAAGATGGAGAGCTGAGGTTAGCGATTTCCGATTGGCAGACTGATGAATTCATTGGTGTAATTGGTTTGAGAGCCGGCGTACATTGTCCCGAAATTGGCTATTGGCTTGCAAGGCAATTCTGGGGCAGAGGCATTATGAAGGAAGCTGCCGCCGCATTGTTAGATCATGTGTTTGCTCTGAGTGATAACGATGTCATTCGAGCTGGATACTTCATGGACAATCCACGTTCCGCCAGCGTTTTGAGCTTTCTTGGTTTCAAGGAAATTGGAACGAGTAAGGTCTACAGCCTTGCGCGAGGCGAGGATGTGGACCATAGAGACATGGAATTGACGCGTGAGGCGTATTTCGGCACTGGCTCAACAGCCGATGGTGCTTGGCATCGTCAGAAATCGCGGTCCAATTCTTACACCATGAATTACTAGTTCGTTTGGCATTCCCATGAAGTTTCTTGATCAGGCCCGTGTATATATTCGCTCCGGCAACGGCGGGGCTGGTTGTGTTTCTTTCAGACGTGAGAAATACATCCAGTTCGGCGGACCCGATGGCGGCGATGGCGGCAATGGCGGTGATGTTTGGGCGGAATGCGTCAATGGACTGAACACACTTATTGACTATCGCTACCAACAGCATTTTCGCGCGAAGACCGGTGTCCATGGCATGGGCAAAAACCGCAGTGGAGCAAACGGCTCCGATATTGTACTGAAAGTTCCTGTTGGCACGCAGATCCTGGAAGAAGACAACGAAACGATGATCGCCGACATGACGGAAGTCGGCCAAAGGGTCATGATCGCAAAGGGCGGTAATGGTGGTTTTGGCAATGCCAGGTTCAAATCTTCAACAAACCAATCGCCCCGTCGCTCAAATCCGGGTGAAGAAGGATTCGATAAAGCTGTTTGGTTGCGTTTGAAGCTTATCGCTGATGCTGGTCTGGTTGGCTTGCCGAACGCTGGAAAGTCAAGTTTCCTCGCGAGTGTAACAGCAGCAAAACCAAAAATTGCTGACTATCCATTTACAACGATTCATCCCAATTTGGGCGTTGTCAGACAGGATGCGCGCGAGTGTGTGCTTGCAGACATTCCAGGTCTAATTGAAGGCGCTCATGAAGGTGCTGGTATTGGCGATCGGTTCTTGGGACATATCGAACGATGTCGCGTACTGCTCCATCTTGTGGATGGCGTCTCGGATGATGTCGTTCGCGATTATAAAACAGTCAAGGGTGAATTGGCTGCCTATGGCGGTGGTCTCGAGGACAAGAAAACTTACGTAGTTCTAAACAAGATTGATGCCTTGACTGATGAAGAAATTAAACAGCGTCAAAGCGCGTTAGAACAGGCGTGTGGCGAAGATGTGATGCTAATGTCTGGCGCAACGGGCGGGGGCGTAGACGAGGTTCTGCGTGCAGTATTCTCCATGATTGAAGATACACGTAAGGAAGAAGCATTGGCCGATGAACCAGAAGCGGCTTGGAGCCCCATCGCTTAATAGCGGTATGGATCTTACTATCATGGCCAAAAACACGCTCTCATCCTATCGACGTATCGTCGTCAAAGTTGGATCAGCCTTGCTCGTTGATGCTGAAAAGGGGAAAGTGCGCAAGGGCTGGCTTGCGTCTTTGGCTCAAGATATCGCTAATTTAAAGAAAAGTGGCGCAGATGTATTGGTGGTTTCCTCTGGCGCCATTGCACTGGGGCGTCAGTTACTGAAGTTACCCTCCGGTGCATTACGGTTGGAGGAAAGTCAGGCCGCTGCCGCTGTTGGTCAGATCGAGCTTGGTCCTGCATGGAATGGTGCGTTAGCAACATACGGATTTCAAGCGGGTCAAGTGCTTCTCACCTTGAGTGATACCGAGGAACGTCGTCGCTACCTTAACGCCCGCTCAACCTTAGAAACATTGCTGCGACTTGGTGCAATTCCAATCATAAATGAAAACGATACTGTGGCGACGTCGGAAATCCGCTATGGCGACAATGACCGATTGGCTGCGAGAGTGGCATCGATGGCTAGCGCGGACTGTCTGGTGCTATTGTCAGATATCGATGGGCTATATACCGCGCCTCCGAATTCAGACCCAAACGCAGAGCACATTCCATTTGTCTACACCATCACAGCCAAAATCGATGGTATGGCAGGAAGCGCTGGTTCAGAACTGTCTCGTGGTGGGATGAAAACAAAGATCGAGGCTGGCAAAATTGCGACCAACGCTGGTGCAGACATGGTCATTGCATCCGGCAAGACAATGCATCCGCTTGCCAAGATTGACCTGCCTGATGTCAGAAAGACTTGGTTTTCTGCGTCAACAAACCCAGCGGCCGCACGCAAGAGCTGGATTGCTGGTAGTTTGGAGCCCAAAGGCACAATTTGTATTGATGCGGGTGCGGTAGCTGCATTGATAAACGGAAAAAGCCTCTTACCTGCAGGCGTGACGTCAGTGTCCGGAACTTTCCATCGCGGGGATTGTGTCTGGATCTCAGGGCCAGGCGATATTCAGCTTGCGCGTGGTCTTGTTGCATATGATAGCGCAGAGGCCAGCTTGCTTGCTGGTTGTCACAGCAAAGACATTGAGGCGCGGCTGGGTTATGCTGGTCGCGAAACCATGATCCACAGAGACAATATGGCGATGGTGAGCGCCCCAAATTTTGGCGACGTAGAAAATTTGTAGCGAAAGCGAAGAGAACATGAACTCGCAAGTAAAACCTTCAGATCTCGAAGATGCAAATCATCAGAACACTCCGGCTATTATGGCCAATTTAGGTGCTGCAGCGAAAGAGGCAGCTTCAGTTTTGGCGATAGCGTCACGTTCTCAAAAAGATAAAGCGCTGGTCGAAGCTGCCAATTCACTTAGGGCTGCAACCCAAGTTATACTTGCTGCCAATGAGATCGATGTTGCTGCAATGGTCGAGAAAGAAGCCGCGGCTTCATTTATAGATCGTTTGACTTTGAATGAAGAGCGCATCGAAGGAATTGCTGCCGGCCTAGAGGCGATTGCCGAGTTGCCAGACCCGGTTGGCGATGTAATGGCTGAGTGGGAGAGACCCAATGGTCTCAAAATTTCGCGCGTTCGTACGCCGCTCGGTGTTATTGGAGTTATTTTCGAGAGCCGACCAAACGTAACAGCTGACGCTGGCGCGCTTTGCTTTAAATCGGGCAATGCAGCAATTTTACGTGGAGGGACCGACAGCTTTCATTCATCCCGCGCAATTCATGCTTGTCTTGTTGCTGGCCTTAAAGCTGCGGATTTACCTGAAACTGCAATTCAACTGGTACCGACCACAGATCGTGCTGCTGTTGGTGAAATGCTACGCGGTCTTGATGGCGCGATAAATGTGATTGTGCCACGTGGCGGGAAAAGCCTTGTCGCACGTGTAGAATCAGAAGCGCGTGTGCCTGTTTTCGCCCATCTGGAAGGTCTGTGCCACATGATAATCGACAAGTCGGCTGACTTGGAAATGGCGAAAAAGCTCGTTGTAAATGCAAAAATGCGGCGTACCGGAATTTGCGGTGCGTTGGAAACACTGTTAGTCGACCGTGCTGTTTTGGAAACACATCTGATGCCAATACTAGAGGATCTACGCGCTGCTGGATGCACAATTCGTGGTGATAAAACAGTTTGCAGATTGGCTGATTGGGCGGAATCTGCTGAAGAGCAGGATTGGCGCACAGAATATCTGGATTCAATTCTTTCAATCAAAGTCGTTGAAGACCTGGACGATGCGCTAAACCACATCCACACCTATTCATCCAACCATACGGAAGCAATTATTGCTGAGGATGGGGCGGCAGTTGAGCGGTTCTTCAACGAAGTTGATAGTGCCATTCTCTTGCACAATGCTTCAACCCAGTATGCAGATGGTGGTGAGTTTGGGATGGGTGGCGAGATCGGCATAGCAACCGGAAAAATGCATGCCCGTGGACCTGTTGGTCTAGAGCAATTGACCAGCTTTAACTACCGTGTGCGTGGCACCGGCCAAGCTCGTCCATAAGGGCAATCAGTAATTTGAGAGATTGGACCAAAATTCCACCCGCCTTGCCTGGACAACGAATAGGAATCTTGGGTGGGACATTCAATCCCGCGCATGATGGACATCGCCATATCTCACTTATGGCCCTGCAGCGCTTGAGGCTTCAAAAGATTTGGTGGATGGTCACACCGGGCAATCCACTAAAAGACAATGACGATTTACCGTTATTGGAAACGCGTTCAGAGTATGCGCAAACGCTCGCTGACCACCCAGCAATAACAGTTACAGGACTGGAAGCGGGGATTAAGACCCGATTTACTTACGATACTTTGGCCACACTTCGAGCGCGGTTGCCATCCGTGCGGTTTGTTTGGCTTATGGGGTCCGACAATCTGGCTCAGTTCCATCAATGGCAAGGGTGGAACGAAATCGCTGAGCTTATGCCTTTGGCTGTGATTAACAGGCCCGGTTCTTCTTTGGCGACGCGGTCATCGGTGGCTGCGCAAGCGCTTTGGCGCAGCCGGGTTCCTGAACAAAACGCAGGAAATCTGGCCAGTATGCGCGCTCCAGCTTGGACCTTTTTGCACGGTCCAAAATCAAATTTATCCTCGACAGCCATTCGTGAAGCATCGAAGAAGTGGGCTAAAGCTTGAAATTCGTGCATATTGGTGGCCTCCGGTGAAATCACGTCAGGATCTTAATGAAACTACTAAGCGTCAATGTAGGAAAAGCTGAACCTATCGCAGCAAAGTCTGGTCTTAGCGGTATCAACAAGCACCCGCAGATCGGAAACGTATTCGTCCACAAACTTGGACTGGATGGCGATATCATATGCGATTTGAAAAACCATGGTGGTTTGGATCAAGCTGTGTATCTTTACGGACAACCTGACTACGAATGGTGGAGTGATGAGCTCCAAACAAAATTGATTCCGGGAACATTTGGTGAAAACCTGACTATAGATGGATTTCAGAGTGCTGAGATTTACGTAGGCGACAGGTTCACTATTAACGATTTGGTCTTGGAAGTTACATTTCCTAGAATTCCTTGCGTTACACTCGCAGCGCGCTTTGCTGATAGCCATTTTCCAAAACGGTTTTTGAAGGCGAATAGGCCTGGGGCATACTGTCGTGTCTTGAAAGAAGGTAATGTCAAAACCTCAGACAAGGTTGCATACCAGATGACAAATGGTGAGAAACGCCCCATCCTAGATCTGCTTGATGCATTCCGGTAACAAGAAATTTTTATGTTCTTTTTTTGATGGAATTTCATCAAAAACACCAATGTAGATGTCTTGACCAGTGGGGCGGCTGTGCATTAGGTCAGCCCAACTTTGGAGATGAAGATGGCAAAATTAAATTGGGGCCTCATTGGAGGCGGCGCGGGCAGTCAGATTGGTCCAGCTCATCGTTTGGGTGCGGGGCTTGATGGCTTATTTCAACTGAGCGCTGGTGCATTTGATATTGATCCTGCGAAGAGCCAGGAATTTGGCGAAACGTTAGGTGTTGATGTAAGCCGGGCCTATGGTACATGGCAGGAAATGCTCGCCGTTGAAAGCGCCCGTTCAGCCGAAAGTGGCCGCTTAGACTTGGTGACTGTTGCCACACCAAACTCAACACACTTCGAGATTACCAAGGCATTTTTGGAAGCTGGATTTCATGTGCTTTGCGAAAAGCCAATGACAATAAATGTCGCTGAAGCTGAGCAAGTGGTTGCGGCCGCCAAAGCTTCGGGCAAAGTCTGCGCAGTGAACTACGGGTACTCTGGCTATCCAATGGTGCGCCATATGCGTGCCATGGTTGCAAGAGGCGATATCGGAAAAGTGCGAATGGTGAAGACCGAATTTGCACATGGTTTTCATGCTGACGCAGCGGATGCCGACAACCCACGTGTTCGCTGGCGGTATGACCCCGCACAAATCGGTATGTCTGCCCAGTTTGCAGATTGCGGAATTCACGCCATGCATATGGCGGGTTTTATTTGTGACGACGAAGTTGAAAAACTGTCGGCTGATTTCGCCTCAACCATACCGAGCCGTGAGCTAGAAGACGACGCCATGGTCAACTTCCGCATGACAGGCGGTACGGTCGGTCGCTTGTGGACATCCTCGGTAGCCATTGGTCGGCAGCACGGTTTTGACATCCAAGTATTCGGTGAAACCGGAGGGCTTCGTTGGACATCAGAGCAGCCAAACCAGTTGATCTATACACCGGTGGGCGGCCGCACGCAGATCATAGAAAAGGGTGAAGGTGGGTTGCATGAAGATGCGCAACGTCTTTCACGTGTTTCCATTGCGCACCCTGAAGGCTTCCCGCTTGCCGTGGCCAATATTTACTGTGACCTTGCTGATGCCATTAACGGCATAGCCCGTGATGGTTTACCGACAGCATCTGACGCTGTTCGATCAATGGCTGCAGTTCATCAAGCTGTTGAGTCAGCGGCGCAAAATGGTGCATGGGTGGACGCAAGACCGCCGATGTTTAAGTAAGCTGTTTTTTGTGACCGCGACAATTTAGCCGCTTCTTAACATTAGAAATCTTCGGTAAACACCCCTTCAAGGAGCTATTGCGCAACGTGTGCAGTAGCTCTTTTTGGTTTTGGATGCATGTTCATGCTCCTCTGTGCGATCAATGTATTGCAAATCAATTAGCTAAGAACGCTCATCAAAAGCTGGGCGTGATTTTTCCCTTTATATCAGTAGTTTCTGTATCAA
>JBGCFS010000129.1:0-8292 GCA_045107035.1 Hyphomicrobiales bacterium
TGCGGCCAACATTGCGTTGCAATGCCAACGCCAATCGCTCTTCTGTTTGGGCTTTACTCATAAACTCAAAAGAGAACTGCTCACCGGTTTTGGCATCTACCATTTTTCCGTCTTTGAGCGCATATCCAGCTTCACGAAACAGTTGAACAGCCTTGCGCAAACTCTTCCGATCGCCGCCACTACCATCGCTCACGGGCGGCGTGTAAGTGCCATCCAGCACTGATGGTAAAATCTTAGAGACATTGTCGCCGAGCAATGTCTTTTCTGCCTCGTCTATAGGCCGTTGAAAGGAGGCCAATTCAGAATTGTGGAATAAACTAGCCGTGCGTTGATAAGCGCCGGAGAAAAGATTTTGGTTTACCCATTCAAAATCTAAAAGGTAAGTGAAGGCTTCCCGAATACGCTTGTCGGCAAATTTGTCTTGCCGGGTGTTGAATATCATCGCCTGCATTCCAGACGGCGTGGCGGTCTCATAGGTATCAAGGACAATATCGCCGCTGGTCACAGCAGGAAAATCATAGTCACCAGACCATCGCGCTGGATTGCTTTCAGGATTTGTGTCGAACAGGCCCTTGCGGAACGCTTCAAACCGGGAGCTCTCATTGCGGTAATAGTCAATGACCATTTCGTCAAAATTATCAAAGCCGGTGCGCACAGGTAAATCTTTGGCCCAGTAATCTGGGTTACGCTTCAGTAAAACACGTGTACCCGCCGTTACATCTGAAATCGTATAAGGGCCAGAGCCTAGAATTGGCTTCAAACTTGACTGGTCGAATGTGTCGAAATCAATCGCATGTTTAGGGAGAATAGGAATAATTCCCAGCAACAATGGTAATTCACGGTTTTTGCCGTCACCCAAATTCATGCGCACACCGCGCTCGCCAATGCGCTCAACGCTTTCAATGGCCTGCATCCAACGACTATACGGAGGGCGACCTTTTTCGCGGAACAAATCGATCGTGAACAATAGGTCATCCACTGTAAGTGGCTCACCATCGGAAAACTTTGCATCTGGATGTATCGTTACTTCCAGGAATGTGCGTTCTTCATCGGTCTTGATTGTATCTGCAATCAAGCCATACATGGAAAAGGCCTCATCGCGGTTGCGCATCATAAGGCCTTCATAGACGTTTGCTCCAAGAACGCCGTCGAGCAGACCTCTGGGCGCGGTGCCTCGAACGATAAATTGGTTCAAACTGTCAAATGAACCGTGGAAGCCATATGAAATCCGCCCACCCTTTGGCGCTTTCGGATTCACATAGCCAAAATGTTTGAAATCCGCAGGCAGTTCAGGTTGCCCATGCATTGCAATTCCATGCGGAGGATTGGCAACTTTACCTTCATAAGGCTGCCCGACCGGAGCATCCTGAGCGCGATCAACAGCAAACGCGGCTTCAGATCCAGCGTTCAATAACGCAACGGCGCACACAAAAAGCGCCGCCAGCCACATATTAAAGCTCTTTGTCTGCGCTCTAAGCATCAACATCTCGTTTGTTCCCCAGAAAAATCTACTGTTCAATTCGAATCGCGATTATAAATATCAAAAGAGTATGGCTCATTGAAGAACGAAGACGCAATGTCAGCAGGTATTGCAAGATATTGCTATGGCACATGAAATGACCGGCCAATATATCGCCTTATTTGTTGCGCACGCCCTTAATAACAGCCTGATATGTGAAACATGACAAAATTACAATTTGCGAGCGGGCGTCAAATTTGCGAAACACTGCATACGAGTTTTAAACAATCATCTATCAAATCTGCCATTCGTGGTGGAAACGCAGATAACCAAGAGCAGGGAATATGTCCTTTTTGAAACCAAAATTTGTAAACGTGGCTATGATGGCCGGAGCATTTATTGCTGCCAGCTTTTCGGGCACAGCAATTGCCCAGGATGCCAATCCAGCGGCAGCAGCATGGGTCAAGGTCTGTAATCAGGAACCTAAATCCAAGAAAGACATCTGTCTTACTACTCAGGAAATTCGTGCGGATACTGGTCAGTTTCTGGCATCCGTTGCCATCCGCGAAATCGGTGTCAACGAAAAGCGTAGTTTGATTATTGCTGTGCCACCTGGAATGCTCATTCAGCCAGGCCTGCGTTTGCAGGTAGATAAAAACAAACAGCGCGAAATCAAATATGGCATTTGTTTTCCAAATGCTTGTTATGCTGAGTTGAACATCGATGAAGCAGTTGTTGCTGAAATGAAGCGTGGCAATGAGCTTGTTTTGACAACATTGAACCAGCAAGCAAAAGCCATCAACTTTCAGCTTACTCTGTCTGGCTTCACAGCCAGCTACGATGGTGATCCAATTGATCCGGCACAACTTCAGGCGCAGCAGCAAAAATTGCGAGATGAATTGCAACAAAAAGCTGAAGCGGCACGTCAACGCCTGATCGAACAACAGCAAAAAGCAACCGGCAACTAAGACTTGCGACGTTTAAAGGCTAGAACTAAAAAGCGCCCGATAATCGGGCGCTTTTTTATATATAAGATCAGCTCTATCTAAGATTAGTGCTTAAGCACTTCGAAGGGTTGATACCGACCATCTTGCAGTCGCTCAAATACCTCATCTACTTGTGGATGTCTTACCGGGTCTCCGCTGGTATCATGAAGCAGGTTTTGCTCTGATACATAAGCAACGTATTCTGTCTCCTCGTTTTCAGCGAATAGATGATAATATGGCTGATCTTTAATTGGCCTGACGTCTTCAGGGATTGCATCCCACCATTCTTCGGTATTAGAGAATTCTGGATCGACGTCAAAAATCACACCACGAAACGCATAAATGCGATGCTTGACCACTTCACCAATGCTAAATTTGGCAGCGCGACCCAAAATTGTTGATGGGGAAGGGGCCTCTGGAATATCTGTCTGTGCCATAAAAACTCTACTTTCTCTCAGTCCCTTATATAATGCGCCAATGCTGCATTGCAATTTAGCTTATGGTCTGAACCCTAATTTTAAGAGAATTTGAGCTAAATTCCCGTTCAAGCAAGCTTGGCATTCCCTAAAGACTTGCATACAACACCTCTAAATTCATGAATCTACCAGTTATCCTGAAGGGGAGACAAAAAATGACGGCAATAGTCGATATCGTCGCGCGCGAAATTCTGGACAGTCGCGGCAACCCAACTGTTGAAGTTGATGTTGTACTAGAAGACGGAACACTTGGCCGCGCTGCTGTCCCATCTGGCGCATCTACCGGCGCTCACGAAGCCGTTGAATTGCGCGATGGCGGTGCACGTTATCTTGGTAAAGGCGTCACAAAAGCAGTTGATGCCGTCAATACTGAAATTTTTGATGCAATTGGTGGCTTTGAGGTTGAGAACCAAATCCACATCGATCAAACAATGATCAAGCTGGATGGCTCTGCAAACAAAGCGCGTCTTGGCGCAAACGCTATTCTTGGTGTTTCCCTTGCATGTGCAAAGGCTGCAGCAGATGCCAGTGGTCTGCCCTTATATCGTTATGTAGGCGGTGCCAACGCGCGCGAACTGCCTGTTCCAATGATGAACATCATCAATGGCGGCGAGCATGCTGACAACCCAATCGACGTGCAAGAATTCATGATCATGCCTGTTGGTGCGGAAAACTTCCGTGAAGCACTGCGCATGGGCGCGGAAATATTTCATACATTGAAAAAAGGCCTAAGCGCCGCTGGGCACAACACCAATGTAGGTGATGAAGGGGGCTTCGCTCCAAATCTGGCATCCACCGATGATGCATTGGGCTTCATAATGAAATCAGTTGAAGCTGCCGGCTACACACCTGGTGAAGACGTGTTCCTCGCACTCGATTGCGCATCAACTGAATTCTTTGAAAACGGCAAGTACAATCTCAAAGGTGAGAGCAAGGTTTTGGAATCTGGCGCCATGGCTGAATACCTGGCTGATCTAGTTGCTCGCTATCCTATCATTTCCATCGAAGATGGCATGGCTGAAGACGATTGGGTTGGCTGGAACGCATTGACATCAAATGTCGGTGACAAATGCCAATTGGTTGGCGATGATTTGTTCGTAACAAATACAGAACGCCTTGCTCGCGGAATCGAAGAGAAATCTGCAAATTCCATCCTTGTGAAGGTAAATCAGATCGGTACGCTTACAGAAACTCTCGAAGCTGTAGAGATGGCACACAAAGCCGGATTCACTGCCGTGATGTCACACCGCTCTGGTGAAACAGAAGACAGCACAATTGCTGATCTGGCTGTCGCGCTGAACTGCGGCCAGATCAAAACCGGCTCACTGGCACGTTCCGACAGACTTGCAAAGTATAATCAACTTCTTCGTATTGAAGAAGATTTGGGTACGCAGGCACGCTTCTCTGGTCGTGGCATTCTTAAAAGCTGATTAGCTTGCTCTTAACAAGATATGAAAGCCCGGCATGAGTGTCGGGCTTTTTTCGTTTTTACGACTTTTTCTTCTGTGGAAACGTGTTCTCGAAAGTGTTTTTTAACCCTCCCAATCTATTTTGATTTTTGAGGGCGGCTTCAAGTTCCGCGTACCGCTCGTTAGTTTAGGCGCGTATTTGCCAATGTCTACTCGTTATAAAAAGCAGAGCCTATTAGGCCGATTTTTCTTGCCAGGGCTGACCGTGTTGGTGCTAGCCTATTTCTCATTCCATGCATTAAATGGCCGCTACGGCTATCGCGCTCTACAAACTCAACAAGAACAAATCATTGATTTAAAATCAACGCGCTCTGCTCTGTCTCAAGAACGGCAGGAAATGCACGCTCGTATCAACCTGCTAAAACTTGCGACAATTGATCCAGATTTACTTGACGAACGTGCTCGTCAACTGCTTGGATACGTAAGATCCGACGAGTTGCTCATACATCTTCCAAAGTAAGTTTCGGTAAGACATTAGATCTTATATCGATTAACTCAATTCGAGTTAATCTTTTTAAATTCAAAAAAATCAATACGTTACGCGTTTTTTTAAGCTGAATTTCTGCTTTGATTTCTGCGCGTAAAATGTCTATGTATGTTGTCAATTAATTCCATTCGAGAAGGAGGCTCTCACGTATGGCTGCCGCAAAGCAAACAACGACGCGCGCAAAGTCAGCAGGTGCTAAAACTGCAAGATCACGCGCCGCTGGTACAGCAACTGCTCGCAAGACAAGAAGCAAATCTACAAAACCAGCAATTGCAGACTTCACCCAAGAACAGGAATTGAAGTCTTATCGCGATATGCTTCTGATCCGTCGCTTTGAAGAAAAAGCCGGACAGCTTTACGGAATGGGTCTTATTGGTGGTTTTTGCCATTTATATATCGGGCAAGAAGCTGTTGTCGTAGGCATGCAAATGGCGATCGATGAAGGTGACCAGGTAATTACAGGTTATCGTGACCACGGTCACATGCTTGCTTGTGGTATGGATCCCAAAGGTGTGATGGCCGAATTGACCGGACGCATTGGGGGATACTCCCGTGGTAAGGGCGGTTCCATGCACATGTTCTCCAAAGAGAAAAATTTCTACGGCGGCCATGGTATTGTGGGCGGTCAGGTTTCGCTGGGTACTGGTCTGGCCTTTTCCAATCACTACAGAAAAAATGATCGCGTTTCGTTGACTTACTTTGGCGATGGCGCAGCCAACCAAGGTCAGGTTTATGAAAGCCTGAACATGGCCGAGCTTTGGAAGCTCCCATGTATCTACATCATTGAGAATAACCGTTACGCCATGGGCACATCAGTTGCTCGTTCTTCTTCACAGCCGGACTTCTATAAACGCGGCGAAAGTTTTGGCGTTCCTGGCAAACAGGTCGATGGAATGGACGTTCGTTCTGTTAAGGCGCTTGGCGACGAAGCTGTTAGCTGGTGTCGTTCAGGAAAAGGTCCGATGATCCTTGAAATGCTGACATATCGCTATCGTGGTCACTCCATGTCTGATCCAGCAAAATACCGCTCAAAAGAAGAAGTGCAGAAAATGCGCAACGAGCAGGACCCGATTGAACAGGTGCGCAAGCGCCTCTTGGAAAAAGATTGGGCGAAAGAAGACGAGTTGAAGGGTTTCGATAAAGAAGTCCGTAGCATCGTCGCTGAAGCTGCAGATTTTGCCCAAACCAACCCAGAGCCGGATGCTTCCGAGCTTTGGACAGACATTTACCTCTAAGGGGAGCAAAACATATGCCAATTGATATTTTGATGCCCGCGCTTTCCCCAACTATGGAGGAAGGCACACTTTCTAAGTGGCTAAAGAACGAAGGAGACAGCGTTGCTTCTGGCGATGTGATCGCAGAGATCGAAACCGACAAAGCCACAATGGAGGTTGAATCCATTGACGAAGGCGTACTTGGCAAAATTCTCGTTGCTGCCGGTACAGAGAACGTCAAAGTGAACGAGCGTATTGCTGTCATTCTGGAAGATGGGGAAAGTACAGACGCAATGTCGGCGCCGGCCTCCACACCAGCTGCCGCACCTGTAGCTGAAGAAGCTCCGGCTGCTGCTGCACCAACAGCTGCCCAACCGGTCACTTCGGAAGCCCCCGCAGATGTGGAAATTCCGGCTGGAACCAATATGGTTTCGACGACTGTACGTGAAGCGCTACGCGACGCGATGGCTGAAGAAATGCGCTCCGATGGCGATGTATTCGTAATGGGTGAGGAAGTTGCCGAGTATCAGGGCGCTTACAAAATCACTCAAGGTTTGCTGCAGGAATTTGGTGCTGATCGTGTCATCGACACACCAATTACCGAACATGGTTTTGCTGGTTTGGGCGTTGGCGCTGCAATGGCTGGCCTCAAGCCAATTGTTGAGTTCATGACGTTCAACTTCGCCATGCAGGCAATCGATCACATAATCAACTCAGCAGCCAAGACACTCTATATGTCTGGTGGACAGATGGGCGCACCAATCGTATTCCGTGGCCCTAACGGTGCCGCTGCACGCGTTGGCGCGCAACACAGCCATGATTACGCGGCATGGTACTCCAATGTGCCTGGCCTGAAAGTAATCATGCCTTATTCGGCTGCTGATGCGAAAGGCCTTCTGAAGTCCGCTATTCGTGATCCAAACCCAATCGTATTCTTGGAAAACGAAATTCTCTATGGTCAGTCATTTGATGTGCCCGATATGGATGATTTTACAGTCCCAATTGGTAAGGCACGCATTGCCCGCTCTGGCACAGACGTTACCATCGTATCCTTCAGTATCGGCATGACTTACGCGCTAAAAGCGGCAGACGAACTTGCTGGAATGGGCATCAGCGCCGAAGTTATCGATCTTCGGACAATACGCCCAATGGACATCGAGACCGTTGTAGCATCCGTCAAGAAAACCGGTCGCTGTATCGCAGTAGAAGAAGGCTTCCCACAATCTGGCGTAGGCGCAGAAATCGTCGCTCAGTTGATGGAAAAAGCTTTCGACTATTTGGATGCCCCCGTCATCCGCATCTGCGGTAAAGACGTACCAATGCCTTACGCTGCAAACCTCGAAAGACTGGCTTTGCCAAATGTTGGTGAAGTCATCGCAGCTGCCAAGGCTGTAACTTACACCGACTGATTGGAGACAAAACATGCCAATTGATATTTTGATGCCGGCACTCTCTCCAACCATGGAAGAGGGAAATCTCGCAAAGTGGCACGTGAAGGAAGGCGATAGCGTTTCCTCAGGTGATGTGATTGCGGAGATAGAAACCGACAAGGCAACAATGGAAGTTGAATCCATTGATGAAGGCACCGTTGGAAAAATCCTCGTTGCTGAAGGTGCCGAGGGGGTAAAAGTAAATGCACTTATCGCTGTCTTGCTGGAAGAGGGCGAAGATGCGTCTTCAATCTCAGATGCTCAAGCAGCACCGAAAGCCGCTGCTGCTCCGGTAGCCGAAGCAGCACCAGCAGCAAGCGCCGCACCAGCAGTTGCTCCTGCGGCAACTGCACCTGCAGCGTCAGGTGGAGCGAGAGTATTCTCATCACCACTGGCTCGCAGAATTGCCAAGGAAAACGGTTTAGACATTTCCACAGTTGCTGGTACTGGTCCACACAACCGGGTCATCAAAAAAGACGTAGAGAACGCAATTGCTGGTGGCGCTACAGCAGCACCGGCCGCAGCCGCTTCTGCGCCGGCGAGCGCGCCAAAAGCAGCCGCGCCAACGGGTATGTCCGATGACGCAGTTCTGAAACTTTATGATGAAGACAGCTATGAATTGGTTCCGCATGACGGTATGCGCAAAACAATTGCTGCTCGTTTGACAGAAGCAAAACAAACCATTCCGCATTTCTATCTCACAATTGATTGTGAGTTGGACGCTTTGCTTGCGTTGCGCTCGCAACTCAATGCAGCAGCGCCGAAAGATGC
>JBGCFS010000013.1:0-8839 GCA_045107035.1 Hyphomicrobiales bacterium
TTACAACTGCGATGTTAGCAACGGTTAGCATTGTTGTTTGGCGGCAATTCAAGCAGCTCAAAGCGGCGCCCGTCGCACTAATATTAGCAGTTATTGTTGCGCTGAGCGCAAGTGTTGCTCCAAATGAAGCCCGCGCCGATGCTGCAGTTCTGGATCTGATGAAACGCTTGTCGGGCACATCAACCAACCCGAATGCACTGGCCGGTGCGATGCCGAGTGGCACACAAGTGCTAAGCCGGAAGTTTGGGGAAATTCAAGGATCGAGTGAGCTTTCAGGCGCTAAATTGGAAATGCTCATTGCAAAAGGTATCTCTGACGACGGAATGCTGTCGGCAGGTTACCTAGTAACGCCAAGGAATTCTTCTGTGGCGAACTTCCTGCGGCAGGCCATTGGCGGTAAATCAACCGAGAGCGTTTCTTGCGGTACCGCAGCGGCGTATCTCAGTGTTGCAGATGATGGGACAACAGTATCTGTTGCCGCGCAGGCCCATGGGCGAGCACTGATTATTGAAACAACTGAATCTTACAATATTCCAAAATCAGACCGCTACGGCGAAGCGGTTCTCCGGCGTATCGCGCTTGCCACGTGTCAGATGTATGCGGGAACCCCGCAAGGCGGAAATAATGCCGGTACTTCGACTTCATCAACTCCACCGCCAGTGCAGCCTCAAGCTGGCAACGGAAACAATTCAGATTTGGGAGGAAGCGGTTCTTCGTCAACTGGCGGCACTGGTTCTTCCCAAAGCGGTAATAGTGGTTCTGGTCCGTTTTCACCAACAAGGAGTGCTGATACGCCAAGTGTTTTTTCGCCCGAGGCAGCAGCCGTCGCGTCTATCATTGCGATGGTGTTGGTTGCTGCAGGTATTGGCGCGAACGCAGCGCAAGCAGTCGCAGCTGCTGTCGCAAATTCAATTCAGTCCGGCGTGCAATTGACTGCAGAGGAAATGCAACAAGCGATTGGTAACGCATTACGAGATTTGGTTGGTCGCGGTGACGTAACTGCAGAAACGGAGGAACCAAAACCGGACCCTGAACCTGAAGTCAGTAATGCGCCGCCAAATGTATCATTTAGCGACAGATTCAGGCCGCCCTCAAAATCCGAAGAACCACCAACTGACCCATCTGTACCAGAGAAAGGGCCGCCAACAGAGGATAAGGAACCCAAAGCCAAAACGCCGCAAGGCCCTGAAGAAGAACAACCTTCAGAGGATAAAAAACCAGATCCAGCACCTGAGCCTGAGCCTGAGCCTGAGCCTGAGCCTGAGCCTGAGCCTGAAGATAAAACACAAGAGGCACCAGAAGAAAGCCACCCATCCGCAGCACCTTCGTCTGGTAAAAATACTCCAGAAACCACCTCCACAATACCAGAGACTAATGACGAAGAAACAATACGGCATGAGCCAAGAGGCCCATATCGCGATCCCACTACCGCTGAACCTGGCGTCGACAACAGTTCGGCCGGTTGGTGGCTCAACGCTCTAACGGAATTTTCAGGCGGTGCCATTGACGATTCCGTTGACCTAATCACCAAGGGACCCAGCGCGTTATGGGAGGCAGGAAAAAATGCTCTCAAAACTGCAGGCAATGCCCTAACCAATAGAGAAAATTGGGAAATTGGTTTAGATGCGTTGAGTGAAACCGGGCGGGATTTAAATGCCCTAACGAGTGGCAATTTGGATCGAATAGCCAAAGTAGGTAGAAACTTGGGTGATGGTGCTGACACTGCATTGAAAATCGGCGAGCACCTAAAGAACGAAGTTGAAAAAGACCCGGCTGGCGCTCTGGTAGGCGCTGCAAAGGTCGTATTGGGTGCCGAAAATTGGCAGAAGGCCGTAGATCCCAAAGTGCCTGTCACCGAGCGTTTTGGCCGAGCCGTTTGGGGTGCCATTGATACTGGTGGTACTTTAATTGGCATTGGTGGAGCAACAGCAAAGGGTGCGAACAAACTCGCGGGCTTGATCCGTACAGCGGACACAACAGGAGACGCTGCCGCTGCCCTGAAAACCGCAGACAAGTTGGGGGACGCGGCAGCTGCGGCACGTGCTGTCGACGCATCTGGAGACGCGGCCACCGCAATCAAAGTTGGTGACAAGGCCGGCGATGCGACAACTGCGGCGCGCGCAACCGACGCTGCTGGAGATGGAGCAACCGCTGCGCGCGTAATTGATGATGCAGAAGAAGGAGTTACAGCGGCACGTGCAGCTGATAGCGCGCAAGAAGGCACAACAACTGCACGAGCTGCCGACACGTCAAATAGCGTTGATAACGCCGCTGCGGCAGCTGATAAAACTTCGGACACAACCCGTGAAGCAGGCATGAGGGCACGTGCGGCCGATAACGCCAAACCCGAAACGCTGGATGATCTGCGCGAAAAATTGGCCAATCAAAAACGCGGCCACACAGAACGGGGCGAAGATTTCGTGCCCGGAAAACACACCGAAGTTCATGGATTACCGGATCCCAAGAGGGACCCTGCCGGATATGCAGAACACTTGCCAAGCGGGGCTTTAGTAGACAGGAACCTCGCCACTGCTGGCTCTGGTTGGACAGGCCACCAAATCGATGACATGGCCCGTTTCGCAAAAAATGAGGGTGCCATTCCAGGTGCGCGCACCACAAACCTTGATTCCATGCGGCATATCCGAGACGGGACGGCAGCGCCTAAGGAAATGCCGATCAAATCCAAAACAATAAGTGAGTTGGACGTCTATCTGGGCGCGCGGCCAGAAGACAAAGGCTTGGTTGGCTTTTTCGAACCTAAACTGCCCAGAAATATGGATGATATCCCGGAGCACCTTCAAAGAGATATCTTAGAGCGTTTTCAAAAGCGCTCAGACGAATTGGCAGACTATGGCTCTCACTACGCTGAAATGGAGAAGAGCGGACAAATAGCAGTTCGGGACGGCAAGGTGCACAAAGTCATCAAGGATGCCGGTGGCAATGTGATCGACCACCGACCCTTTGCCGGCGACATTGACGGGGTCTATTTCCGTGATACCAAGACTGGAAAGTTGATCCCACCCGGTGAACGCTATGATAGGCTGAAAGAGGCCTGGATGGGCGGCAACAAAGATACCGGTGTGCCAAACTACTGGCAGCGCAGCAATGCGCCGGGCCAACACGGCGTGGAGACAAATTTGGTGGCTGATATCGCCGCTCAGCACACGCCCGGCACACCAGAATACGACAATGCGCTGAAGAAAGCCCGGGAGTTGCACGCAAAACTTGCCAGTAACCACCCTGGTGAAGTTGTGTTGGAAGTGGACCAATTCGGCAATCTAAGGCGCGGTGCCAGGTTTGCACCAGACGGCACATCCCTTCCAGATTTAGCGAAGGATTTGTAAAATGGCTCAGCAAAAGAACGATCCCACCCCGGGATTCACCTATGCCACTTTATCCAAAGAATTGGCTGAAAAATTAAAGTTACCACAGCTCCCATATCCGGTCCGTGAGACGATGGTCTCCACGGTTTTTGGTCCTGATGAAGTGCGCTTGCGCGATGTCCTTGTAGAGTTGGATGAGTTTGTAAAGGCATACCCGCTTTCTGCAGGGGCTTACCGCGACGCTGCGGGCACACTTTCAATGATCGCAGCGACGGAGAACATCGATAAAGGCAATCTCAAATCAGCTTTGATGTGCCTCAGCATTGGCCTGCGTATTGATCCTGGCAATATGACGTTGCGAACCCATCAAGCTTTAGCGCTACAGTTGAATGGGTATCATGGAGCCGCGGCAGATGAGTATGCGCAAATACTCAATCACGAACCCCAAGCCTATGACCCAACCCTGCGTGCACTCGCCGCTAAGGCATATGCCACCGCTGAAGAATGGGAAGAAGGTTTGCGCATATTGATGTTCTTACCGGAAGCGGCGTTTAAAGATGAGGGACTCTCCGAGCTTCGGGCATGGCTACTAAGACGAGGTGAACCAGCACCCAAGGCACATAAGACAAGCGCAGCAGTAAGACGTTTTTGCACTGAATGTGGAAGCGATTTAGTGTCGGGGCAAAAGTTCTGTACAGATTGCGGCTTCGCGGTTTCTGCCAATTAACAAAATCATGAATTGAGACCCATCAATTAGATGACCTGAAAGTTTCGAAAATGCAGATGCAAAGAAAATACACATTGGGCAGACCGACTGTTCTGTTTTCTTTTTTGGTTGGCGCAACTATTTCGCTGTCTGCAGATGCACAAAATTGCGCTGCCGGATACAGGCTTCACTACCAGGGCTTTTGTATAAATATTGAAGATGAACTTGCGGATAAACCTTACAAAACGGTGCGAACAAGGCTGCCAGAGACTCCGCTGGAAGAAAGTCCGGAAACGTTATTCCGACGATTAGAAACCGAGGGTTACAAATTCAGCAACATGAGAGATGGCAACTATTGCAAGGATGCATTTGTAAATTTGTCCCGCGCAAAATTTGGATTTCCCATCGCATACGCCATTGGCGATCAAAGCTGCGGGTTCAACAATACGAACATAGGTTCTATTGAAATCGCCAAGTCACACGCGCTTGCAGAATGTAGAAAGCAGACTGATAATTGCCGTCTCATCGTCCCCGTTGATGAGAAATTCTAGCCAAATGTATACTCTCAAGCCATTAGGTGTGATGTCATGTTTAACCATATAGATATACCAATTGAACGGCTTGAGACAAAAGCAGCGCGGATTTCTCTGTCACGTCATTTTGAGTTTTCAGATAGCGATCAAATTCAAGATTGGGAGCGGCATTTTGAAGATTTCGATCGTCTTGCAGAGTTCATGGCGCTCTATGAAACCGGTCAGCTGGATGACGATGAGCGATTTTTGCTTATGGAGCTCATTTTGGCATCCGCAACAAATGGCGAACCAAATTTTCTGAATTCTTCTCTTTGGGAATCAATCAAACAAAAACTCCGCAACGACCCCAAAACACACGGTTGGTCCATTTGGTTCTGGGCCTGCATTGATGAAGATCTACGTCTTCCTTACAATGACTTTTTCATTGCACCAGACCTGCAACTTTTATTGCTGGATCTGGCCGAAAATGTTGTTGATGCAAAGACCTCATCAAATGCACATAATGAGTTGATTCCCATTCAATTTGGACGGTTTTGGCAACAACACTTTGGGGGACACCAACCAGACTCACAAAAGCTTCGCATCTCAATGAAAGATCATTGGATCCGGCTTCACTCATTCACCGGTTCGAAGCGATATGCTGAAAACGAAGCGGAAGGTCTGGATGTAGCCAATCGTACCGCTCTGCTTGCTCAAGAGCTTCTTGGCAAGGACGCGCCCTGCTGGTTCGTCGCGAACCGCTACAATAATGCGCCTGACTTTGAAAAAGACGTCACGGACACATTCAGCATGGTTCCCAGCTTGCTCTGGTATGATTTTGAAGAACCTTTGGAACCAGGCGAATTAGTTGCACATGTGACCCAGTGTAAATGGAACGTCGCCCTTTTCGAAAACGTTCTTTATGGGCTCGCGACAGGCAAAGATGCGCGCCTGATGTGGATCAGCCAAACAGATCAAACTGTCTTTTCGGCATATGATGGCGGCATGGATGTGATCCTGCCAGACCAAGAAAAAGCACTTGAACTGGTCGCAAGATTTCCAGATTTAATTTTACCGGCGCGGCGCTCTTTACCCAACTCCGGATAAACTCTTTCGACCAGCTATAATACTCACTCTGAAGAGACGACAGCGTCATAATGGCTACCATTAGTTGACGGTCAATTCGCCGCTAGCACATTCATATAATTAGTAGAGCCCTAGTCTAGTATTGGCCACAAACTGATTTCTTTTGGGCCACCGTAGGACAATCCTTATGATTTCAGTGTAAATTCTCCAATCGACACTGCTTTCAACAGGGCTGTTTCTACGGCTCCTATTACGCTAACTCGGGGCGAGTCTGTGCGACTAACAAGTCCGAGAATACGCTTTGGGCTACCCTTCCCAAGAGAGATTGTTCTAAGTGGGAGATGCTCACGTTCGATGATGCATCTTTGCGGCACGATCGAAATGCCAAGTTCTGCCGCCACCATACTGGAAATCGCTTCCAGTCCCTCCAATTCCATTGCATCATTGACAACAATTTCATTGTTTTGCAGCCAAGCTTCAATTTGCCTACCCACAACCGCATCCCGATTAAAACGAATGAATGGTTGGGATTGCAAGAGCTCTAAGGGAGTCAGGTTTTCGGTGCTTTCAGCCGCAAGGAGGACCAAATTTTCGGCGGCGATTTTGGAAAAATTTAGGGGCCCCGACAGCACTTCTGGCTTTGAGATTATTGCCGCGTGAATCTGGCCACGGTCAATTTGCAATAATAGTTGGTTTGATAAACCGGGAACAATGCGAACCCGAACACTAGGATGCAAAATCTTGAGTTGTGATAAGGCAAGCGGCACCAACCCGGTTAATGTGGTTGGCACAGCTCCTAGAGTTATTTCTCCAGATATCTCATCACCAGAACTGACCTTGTCCGCAAGGTTGTCATAAGCTGCCACGACAATTTCGGCTTCACCCACTAACGAGAGGCCAGTCGAGGTTAATTTCGGAGATCTATGGGAGCGCTCAAATAACTCTAGATTCCACGATGACTCCAAGTTTCGCATTTGCTGACTAACAGCAGCTGCGGTCAGATGTTCGGCCTCAGCGGCGGCACGAAAACTGCCATAGCGGTGAATTGAGATTAAGGAGCGTAGTGCGCGAATACTCATACCAGCCTGCTCGTACAGTGGTTGGAAAGTTACCTAATTGATTTATTTGATAAACATTTTTTTATTTAAATAGCAAATAAATATCACTTTTATAAAAATATTCTTACCATTAAATTGGCGACGAATTGAGTTTACCCGGACAAGAAATATGGAGTTCTCATGGTTACTTTGAAGACAAACGAATATGGGTTGATCGTCGCAAAACCGTTCGCACCCAACCTTGGCGCAGAGATATATGGCGTTGACCTTAGCCAAAGTGTTCCCGACGATCAATTTGCGGAAATCCATGACGCGTTTCTCAAGTACCAAGTCTTATTTTTTAAGGAACAGAAAGAAATCCCTCCAGAGCAGCATGTAATTTTTGGAAAACGTTTTGGGCCTTTGCATGCGCACCCAGCAGCCCCAACTATGGCTGGCCACCCGGAAATCTTTGAAATCCATGCGACCAAAGATTCAAAAATTGCCAACGGCGAGTTTTGGCATTCCGACGTATCGTGCGACGAGACTCCGCCGCTCGGCACGATGCTCCAAATCCACATTGCGCCACCGTGTGGAGGCGATACAATGTTCAGCGATATGTACGCTGCTTACGAAGACTTGTCTGAACCAATCAAAACTATGATCGACGGACTGTCTGCGCTTCATAGCTCAGAGCACATTTACAAGGGTCGATACAGTGATCGTGGGAAACAGGACGCTGATATCGACTGTCCACAAGCTGTACACCCCATTGTGCGGAGCCATCCCAACACAGGCAAGAAATCGTTGTTTGTGAACCGCACGTTTACGACGAAGATTTTGGGATTGTCTGAAAGTGAAAGTGATGCAATCCTTGATGTTCTATTCGAACATGCGGAACATATTAAGTATCAAATTCGCTTCCGTTGGGAGCTGAATGACATGGCGTTTTGGGATAATCGATGCTGTATGCACCGCGCTATTTGGGACTACTGGCCAGAGGAACGAAAGGGAAGACGCGTCACAGTGAAGGGCGATAGGCCCAAATAACGGGTACAAGACTTTTGATCGACAATCCGGCCAAGAAATTTCAAGGATGACATAATGCGTGCGGCAGTGGTTAGAAACTTCAACGAAGACCTCTCGATCGAAACAGTCGAAGACCCAATCTGTCCTGACAACGGTGTAGTGCTCGAAGTTGCGGCCTGCGGTGTCTGTCGCTCAGACTACCATGGATGGACGGGGGAGCACCCTAAAGTTCAAAACGGCTCAATTCTAGGCCATGAATACTGCGGTACAGTCGTTGAAGTTGGTCCAGGAGCACAACATAAAATCGGTGATCGTCTTATTGCACCATTCATACTTGGCTGCGGTAGCTGTGCCGCCTGCCATACCGGCGTATCAAATACCTGCGCACAGCAAGTTGTACCTGGCTTCGGCGCGCCAGGGGCCTATGCTGAGTACGTCGCTGTGCCGTACGATCACAACCTTGTTCACCTTCCAGATTCTATGTTGCCAGCACTAGCCGCAGGTCTTGGTTGTCGCGTAACGACAGCTTGGCACGCGTTAACTGATCGCGCTGATGTAGTGGCGGGAGAATGGGTGGCTGTCCATGGAACTGGTGGTATCGGCCTGTCAGCTCTGCTGTTAGCAAAGATGCTAGGTGCCCAAGTCGTGGTTGTCGATATTGTCGAAGAGAAATTGGAACACGCAAGACAGCATGGTGCGGACGCAACAGTGAATGCGGCAAAGGTCGATGTTGCGTCTGCAATCCGTGACATCACCGACGGTGGAGCGCAGGTCTCAATTGAGGCACTTGGGATCGAGACGACCACCAACGCTTCTATCGAATGTCTTGCGACACTTGGTCGTCACGTTCAGATAGGCATGCCAGCAGGTACCGGTCAGATGCAAATTAATATGCGTGCGATTTATGCCAAGCAACTTACCTTTTTTGGTACGCGTGGAATGCCATCATGGAAATACCCTCGCCTGCTAGGAATGATCGAGCGAGGGGATGTGGATATTCGTCCAATGGTAGCAAGAGAAATTCCTTTAAGCGGCGCCAGTGCAGAACTACGGGCCATGGATGGACCAACATCTCCTGGTACTGCAGTCATCACAGACTTACGGCACTAGATTAGTTGGCAGCTTTTTTTGCTCCTGACATGATCA
>JBGCFS010000130.1:0-28796 GCA_045107035.1 Hyphomicrobiales bacterium
ACAGACGATCGATCTTACCACTTACAGCAAGCATTCCATCTTTTGCCTCTAGTTCGCCCGCCACGCTGACTTCTGCACGCGCGGATGCGTTAAAAACGAACTCGAATGCTCTGTTTTCCAGGATGTCTAACGTCTTTTGTAAGATGTCGGAAATTGCCCAGCTTGGGCTAGATGCAGGCAACGCATGCTGCAAATAGTTTTCTGCGGCTGATAAGCGCGCTTCTTCATTAAAATTTGGCAAATGCTGTAACAATGTATGAATAGCCTGCCCTCGCACCAATGCGAACGCGCTGTCTTTTTTACCAAGAGCGTCGATGCGTTCCTGCCAAGATACTTCCTCAGCTCTTTCATCGTCTGCATCCAGACGAGAGGGAGAAATTGGCTTTGCAACGGGTGCACTCGGCAAGGGAGGATGCTTAACCCACTCCGGCAAGGAGATTGGCTGCACCAATTGCTGATCTTTCTGCAAAGTAGATTGAGTTTCTCTTTCGGTTACCCGCCAAAGAAAATGTTCCGTATTGCCATCTTGATCTGCAATTTCCTCCATATCCGACTTCAAGGCCTGCTCAACAAGCTTGTACCAATTATTATCCGACATGGGGCGCTTGCCCTCTTTGCCGCATATTATCAACTGATCTTCAGCGCGTGTCATACCGACGTAAAGCAGGCGCCTGTATTCCGCCATTGCATCGTCATCGCTTGTTGTCAGCAAGTCGCGCTGCAACTCGGTCTGATCCTTCTTCGCGCCAGCGCCCCAGAACAGGACAGGCGGTCCCTCAGCCCCTTGGGGCCAATGAGTAAAGATTTTAGGACGGTGCACATTTGCTCGTGGCTGACTTCCATCGTCCACCAGATAAACGACTGGAGCTTCCAGTCCCTTAGCACCATGCACAGTCATAACGCGTACCTCATTGCGAGCCGCGTCCATTTCGCGTTTTATATCTCCTGTGCGGGCTCCAAGCCACGACACAAAACCCTGTAGTCCAAAACCGCCGCCACTATTGCCTTGAGCTGTTTCATACTCCAGTGCCTGAGATAAAAATTCATCAATCATATCTTCAGCTTCACTGCCCAGGCGAACCAGAAACTTTTTACGTCCACCATCAGCAGCAAGGATGCGCGCGAAAAAGCCAAAAGGTGTTTCGAAATCCACACGGTTGAGCCATGAAGTAAGTTGATCAAATGCAAATCGATCTTTTGATTTAGATGATGTGCGCAATGCGTCGATTAACGAGCCACTGCGCTGCGTTGCAAGGTCCATCAAATCATCATCAGAAAAATCAAATAAAGGGCTTTTCAAAAGTGTCGCAACAGCCAGGTCATTTTCTGGCAAAAGCATAACCTCTCCCAGACAGAGCAGATCTTTAATTGCAATATGGTCGGTCAATGATAGCCGGTCCATGCCAGCAACTGGGACATCTGCTTTTTTAAGTGCCTTGTTGACCAGTCCCATAACTTGCCCTCGTTTTTTCAAGAGGATCAAGAAATCACCGGCGCGCATGGGTCGCCCGTCGGCGAGAGGGCGCTTGTTATGAATAGATGTTGCGATATCCAACGCGATACGATCTGCTAACTGCTCAAGAGCGCCTGCAGGGCGATCTACTGGTTGCCGCCAATCTTCAGAAACGTCAGTTTCAGTTTCACCAATCAGTGGCCATAGTCGGACTTCTCCAAGCGCAGTTGCCCTGTATGCCTGATGTGGATCAACTCCCATTTTGCTGACACTTTCGGCCATTTCGGGATTGTCAAAAACTTTGTCGACTGCGCTAAGAATATCATTTGCGGACCGAAACGAAAGATTAAGTGTGATGTTCTTCCAAGGCAGCAATGCGTGACGTGCTTGTTGTTCAAAACGCCGACGCTGATGGTCAAATGCATCTGGCGCCGCACCTTGGAAGGAATAGATCGATTGTTTCTCATCTCCTACTGCAAAAAGGGTTCGCGGTCCTTTCGTACCAGCCCGACTTTCAGGATCTGAATCGTGGAAAAAGGCCTCGCTTAATGCGTCAACAACGCGCCATTGCGCAGGGCTGGTATCCTGCGCTTCATCAACAAGAATATGCGATAGACCACGGTCCAATTTATACTGAACCCATAGCGCAGCTTGTGAACGAGACAACAATTGTTCCGTCTTTGCGATTAGATCATCATAATCAAGAAGGCCGCGATTGTCCTTCGCTCGAAGATAAGAAGCTATGATTGTTTCAGTCAAAGTAAAAAGTGCAGAGGAATTCGCCAAGGTTTGTAGTGCATTCAACCTGTTGCGTACTTCAAAGAAGCCTAGTTCCAACACTTGTTCAACTTGCTCAAATAAACTGGGATGGTTTTCCTTCACCGCCTTCGTAACAAATCGTGCAGGTTTGCGTGGGTCGCCACCCGCTGTCGCGAAGATAGCCAACCATGCCGAAATAACGTCGCTGGAACCCGATGCATTAAAAAAGCTTTGAATCCTATCTGCCACAGCAATATCGGATTTCGCCCCAGTCTCACTCGCGAACGATGCTAGAGACGATAGCTCATCAGATCCAAATCCGCCAACCGCACCCGCTTTAACGTCATCCGCCAAGGTTTCGAGCGTATCATTTGGCCGCAATTGGAGCGCGTGTCGCAACTGATCGATTTGACCATCCAAACCGTCTTTGCCATTTGTAACATACCGAATGAACATATCGCGTTTGCGCAATAATTCGCCCACCGCACCATCGGTGCTTTCATCATCGCTGGCGTCAATAAGTGCGGCAAAAGCAAGACCCAATGCCCCCTCAGGCTCGTCGCTTGCTATTTGAAGAGCATGCGCGCGCGCGATTTCGAGCAGCTCGGCCTGCATCTGATCATCAGCGACTTCAAAATGACCTGGCACATTTGCCTCAAACGGAAACTGCTGCAAGAGCCGTTCACAAAAAGCATGAATTGTCTGAATTTTCAGACCACCTGGTGTTTCCAAAGCTCTTGCAAAAAGCTGCCGTGCATAAACGAGTTTTTTTGCACCTGGCGTTTTCTCACCAAGTTCCGACAAGACTTCAGCCAGCTCATTATCCGACAGGACCGTCCAGCGTGCCAGCTCGGCAAAAACACGATTTGCCATTTCATTTGCGGCAGCTTTTGTAAAGGTAAGGCAGAGAATGCTGGCGGGAGCATTGCCCGACAAAAGCAATCGAATAACTCTTCGGGAAAGCACATAGGTTTTGCCCGACCCTGCATTAGCACTAACCCAGGCAGAAACCTGAGGATCGGAAGCTGCCCGCTGCCGAAATTTCGTGTCCTGTGGAATGGGTAAAGCCGTCATGAACTGCTCTCCTCATCAATATCCAGTCCACGCCATTCAGCAACACGAGCCAAGTGGTCATATGCCCCTTCATATCTTGTGGTTTGTGGCTGAGCTAGCGACAGATAACCTGTTTCAGCTTGTCCATAATGAGCGACCAGTTCCGTGAATTTTTGCAGGGCTCCTTCTGCGAGCGTACTAACATTTTCTGCTCCTGAGCTTACAGGCATATAGGCCCCAGGAACCCTGTTGCCGGATAATTTGATATATGAAAGCACTTCGGAATTGATGGCAGCAATGCCTTCAAACGCTCCTGCTGCAACCATAGCAGCTTCCAGCGAGAGCTGTGGCGCAAGATGCGCTTCAACTTGGATTTTAGAAGGCGGTTGGCCAGTCTTGTAATCGATAATCTCTGCTTGGCCGCTTTGAAGAAGATCAACCCTGTCAGCACGCCCACGCAGCCGAAACTCGGGAAGCTTAAGCTCTAACTTTCCATCAAGCTCCGTGTAGCGCCTAAGAGTGCGAGGTGCACGTTCTGCTTCGTGGGCCAAAAACCAACTAGAGATTCGTTGGAACCGGGTGCGCCACCTGGCATATAGATCTGGATAGTTTTCCAATTGCTGAAAATGCCGATCAGCAATGACATTCACCTCAACGACAGCTTGCTCGGAGTCGAAACCAGCGTCTCGTCCCTTCAAAAACTCATGCAGAATATCATGAACAATTGTGCCCCTTGTCGCAAAGCTTGGCATTTCGCCAATTGCATCAAAAGGGGCAAGCTTCAATACATGCTTGGCATAAACAGCATAAGGGTCGCGAATGAGCGTCTCCACTTCCGTGACTGAAAGCTGTTGAGGCCGTAGATTAAGCGTCGGAATAGGATAAGGTCGCGTGGCTGGTTGGCCCGATGGATCAACAGGCGCATCCAATTGCCGCGCAATCGCTAAATAAGCCTGCCCCCTTTGCGTAATATGTCTCTGCCCCTCTTTGCCTATGAGGGCCTCAAGCCGTTGGAGCCAGCGTGATGCTTGAGTTGGGGCGCCATCCTGCCGCATTGAACGCGTTAGTACAACGTCTGGCTTTGAGGCTAGTTGCACGAAGTCATGCGCAGAAAGACCTATGCTTTGCTCCGGTGGGTTTAGGCCAAGGCGTGCCCGCATATTTCGCGAAAGCCACGGATCTAACTTTGCATCACCCGGCCATGTTTTCTCATTTAAACCAGCCAGCACCACGCGGTTAGCATGCAAAAGCCGAGCTTCCAAAGTACCTAAGATTTGAACACGCGGTTCTTGATCAATGGCATGTTGTTTGCGGCGCACAGGCCGAGCACCAACAAGTGCCTGCAGTAATTGTGGATAATCTGCAGCTTTGATCGATAAAACACGAGCGTCTGGTCCCAAGTCACGTAATTCAGACAGTGCTGAAATGAGTGCTGAACCATCCTCAGATGAGGCAAACTGCAGGGCGGTTTCTTCACCACCTACACAGTGCTGAATGGCCCTCAAATGCGCACCAATCAACTCACTTATTGGATATTCCACATTCGGGTCATAGAAATAGGCTTCAAACTCTATAAAAACCTCTTGCAAGTTTTCGGTCAGCCTTAGAGCATCGCCCCACTCATTATTTTTCAAACTGCGCTGAGATGTTGTAAGGCGTATTTTCTTCTCTGCCTTTAAATCCGCATGCAGCCTGGACAGTGCCACATGCAGTGTTTGCAAGCCGGGAGATAGGGCTGGGCCGCGCAGGATTGCGCGTTCCAATGCCCGAGCACTGTTACGCACACTGACACGCGGTTCCCCTAATCCACAAAGTGGATGCTTCAGTAGCGAAAGCAGCGGCATGGCAGATCCGGTACGAGCCGTTTCCAATACCAAACGTGCAAGCGTACCGGCGGGCGTTGCAAATAACGGCTGCCCTGCAGAATCGTCCGAAACAATTCCAAAGCGCAAAAGCTCTGCAGAGACACGTCGTGCCAAATTACGATCCGGTGTCACCAGTGCAACTGAAGTGTGTTTTGGATTTTCCAGCGTCTCACGCAATACCATCGCAACAGCCAGAGCTTCTTCTTGCGAGTTGCGAGCCTCGACCAGAGATAGGTTTGACAAAGCAGACGTATGTTTATTGGAATTTGCAGACCATTTTTCCGTGGTTTCTGCAGGGCGCAATGCCTCATTTAGAAGTCGGTACCGAGCGCCATCTATCGAATTATTCTGAGGCTCCAAGGGTGTCACATCATCCCGAGAGATATTAAGCCTAGATAATGTGGCCTTTAAGACTGCTTGCGGATGCCCCAAAGCTGCAACATCAGGATGACCCTCTTTGCTTAAATCAAGACCAACGGCCTCCCAAGTTTCCTCATCCAGTTCCAGATCAAGACCAGGTAAGACCACACACCCCAGTGGAAGCTCTGCGACTGCCTTTAAAAGCGCAGCAGTAACGGGCACCGAACCAGTAGAACCAGCGACAATTGTCGGGCCAGCATTTGCAGCATCTGCGATCAACAAGTCGGTTTTAAGTTCGATCAGCTTGTTACGCCTTGCCATACCATCAATGCGACCAATACTTGCCAAATGGTCAGGCCAGACCTTGGTGACAATTTCCAGGAAAGACAAACTCAACTGCCAGTAACGGGCAAAATCGTCAGGAACCAAATTTTTAAGGCTTTCCCAATCAACACCTTGGTTTTCTGCTTCATCTAATAGTCCAGCCAAATCAGCCGCTAATTTTGCCGCATCAGCAGGACTTGCAGGTATGATCACCGCTTCATAGGGCTCTAAAAATGCCACTTGTTTGACCAATGCGCGGCTCCACGCCCAAACCATTTCTGTCAACGCAACATGGCGTTCAAGATCAGGCATGGCAGGGTGCAAATTTGACAGAAACGCTAATGGATCAGTCGCGCTTTCCTGCAACATCAAGTCCGCTTCATCCGTATCACCAATGGCACGAATTTGAGGTAGAAGCGCTGCTTGCCCACCGCCTGTACGTTTGGCAACGGCTTTCACGATGGCGTCTTCTGCTGCACGCACAGCACGGCGGGTTGGCAAAAATAACGTCAAGTCGGCAAGGTAGAATGGATTCTCTATGAGCGTATTTTTGCTTATTGAAAAATCAGGTAATAATTCACCATCAAACAGCGCATCAATGAGCGTCGTTAAAAATTCATGCTGTGGCGCTATCGTAGCAACGCGCGCCGATTTAACAGAAGGTCTGGTCAATCGCCCTTCAATCACGCGGCGCTTTCGCCAATTGCATATTCGGCATCTTTAACCGCCTGTGGGGTTCCAACATGCAACCATGTTCCATCCATACGCACACCATGCAAACGGCCTGTTTCTATCAAGTCATCAAACAAAATATTTAGTGAAAATGCGCCATCAGGTGCATTGTTGAATATGCGTGGGTGGATAATTGCCCCTCCCGCATAAACATAAGGCGCTATACGTTTTTCCGGCCGTCTTTTAAGTTGCCCATCGGGCCCGAACATGAAGTCGCCAATTCCACTATACCCAACAGCACCAACTGTGGGAGACAAAAGCAAAAGCATATCCATAGTGTCGTCATTCCAGCTCTCAGTGAGCCAAGATAGATTGGGACGCGCACCTTCAATCCAAAAACTATCACCATTCAGAAGGAAAAATGGTTGGTCGCCCAAAAGTGGCAATGCGTGTTTTGTACCGCCGCCAGTGTCCAACAATTCACGACGCTCATCAGAAACGGCGATTTCTAATCCGGAGAAACGCTCAGCATATGCATCAATCTGATCTGGTAGATAGTGGGCGTTTAAGACTGCTTTTTTGACACCTGCAGCTTTTAATCTGTTAAGGCCGTATTCAACAATTGGCTTACCACTAACTTCGATCAGTGGCTTTGGTGACACTGCGGTGAGAGGACGCATGCGTTTGCCAAGGCCTGCTGTGAGAACCATTGCGGATTGCGGGCGCACCTGAGACAATCCGCCAGAACGACGTTCCTGTGTATGTGCCAGTGAAATCACGTTCTTTGCCCGAGCTTTGATCATGTCCTTGCAGGTCCTTACTTGTCTTATCTTTTGCCATGAATGGAGCCATGCATCAATCAGGGCCATACGCACCTGAGATACACAGCTAACTTTGCGGCAAATGAACCTCGTGCCAATGGGCCAACGGCGCCAAAACGGAGTTCTCTAGCAATGCGCCCAAATAGGCTTCATTGCGAGGCATATGAGTTAGATATGACAGTTTTGCGTCACGATTTGCCAAACGTGCGAAAATTCCCAAAATCTTGGCTGTTCGTTGTGCCGCGAGAATAGAAATGTGCTCGTTCAGGCGAACGTCTTCAAGATTGCGACGTCGTTTCTGCCTGTAGCGTTCGATCAATTCCTCACGCAACTCCGTTCCAATTGTTACCCTTGCGTCGAAAACCAACGAGGCAAGATCGTATGCCTGCGGGCCCCACAACGCATCCTGAAAGTCCAGCACACCGATGCGACTTATGCCCTGTCTTTCTTCGAGCCAAAGCAAATTCGGTGAGTGGACATCACGCAAAATTATACCGGTTTCGGCATGTTCCAATTGATCAAACAACTGTGACCAAATGTCCAAATAGGATTTCTTTGCATCATTGTTGAGCGTATATTTTTTATTACCTACAAACCATTCAGCGAACAGCGAAACTTCCGTTAAAAATGCTGTTCTATCTAACTTGGGCACGTTGTAATCGCCACCAACACCGGTGATCGATTGGGACATTTCACCGGCAGAATCATGAAGGTGGGCGAGCGTATCGATAGCAGTGATATAGCGCTCTTTGTCGGGTAGCCCAGCTTTGTCCAACAAACCTATTCCACCTAAATCTTCAAGCAGCATAAAACCATCTATATGATCAGCTGCATAAATATTTGGCGCACTGAGCCCGGTTGCCAAAAGCAACTTTCCGACGGCTTCGAAAGGTTTGGTGTCTGTGGCGCGATGAACAAGATCTGCATATGACTTGCCATCTGCAATGATCTCACCAGCTGGCGTTTCAGGTGCATTCATCAAGATTGCGGATGGCTTACCAACAGACTCAACTCGTTCATATGCGCGATGTGATGCGTCACCTTGAACATGCGAGCGTTCAGCATTTGTGTACTGAACTGTTTCCAGAAATTGACGCGCTGCAATTGCACGCCGAAAACGTTCATGCTGCGCATCATTTACAAATAGCCTTGCCTGTCGGCGTTCACCGGCGAGGATATCAAGTTGCAAGATGATTCTGTCTTGCGGCAATTCGTGACTTGCACGTGCCGGCCACTCGATCAAAGTTAAGGCTTCATCCAGATCATCAAAAAAACCCAATTCGTCCAGTTCTTCCGGATTACCCATTCGATAAAGGTCGAAATGACGAACCGGAATACGCACGGCATATGGCTGCATCAGCGAAAAGGTAGGACTAGGAACTTCTAGGTCTGGGTCGTTTGCAAGCGTTCGGATGAGGGCACGGCTGAAAGCAGTTTTCCCCGCACCCAAATCACCTTCCAGTGCAATAACATCTCTAGGTAATACTGCCGATGCAATATCCTGCGCGAAGCGAACAGTCGCTGCTTCATCGGCAAGTTCGCAGGAGAGAAGCGGAACGTGAGGCATCTGTGTCATAGTGCCAACCGACTACTCGGCAGCCTGAACGATTGGCTCTGGCTCAACTGGGAAACGACAAGTCACGAGCGTGCCTTTGCCTTCTTCAGATTGTATATCCACTTGGCCATGATGCAGTTCCATGAACTTTTCCACGATCGAGAGGCCAAGACCGACATTTCGTCGTCCATCGGAAGGCGCAGTGCTCTCAAAGGGTTGGAATGCAGTGCCCAGATAAACATCGGGTATGCCAGGCCCACGATCTGCGACTGCAAAAACCACTTCATTGTTCTCACGACGACAGGACAATTGCACTTCAGTGCCAACGTCGGAAAACCGAATGGCGTTGCTCAAAACATTGAAGAGGACCTGACGCACACGTTTTGCATCTCCAATAAAACTACCAATTTCATCTGGAATGTCAGTCTTCAAAAGTGTGCGTGTTTCATTGATCCGATCTTGCGAGGCTTCGATCACTGACGAAATTGTCTTAGCAACGTCAACTTCGCCGAGTTCCAACTCGACAATACCAGCCTCTACGGTGGCAAGATCCAGTACATCATTGATAATGGCCATCAACGAAGACGATGAGGTCAGGATATGATCTACATAATCATCTTGCTTTTCGTTTAGTGCACCAATTTTCGGTTCCGCCAACAATTGCGCAAATCCGATTATGTTGGTTAGCGGTGCACGTAATGCATAGGAAACATGCTTGATAAATGTCGACTTGATTGCATCGGCAGCTTCAAGCGCTTGGTTTCGATCAATCAAAGCCTGCTTGATTTGAACTGTGTCGGTGACATCAACAAATGTCAGCATTGAAAGTCCATCGGGCAATGGAACAATGGCGAAGTCCACGACCTTGTTTGGTGCGCAAATGATCTGCCCTTGATTGCCACTCCTTCGATCTTCCAGACCGGTTATTTGGTATGCGATGGTCTGCCAGTCATCTGTAACGTCTTCTGTCCAGTCTTTGGCTTTTTCAAATGCAGCTTCCACTATCTCGCTGATGTGGCGTCCGGTTTCCGTCGCGTCTTTATCTAAATTCCAAATCGCGCCAAATGCAGGATTGGACAATTGCAAACGGCCATCTGATGCAAACACCGCAACACCCTCTGAGAGGTGGTCAAGTGTTTCGCCCTGAACCTGCGAAACACGTTTCAATCGACTGCGCAGATCCAACTCTTCAGTGACGTTTTCAAATATTTGAGTAATACCGCCCTGAGGATGCGGCGTGGTCATAACATGCAAAGAACGGCCATCTGGCAGGTACCACCAGTCGCTGACCGGCTCCATGGATTTGTAATGCTCCAGGAAAGTTCTACGCCAAGATCCGAAGTCCGACTGCTCTTGTAGCAAGCGCCTGCTGCGAAGCCGGTCCAGAATTTCGCTTTCCAGAGGAAAGGCTTCCAAAAAGGAATTTTCAAGATCCCAAAGCTTTTGATAAGCACTGTTGAAAAACTGGAGACGCTGATCTGAGCCAAACACAGCAATGGGTGTTGCCAATTGATCAAGTGTACGCGCATGAAATGCCAATATGCTTTTCAGATTATTCTCTGCTTCCACAACAGCGGTAACATCGGTGGCAATGCCAGCTGATCCACGGTCCGCCCGAACATCAACCACTTCAAGTGCACGGCGTTGGCCAGCCATGGTTGCACTCATACGGCCGGTCGTAACGCCCTCACTTTGCTGCGCTTTAATAATTCCCGCACGTGCTTCGCTATCAAGCAGTTCAAGGTCTTGGCTAACGGCGCTATCTGCATCTTTGGCATCAACCGCATTTGCATATGCTTTGTTTACCCAGGTCAACCGACCAACATCGTCCCGCGTCCAAATCGGCATATCTGCAGCTTGTAACAACGCGCGCAACACAGCGGCATCTCTTGACATGCGCTTGTAACGTGTGCGCAGTTCCGCCATCTCCAACCCCTGATCGCTCAAGGTTCTGAATCTTAATAACGGTTCACTGCCCGCCATGCGGCCCACAATTTCAATCATGCCGCCACTTAATGTGTGTGCGGCTTGGCTGAATGACGTACCTTCCTGAGTAAGGTCTGCAACAGCTTCTGCAAGTTCTGACGCGGCCTCTGGCTCTAACCAGTCTTTAAAATGCAGCAATCTGGCACTGTCGGTTGCAAGCGCCTCTTCCAAAACTGTATCACCCAGAGACAAGGCCCCAAATAGCTTGGCACCAAGTATGGTACCTACCGGCCCACGCTTAAGTGTAAGCGTAAGTTGTTCATCAGCATGCAAAAGCCTCTCCGCACAATCAGCCTTGCGACGCGCCTCTGCAAGCTGCAACTCCAACGCTCGCTTTTCAGACGTAAATTGAGAACGGCTCCAAATATTGTATCCACCACCAAGTCCAGCCAAGCCTAACCCAGCAAGCGCCGCTATCATAAAGAACATGGTTTGCGGTTGATCCATCAGCGAGGCTGTTTCAGCGTTGGATTGTGCGAATGCGGTACTTGATGCCAAGAGAGCAAAGGTAGATGTCGATAAAAACGCAAAGTTCCGACCGCGGACCAACGGGCAGCTAGGAATCCTGAATGACTTGCGGCTGTATGTGTCTACAGCCCGCATAATGCGGCGCATATGTAATCCTCAAGAACTAAACTCAACGCGCCATGAATTGTCAGCGAACAAATAGCTGTCATGGCAGTTACCGGACTCGCACATGGTTTTTGACATGTGGACCTAAACCTTGACCTAAAAGCCCGACTTGGACAGATGTCACTGCCCTCAAAGGTCCGCGTCAATTAGTGCGAATCAGTTGAAATTAGCTGCTTCGCGAATCGGGGGGAAGCACCCATGCGCATAAAAATGGGGATGGCGAGTCATTTTTTTCGCCCCCCCCCACATCTGGTACACTATTAACTAATAGTTAATATCTGTAGTGGTCCGGTTTGAAGGGGCCATTTCCAGGAACGTTGATATATTCGGCTTGATCATCTGTGAGCTTGGTCAATTTCACGCCAAGCTTGGCAAGATGCAAAGACGCAACCTTTTCATCCAGATGTTTTGGAAGCACATAAACTTCATTTTTGTATTGGTCACCACGGTTCCACAGTTCCATCTGTGCAAGCACCTGATTTGTGAAACTGGCAGACATAACGAAACTAGGATGACCCGTCGCACAACCTAAGTTCACGAGACGGCCTTCAGCCAATACGATGATGCGTTTTCCATCTGGAAATTCAACTTCATCTACCTGTGGCTTCACATTATGCCATTTGAAATTTCGAAGTGCCCCAATTTGAATTTCACTGTCGAAGTGGCCAATATTGGATACGATCGCACGATCTTTCATAGCACGCATGTGATCAACCGTAATGACATCTTTGTTGCCGGTGGTGGTTACAAAGATATCGCCTCTGGATACAACATCATCCAACGTATCAACTTCAAAACCTTCCATTGCAGCTTGAAGTGCACAGATAGGGTCGATCTCGGTAACAATAACTCGCGCACCTGATGAACGCAGTGATTCAGCCGAACCCTTACCCACATCACCGTAACCACAAACAACTGCAACCTTGCCAGCCATCATAACATCTGTTGCACGGCGCAAACCATCCACCAGACTTTCACGGCAGCCATACAAATTATCAAATTTAGACTTTGTAACACTGTCGTTCACGTTGATTGCCGGAAACGGAAGATCACCGTTTTTCTGCATTTGATACAGACGATGCACGCCAGTGGTTGTTTCTTCAGATACGCCCTGAAGCGCTTCGCGAACTTTAGAGAACCAGCCTGGGGTTTCGGCAATGCGTTGTTTAATACGTGCGTAAAGTGCTTCTTCTTCTTCATTTTCCGGGTTCGCAAGAACCGAGATATCTTTCTCAGCCTTTGCACCCAAGAGGATCAGCAAAGTTGCATCTCCGCCATCATCAAGAATCAGATTAGCTGTTTCGCCATTTCCCCAATTGAAAATGCGGTCTGCATAATCCCAATATTCTTCCAAGGTTTCACCTTTAACTGCGAAGACCGGAATGCCAGCGTCGGCAATAGCAGCCGCGGCGTGATCCTGCGTTGAAAAAATGTTGCAAGAAGCCCAACGCACTTCAGCGCCAAGCGCTGTAAGCGTTTCAATAAGAACAGCCGTTTGAATTGTCATGTGCAGGGAACCGGCAATACGTGCACCCTTGAGAGGTTTTTGCGAACCGAACTCCTCACGCAAGGCCATCAAGCCCGGCATTTCAGTTTCGGCAATTGCCATTTCTTTGCGGCCCCAATCAGCCAGCGCGATGTCTTTGACGATATAATCAGCCATGAAAAGCAGCCTTTTTTAAAATTTAAATATTACTGAAACCGTAGAAAACGGCCAATTAGCGCTTCTGCTATCACGGGCTTTTCGTCATAGCAACTCATATATAAAGATTTCTTTATACGTTTAAATTTTGACTAATCCTCGCCAAAGCGCCCGTTTATGAGCGCCTCGAGTGCATTTAGTGCTGCATCAGCATCTGTTCCCTTGGCAGAAAGTTCGACTGAACTTCCTCGCGCGGCACCAAGCATCATAAGCCCCATGATCGAAGTACCTCCGACAGTCTGACCATCTTTTGTCACGGACACTCTTGCATCAAACGCGTCTGCACACTTCACAAATTTCGCTGATGCGCGTGCGTGGAGACCACGATTGTTTAATATTCTGAGGGTTCTGGGAGCAGTAACTTCGTTCTCATCACTACTCATCTGCACAGCATTTCATACTATTTTCAGACGGCCTCATGAACCCGAATTCGCAGCCCCAAGCAAGGCGCTTGCGACATTTATATATTTGCGACCGGCTTCTTGCGCTTCAAGCGCTGCTTCTACAACACCCAGTTCTTTACGGCTGCTCGCAAGTTTTACCAGCATTGGCAAATTTACCCCGGCAATTACTTCTACAACACCAGGTTCCATTGCAGAGATTGCCAGATTTGAGGGCGTACCTCCAAACATGTCTGTCAGCACGATGACGCCATCACCAGCTTCAACCGATGAAATTGCGGCCACGATATCGTCACGACGCTTTTCCATATTATCTTCAGGTCCAATGGAAATGGTTGCCAAAAAATCCTGAGGGCCAACCACATGCTCCAATGCAGATCGAAACTCGTCTGCAAGATGTCCATGGGTGACGAGCACCAAACCGATCATTGGTCAATCCACTTTAGAAGAAGTCGGACGCAATCTTGGCTATTGGCGAGTGGATGGCAAGGGGGTCTTTGGAACTTTTTATGCTTTTTCTTCGCTGTAAGGTTTTGCACGACTCAAGATTGTGCGAATTGATGCCTCTGGATTTATTGGTTGTGTTGGTAGAACGAGTTTGGGAACTCTTATGCCATCATATTGCCAAAACAAATTTGAGGGGTCTGGCATTCGCTCAACCTTGTCTCGGGGAACCAATTCCACGACCAATTGAATAACGGCAGACGAGCACACGTCATGCGTTTCAATTCCCATGCCAAATCGTTCAATTCTCCCTCTTAGAGCTGCTGGTGCAGAGCCAATGACGGTCTTATTTTTCACTTTTACAATCACTCGATCATCTGCAACTAACTCAGCGGCATCGAGAGGTTCTCCCATCAATGAGAGTGCGAGTTGGGATTTTCCACCGCCAGATGGCCCAGTGATTAAAACCCCGCAACCGAGCCAGAACACGCAAGTACCATGGATAGTTGGAGGGGCCATTGTCATGTTGTTACTCAACCGCAGGCAAGCGAACCACAAAGCGCGCGCCTGCTGGAATTTGCTTATCCACCCCAAACCAATTTTGGGCTTCGATAGTTCCTCGGTGAGCCTCCACAATCTGCTGGGTTATAGAAAGTCCAAGTCCAGAGTTTTGACCAAAATCTTCACGGTTAGGTCGATCGGTATAGAAACGTTCGAATATGCGCGTTTGCACGTCCGGCCGAATTCCTGGTCCGTCGTCTTCAATGATTATCACAACATCCTCTTCTTCCCGCTGCGCGCTGACACGCACGCTTCCCTTTGGGTCGGTAAAGGAACAAGCATTGTCCAATAAGTTGTTTATGACCTGCCCAAGGCGACCGTCATTTCCAAGTACAAACAATTTGTCTTTAAAGCTCGTCGGAATTTTCAGATGGACTATTGGTGCGTTAGGTAATGCCGTTTCTTGAATAACAGAAACGACCGTTGTTAAAAGCGACCACAAATCCACCGGTTCTGATGCCTGACGCGCCAATTCAGCATCTAAGCGAGATGCATCAGAAATATCGCTTATCAACCTGTCTAAACGTCGAATGTCATGCAGAATAACACTCAATAGTCTTTGCCTCTGCTCATCGTTCTTAGCTAGTGGAAGAGTTTCCACAGCGCTACGCAGAGACGTCAAAGGATTTTTCAACTCATGAGAAACATCGGCGGCAAAACTCTCAATAGCGGCCATCCGAGTGAATAAAGCATCTGTCATATCTCGAAGGGCCTGTGAAAGATTTCCAATCTCATCTCTTCGGTCGCTGAAATCTGGAATTTCGCCGCGTGTTTTAACACCTCTGCGCACTCTATCAGCTGCCGCAGCCAACCTTCTCATTGGACCAGCAATTGTACTGGCCAATAAGATTGAAAGCAAAATTGTTACGACAGCAGCCACAAGGAAAACACGCATAATTGCAAGCCTTTCCGCTTGCACAATTGCATCAATATCTCCCCCTTGAGTGGAGAGTAAAAGCGTTCCAGCAACAGCACGAAACCGCTGAATTGGAACCGCCACCGATACAGTCAACTCACCTTGCTCTGTTACACGCACCACGCTGGCTGGAGTTCCTGAAAGAGCTCGCACCACTTCTGGGTACTCACGGCCATTTCCGCCATCAATTTCTCGATACAAAGGCAAATCACCACGACGTAACCAGAGCTTTGCACTCTGCCACATGAGTTCATACCAGGCAGGCTTCTGCTCAACAGGAGGCAAGTCGAATCTTAGAATCTGCCCAGACGCATAGAGTGCTCGACTATCCAAAATAAGTGAGCCGTCTTGATCGTAAATCCGAGCACGAGTGCGTGTGGGAGAAATGAGCCGTCGCAATACAGGAGCAACAAGCTCTGGGTTTATCGGAAACTCGAGCGCATCTTCGTCATCATCAAATGGCGCTATGCTTTCACCTGTCCGCAATTCCAACAGACGATCAGGATCAATCGTAATTGTGTTGGTCTGCACGCTTGCAGACGCTGCAATAGCTCCTGAAATTATCTCACCTTGCGTAAGCAAGCTTTCTACGCGTGCATCAATCAGTCCTTCTCGGAATTGATTGAGGAAAAGAATGCCCGACAAGAGCACCAAAAGCGCAGCAAGATTCAAGAAAACGATGCGACGCGTAAGGGACGAAAAAACCTGCGTGCTAATCGAAGTGAGAATCCGCCGGGAAAATGACCTCAGAACACGTGTTCGCTTTTCCAACCGGATATTTTCAGTTCTTATCTGAGCACTAGAATTATTGCTGACTGCCGGTTGAGCAGAAAGATCGGCATCATCCTGCGGTGTGTGTTGATTCTTTGATTTGGAAACGCTGGATGCCGACATGAAATACTAAAGACACCTTATCCTTCGCGGAAACGATATCCGACACCATACAATGTTTCGATCATATCAAAATCATCATCAGTCGCTTTGAATTTTTTGCGAAGACGTTTGATATGACTGTCAATTGTTCGATCATCGACATAGACTTGATCGTCATATGCAGCATCCATAAGCGCGTTACGGCTCTTCACCACCCCAGGCCGTTGGGCAAGTGCAAAAAGAATAAGAAATTCTGTAACAGTCAGAACAACGTTGCGACCATTCCAAGTGCAAGTGTGGCGTTCTTGATCCATGGAAAGCGCACCGCGTTCAAGTGCTTTCGTATCTGGCTCCTTTGCGACCGTTCCATCACGTGGTGCGACACGACGCATAACAGCCTTTACACGCTCCACCAAAAGGCGTTGTGAAAAAGGTTTGTGGATAAAATCATCGGCGCCCATTTTGAGACCGAATAACTCGTCAATTTCATCGTCTTTTGACGTCAGAAAAATTACTGGAATATCAGAGTTTTGGCGTAAACGACGCAACAGCTCCATGCCATCCATCCGAGGCATCTTGATATCAAGAATCGCCATGTCGGGCGGGTTGTCAATTAAGCCATCCAAAGCGGAGGCACCATCAGTGTAAGTCTGGACTCTGTATCCTTCGGATTCCAGAGCCATTGCTACTGACGTCAAAATGTTTCGGTCGTCATCAACAAGTGCGATTGTCGGCATGAAAGTAAGCTCCAACGGCTTTTGTACTGAGGTACTAGCGCTTTCGCCGTAAAAATGCGCGCAAATTATGGCTACTATGCCCAAATGGCTACAAATGGTTAGCAAATATCCATTATCTATTCCGCATTCATTTAGGTGTGTCCTTCTGTATGGATTGCATTACTTAATTTGGCTCCAACTCTATACCGCTCTTTGCTTTTTTCCGTTTATGAACAACTGTTGCATTAAGCAATCCAGCCTTTCAATAGCAAGCAAATGTAGACAATTTGATCCCTTTCAGATTAATCACTCAAATATTGCATTAATAACGAGTGCATTTAGAGGATTAGGTAGGGCTGCGCTTTGGTATTTATACGTAAGACGCTCAGTCATGGCGTTGTTGCTTGTGGAGACAGCGCAGTCGCACAAACTGCGGCTGAAGTCATGGATCAGGGTGGAAACGCTTTTGATGCTGCTTTTGCTGCAATTTTGACGTCAGCTCTGGTGGAACCGGTCTTCACTTCGCCCGGAGGCGGCGGTCTCGCGACATTGCGAAACAAGGATGGCAAAACCTCCACTATTGATTTTTTCGTTGACTTGCCTGGCTCACTTAACCGCGATGCCGATATCCAAGAAGTCCATGCAGACTTTGGAACTGTGCAACAAGCGTTCCATATCGGTGCAGGTACAACGGCCATGCCGGGCATGGAAGCCGGCCTTGGTGAACTTCTTAATTTATCCAACAACCGTCTGCGTGCTGAAACATTATGCAGAATAGCTCTGCGGAACAGTGACAATTATCAACTGACGGCTTTTCAAGCTCAGTTGTTTGAGATTATCGAACCCATTTTGCGCGCAACGCCAGAAGCAGAAGATCTGTTTGCACCCAAAGGTACCTTGTTGAAAGATGGTGATACCTACGTCAATTCAGCATTGAGAACTGCACTACAGCCAGTCGCGGACAACGGAATAAAAGCACTTAGTGGCCGATTTACCGGGCATCAAACATTTGAGTTTCTGCAAGAAAATGGCGCGCATCTATCTCTACAGGATATCGCAGACTATTGTGTAGAAGTGCGCGCGCCAATTTCATTTACGAACGATACAGTTGCGCCGAATGCACATATCAGGGCCTTTGCGGCCCCACCTCCCTCGCTCGGCGGGACGCTGGCCTTGTCTATGTATTCTTGTATGCGCGACCCTGTGACATCCATTGGTCGACTTGCAGCGATAACTGAAATTGACCGTCTTTGGAGAGATGGTACTACAGAGGCCGAATTCTGCACAAAATACGGCCTCAAAGGAAGGTCGTTGGAGCAACAATCCAAGGCCTCCGCCTTTCGCGGAACCACCCATATTTCCATTATTGATCCTTACCGAAACGCCATTGCGATAACGCTCACAAATGGTGAGGGCAATGGATTAATGGTGCCTGATATGGGCTTCATGATGAACAATATGCTGGGTGAGCTTGATGTAAACCCTGCAGGCCCAAAGGGCTGGCAACCTGTTCCAAAGGGTACACGCCGACTTGCGTCGATGATGGCTCCCATGATTGTGGAAGATCCCAATGATGGTTTACTGATAATGGGATCTGGTGGCTCGAACCGAATTCGCACAGCATTGTTCCAAGTGCTTGCCAATCGTTGCAGCATGGGCATGAACCTCAAGGAAGCCATTGAGCTGCCGCGTATTCACTATGCGGATGGCAAGGTCGACGTAGAATTTTCCGAGGCCCAAGACGGCGTAAATGACTTACTTGGCCTGGCGCAGGCCAACCGTCACAAAGTCACCTTATGGGACGAATGCAACATGTACTTTGGTGGCGTCAATGCAGTTGAATCCCATTTCTTGGGAAGTGGTAAGAACCATGCCTGGGGCGATAGTCGCCGTGGCGGTGCAGCTATTGTGCTTGATTAGCGAAGCTAGAACTTCGTTCTGCTGCGTATGGCGGCAGAAAGTGTTCCCTCATCCAAATAATCTAACTCACCACCCACCGGAACGCCATGAGCCAGGCGCGTTACAGAAACATCCAAGTCTTCCAGTTGATCTGTGATGTAGTGGGCTGTCGTAACACCATCTACCGTAGCATTGACTGCAAGAATAATTTCCACCACTTCAGCGGCGCCAGCTCTCTCGACCAGTTTAGAAATGAATAGATCATCCGGTCCAACGCCATCCAATGGTGACAGCGTACCGCCAAGAACGTGATAACGTCCCTTTGTGGCGACAGCTCTTTCCAGTGCCCAAAGGTCCGCAACATCCTCAACGACAACGAGTACCGTATCGTCCCGGCGTGGGTCAGAGCAAATGGCGCAGGGATTGCTGGTATCAACATTCCCGCAATTTGAGCAAAGCTGAACCTTGTCCACAGCAACGCCCATGGCTTCCGCCAAAGGCACCAGCAGCTCATCTTTCTTCTTGATAAGATGCAATGCAGCGCGGCGCGCCGAACGTGGCCCAAGCCCAGGAAGGCGAGCCAGTAGCTGGATCAGGCGTTCGATCTCTGGGCCGATCATATTGAGTTGCCGTTTAGAATGGTAACTTCATACCCTCAGGCAAGTTAAGGCCACCTGTTACACTTTGCATTTTTTCTGCAATTTCTGCTTCAGATTTCGATTTGGCATCATTATGGGCAGCCATGATGAGATCCTCCAACATTTCAGGCTCACTAGGGTCAATCAAACTTGGATCAATGGAAATAGCTTTGATATCGCCTTTCCCGGACAAAGTTACCTTTACCAAGCCAGCACCAGAGGTGCCTTCAATTTGCAGCTCGCCGATTTCGGCCTGCGCATCTTGCATTTTCTGTTGCAATTCTTGCGCCTGCTTCATCATGCCCATGATGTTTTTCATTATCTAATCCTGTGTTTCGTCTTGTTTGTTTTTAATGTCCCGGTCCACAACTTCCACGACTTCAGCTCCGGGGAATATTTCCAAGGTTGCACGCACCACCGGGTGGTGCAGAACTTCTTCCATTTTCCTGTTTGCCTTTGCCTGTTTTTGTTCGTGAAGGGTTGGCTCTCCATCTGCATGAACCACGCTGACCATCCAGCGCCGCCCAGTCCAACCTGTTAGTTTTTTTCCAAGGTCACCTGCAATGCCAGCAGAACCGCCTCCAGTAACAGCGACTTCAATGCGACCAGGCTCAAAGCGCACAAGCCGTAAATGACGTTCAACATCTATCTTAAGCGGAATATCGCGCTTTTCCGAAGCGAGCTGCGCAATGTCACCTAAAGATGCCAATTGTGGTTGATCTTCTTCCACGGCGCCAACGTCGATTTCGTCAAGAGTTTCAACTGCATTGCTTTCCGGTTCTGCTATAATCTCCATACGAGGCGCAGTTGCCACAGAACGCAAATGGGCTCCACGAGTTGGCACAGGTTGGCCTAGCTGAGACGCATTCCCTGCGACTTGTGCAGAGGGTTGCCCAGACGCCGCGCTGCCACTTCCACCGGCGGGTTGAGGGGATGCTGCAACGCCTGACGCGCCTTGTGATTTCAGCATTTTTAACGCTTCATCCGGACTTGGTAAATCTGAAGCGTATGCAAGGCGAACCATAACCATATCTGCCGCTGCCAATGGTTTGGGTGCACTGGCTATTTCTTGAATGCCTTTCAGCAATATCTGCCATGTTGAGGACAAGACACGCATGGAAAGTTGAGCTGCCAGCTCGGTACCGCGCTCTTTCTCCCTTGGCGACATTGCGCCCTGATCTGGCAGATTAGGAGCTGCTTTCAGCCGGGTCAGCAAGTGACAAAATTCTGCAAGATCCGACAATATGACTGCAGGGTCAGCACCAGAGTTATACTGCTCGTTCAGCTCAGCCAATGCTTCATCGATTTTTCCAGACATCAATAGTTCGAATAGATCGATAATGCGAGCCCGATCCGCCAATCCCAGCATATCGCGCAAAGCATCTTCGCCAATTTCGCCGCTGCCTTCGACAGCACCGTGAGCAATTGCTTGGTCGAGCAATGACAGCGCATCGCGAGCAGAACCCTCACTAGCGCGCGCCAACAAGCGCAGCGCATCTTCGGCAATGGAAATTCCTTCTTTGCCCGCTATACCCTGCAAATAGGCGACCATCGTATCCGCGTCGATGCGGCGCAAATCAAAGCGCTGACAGCGAGATAAAACTGTGACAGGAACTTTACGAATTTCCGTTGTCGCAAAGATGAACTTTACGTGCGCCGGAGGTTCTTCCAGTGTTTTCAGCAACCCATTGAAGGCTGCTGTGGACAGCATGTGAACCTCATCGATGATGTATACTTTGTAGCGAGCGCTGGCAGGCTTGTAGCGCGAGGCTTCAATAATCTCACGAATATCATTGATTGAGGTATGCGAAGCGGCGTCCATCTCAATAACGTCTACATGGCGACTTTCAACAATCGGTGCGCAATGCGTCCCCAATTCGGGCATATCGATAGTCGGAGCAATGATTGCTTCACGGCCTTCATCAGCTTCAAGTTCAAAGTTCAAGGCACGCGCCAGAATGCGCGCAGTCGTGGTTTTTCCCACCCCCCGAACGCCCGAAAGCATGTACGCTTGCGCTATACGGCCAAGTTTAAAAGCATTTGTAAGCGTCTGAACCATTGGCGCCTGGCCAATAAGGTCGTCAAAGGTGGAAGGGCGGTATTTTCTGGCAAGCACGCGATAGGCTGAATTTTCCTGATCGCTCATGTTGGTCGCCACTTAGCCCGCTAAAAATCTCACATGCGTTATGGGATCATCCCCAAATCGGGGCCCAAAGGTGGGAGGCTGAACAAAGACCCGAACCGGTATCTCGTTGGGGCTGCTTCCTTCCGGACCTGACCCGGTTGGCGAGTGGCTCGTCCTACGCCAACCTCCCACACACCATATCGTCTGAAATGCAGGAGATTGCAAGGCAGGAAGTTGATTCAGGGCGCACATTTTTGCGCCCTGATCATTATTTCAGGTACAATCCTGACTATTCAGAATCATCTCGATTCGTCATAAATTTATCGAACTCTTTTTGATCCTTGGCGCGACGCAGGTTGTGAATGTACTCATCGAACTCTGAGCGCATTTCGTCAATCTTGCGACGCTCTTCTTCAAGACGTGCCAGCTCTGAAGCGCGGTATTCGTCAAAAGCAACATTGCCAGTTGAATGATGACGATAGTGTGGACGGTTTTCCCGGCTGAATTTTCCGCCGAAGGAATCCATCTTGTCGCGCATTGATGCAAAGTTTCCAGTCATACGATCTCCCCATACGATGTAAGCCAGCATTGCCAGCCCAATTGGCCAAAACAGGACGAAGCCCAGAACCATGGCAACTGTGTTAAACGGTGTCCAGCGGCGGCTCTTTGTTCCACCTGAACATCTTCTGAAGTTTGCGGTAGTAGTAGCGTTTGTCATATGCACCCTCTTTCGTTGTTGATGTATTTCAGGTGGTGGGTTTCACGCCTGTTTCAAGACGATTTTGTAACTTTTCCAGAAAATCTGGATCCATTTTTAACACGCAAGATATTGAAAAATATATACTAATTTTAGGATTTCAAAAAAACGGTGTTTTTTGCAAGTTTTTTGACCTGACCATGAAAAACGCCCTCATTGTGCGCAAACCACGAACCAATGAGAGCGATTGTCAACGTAATTTGTACGTTTGTGAAGGTGAGAGTGAAGGTCAATCACTATCGAATTACCGCAAGAATCTCCTTCAAAAACACGGTGAGATCATCGGTTACAAAATCCACCGGATCATCGTCCTGTTTTTCGAATTCCCATTCTTCATGAAACATCTCACGTGTTCCACGCGGTACGAGCAGTGTCGTGACCATGCCTTCATTTTTTGGCACACGCAGGTTTTTAGCCAAATCTTCAAACATCGCTGCGCGTGTTGGATCGACGCCCATTACATTGAAAAATTTCTCATAAGGTCCAGGACTGGGCTTTGGCTCCAAATCCGCCGCTACAATATCAAAAATGTCTTCAAAGTGCTCCGAAATGCCCAACCTGTCTGCAACCGCTTCGGCATGTTTGCGCGAGCCATTTGTATAAATCAATTTACGGCCAGGTAGAGCTTTAATGGCAAGCGCCAACTCTGGATTTGGCTCAATTGGCGTATGATCGATGTCATGGACAAATTCCAAAAACTCATCCGTGTCTATTTCTTGCTCCAACATCAATCCGCGCAACGTTGTGCCGTAACGATGGTAAAAGTCCTTTTGAATGATCCGCGCTTCATCCCGTTCCAAATTCATCAATCGAGCAACATAGGTCGTCATGCGCTTGTCAATCTGATCAAACAGGTTCGAATGCTGCGGATAAAGCGTGTTGTCGAGATCGAACACCCATTCGCTCACATGGTCGAAAGCGACAAGGTCGTCCGCATCATGCGGTTCGATTTTTTCAACGGTCATTGAGGTCTCTATTCTGCGTGAGGATTAGTCAGGAACAATCAGTGTGCCTGCGCCATGTTCGGTAAAGAGTTCCAGCAGAACCGCATGTTCTGCTTTTCCATTCAAAATTACCACACCGGATACGCCTTTCTTGAGCGCATCTATGCAGGTCTCCACCTTGGGAATCATGCCGCCTGAAACAGTTCCATCGGCAATCAAGGCTTTGGCTTCCGAAACAGTCAATTGCTTGATCAAATTGCCTTGCTTGTCCAAAACGCCGGGCACATCAGTTAGAAACAACAGGCGACGCGCAGATAAAGCTCCAGCGACAGCACCTGCCACTGTGTCTGCATTGATATTGTATGTTTCACCATTTTCGCCCGGAGCAACGGGGGCTATGACGGGGATCAGCTTACTCTGCGTCAGCATATCAATAACTGTGCTATCCACTTTCACCGGTTCACCAACGAATCCTAGATCTATGATCCGCTCAATATTGCTGTCCGGGTCCTTCATAGTGCGCGTCAGTTTTTTGGCGAGCACCAAATTTCCGTCTTTGCCACATAAACCAACGGCTCTGCCGCCCTCCGAATTAATGGAGGACACAATATCTTTGTTGATCGCGCCTGCCAAAACCATTTCGACCACCTCAACGGTGGCCTTGTCGGTTACACGGAGTCCGCCCTCGAATTTGCTTTCTATACCCAGCTTGTCGAGCATACGTCCAATCTGCGGGCCGCCACCGTGTACAACAACCGGCAGAACGCCAGACTGATGCAATAATGTAATGTCGCGCGCAAAGGCACGAGACAATGATGCATTACCCATGGCATGGCCACCATATTTCACCACCACTGTTTGTCCGTCGTAGCGCTGCATGTAGGGCAGCGCTTTAGACAGCAAATGTGCTTCAGATTCTGGGGAAGACGCAGGTGCTTCGTTGTCGGTCATAAGATGAGGAACTGAGTGTTGTTGAAAACTGGACCACAGCTATAAGAGTTTTTCCGCATGTGCACCAGTGGACTTCTTGTTGAACCGGCAATCAGCATGTCCTATGCCTTCCAAAATTCACGAATTACGCATTATCTAACAATTTTTATACGACATTCTAAGTTGGAAGGCCTTGCCCCATGGTTTTGAAAGCCGAACTCCATTGCCACATTGAAGGCGCCGCGTCTCCCAAGCTGGTTCAGCGAAAAGCAGAACAGAATGGGTTGTCTACTGAAGGCCTTATTGGCGCAGACGGTAAATATATCTGGCACGATTTTACCAGCTTTCTAGATGCATATGACCGCGCAGCAGCCATGTTTATCAGTGAACAGGATTATTCGGATCTTGCACACGACTACTTCACCGCCTCGGCAGCGCAGGGCATGATCTATGGTGAAGTGTTCATTTCGGCAGATCATGCAGAAAACGCCGGTCTTAGTTATTCTGCCTATGTGAGTGCATTGGCCGACGGCATGGAACGCGCCCGGGCAGAGACAGGCATTGAAAGTCGCATGATTGCAACGTGTGTTCGCCACTACGGCCACGAACGCGCCGAACCGGTAGCGAAACTATTGCATGAATTTCCACATCCAATGGTGACAGGCTTTGGCATGGCAGGCGATGAACGCATGCACCATCCATCTGATTTCGCCACCGCCTTTAAGGTTGCGCAGGATGCTGGTCTCGAAATTACAGCACATGCTGGTGAATTTGGCGGGCCAGAAAGCATACGTGCCGTTTTGGATGAGTTGGGCGTTAAACGAATAGGCCATGGCGTCAGAGCGGTGGAAGATGAGGCGCTTCTGGAGCGCCTGCGCGAGGAAGATATTGTATTAGAAGTATGCCCAGGCTCAAACATTTCCTTGAACCTATATGACAGTTGGGACGTGCACCCGTACACCATGCTTTCAAATGCCGGCTTGCGCCTGACAATCAGCTCAGATGACCCCCCGTTCTTCGACACCAGTATTGGCGATGAATATGCGCGTGCCGCAAAAGCATTCACGTTGTCAGATATCGATCTCCAGGCGCTCACCCATCAAAGCATCTCTGCGGCTTTTGTGGATGAAGAGACGCGGCAAAGGCTGTTTCAGCGCCTGTTTAACGATTAGCAGTGCAAAACCGGTCTGAAATCGCGCGTTTTTGCCATTTCAGCAGCGCTACATCTTTTGCGGCTCTCAACACGCTGCTAACAACAAAGAATGACAGGCATTTCAGGGAATTAAAAAATGGTCACCGACGCCAACAATCAGCCAGCACCGTTTACAATCGTCGATCATCCGCTGATCCAGCACAAATTGACGATTATGCGCGACAAGGAAACTTCAACAGCTAGCTTTCGTCGCTTATTGCGCGAAATTTCCCTGCTGCTTTGCTATGAAGTAACCAGAGACCTGACCCTCACAACGCAGCGCATTGAAACGCCTATGGAAGAAATGGATGCACCAATCCTTGAAGGCAAGAAGCTGGTGTTTGCATCCATCCTACGTGCTGGCAATGGTCTGCTTGAGGGCATGCTTGACTTGGTTCCTGCTGCCCGTGTGGCGCATGTTGGCCTTTACCGCGACCACGAAACGCTGGAGCCCGTTGAATATTATTTCAAGGCCCCAGAGCATTTGGAAGATCGTTTGGTAATTGTGGTAGATCCAATGTTGGCAACTTCCAACTCTGCAACCGCAGCCATTGATAAGTTGAAAGAACGCGGCGCAAAGAACATTCGTTTCCTTTGCCTTCTTGCGGCGCCTGAAGGTGTCAAGAAATTCCGGGAGTCACAGCCTGACGTGCCGATCTACACAGCCGCTTTGGATGAGCGTCTCAATGAGAAGGGTTACATTCTGCCTGGCCTTGGCGATGCTGGCGACCGCATGTATGGAACAAAGTAATATATGACACAGGCGCGCTTTCCCGATCTTGATGGCAAAACAGTTCTGATAACAGGCGGCGGCAGCGGAATTGGTGCGCACTTGGTGCGTGGTTTCGTGGATCAAGGTGCAAAGGTTGCGTTCTTTGACATCGCTGATGAGCCAAGTGAAGCATTGGAAAAAGAGCTGACGGAAAGCGGCAAGACGGCCGCCTTCTGGCATTGTGACCTGACAGATATTGCTGCGGTTCAAAGCTGCATCGCTCAGGTTCGCGATGCTCTAGGCCCAATTGGCGTTCTGATAAACAATGCTGCACACGATGCCCGCCATGAAGTGAAGGATGTAACATCTGAATATTGGGATGACCGCTTTGCCGTAAACCTGAAGCATCAGTTTTTTTGTGCACAGGCAGTTCATGATGACATGAAACAGCTTGGCGGCGGCTCAATTGTCAATATGGGCTCCATTTCCTGGATTATCGGCAAGGATTCCATGCCTTGTTACATGACAGCAAAGTCTGCTGTAGAAGGCCTGACACGATCTCTGGCTCGGTCCTTTGGACCGGACAACATTCGCGTAAACACAGTTTTGCCAGGCTGGATAATCACTAAGAGACAAGAAGAAATGTGGTTTGATGAGACGAGCGAAAAAACCATTTTTGACAATCAATGTCTTAAACGCATCTTAGTGCCAGAAGACATGCTTGGACCGCTGTTGTTTCTTGCCTCCGATACGTCTTCAGCCTGTACAAACCAAAGGTTTATTGTCGATGGTGGCTGGGTCTAAAGCATTTTTGACTGCCTACGTTTTTGTAAGTTCCCTTTGGTCGACGGTAGCTTTTTCCAATGAGCCCGTCATTTACCTCAATCCAGTTGAATCTTGCAGCACCGCGGTGTTGGACAACGACAATTGGAATGCGCTGTATGCCGCCGCCATTTTCGCAGAAAGTGGTTTATGGACACGTTCCGGCGTTCCTTTCCGCGATCATCCAAAAATTGATGGCAATACGATTGTAGATACCATCTCTCAACTGCGATCATTGTGCCGCAAAAACAGCTCGCAAAATGTATCTCAATTGATTGAAGGCTTTGTTGCTCTTTGGCGAGAATCTTCGGCAACCGCTCCAGTATCCAATGAGTTAGGGTCCTGCTCGGCAAAGGGCCAATGGCACAAACGTGGACCTGCCCTGGCTCTTCCACAAGAAACTAATTTGTATCTGACCCATCGCGACAGCGGAGAACGGGCAGAAGGAAACGTTCATGTGTTTTACGAACCGCGCGCTCGTTGTTCGCTGCTGTTGTTCTCAGGCCGAGCTTCAGGCTGGCCGTTTACGGCCGATCTTTATGCGTTGGGCGCCGCCGCGGTGCGGCAAGGGAAAATACCGGCATTATCAACAGTGATTTCCGGCTCCACAATTGAGCCTGATCACAATTGGAATGCGCAATGCCGCCTTAACGAAAGTAGTCCATTTGAAAAAATTCTGGCACTCAGTGTACCGGCAGCAACAATGCCAGGCTTTAAAAATGGCAGAACAGAGTATCCTGAAGCCGCCAGCCGACTAACGGGATCGGATTATCCTTTTGATGAAAACGGTGAGGACACCGAGCCGATGGTGTAAGCGACCTAAAGCTTGATGTCCCAGGTTTCGCCGATCATGTTTTTACCAAATGTAGAATGCTCTTCCTCGCGTACCTTCTGAAATCCTGCTCGTTCATAGATACCACGCGCGCTTTCCTGTTGCGCATTCGTCCATAATGTCATGGTTTCGTAACCAGCCTGCCTAGCAAAGTTCATTGCCGTATTTACCATCAGCTTTCCAATTCCAAGACCACGTGCATCTGGCTCGACATATAGCAATCGAAGCTTGGCGATGGATGTAGACTCTCGCATAACAAATATCGATCCAACGATCTGCCCATTGTGTTCGGCAATCCAGCACGTTTCTTTTTGTGGATCGTGCTCCTCTGCATAGTCACCGACAATCTTTGCGACCAGCGCTTCAAACCGATTGTTGAGACCATACTCGCTTGCGTAGAGGGCACCATGTCGATGAACGATCCAACCAAAATCTCCGGCCACAGGCGGGCGCAAGACAACCGGACTTTGCTTTTTCTCACCTCCCAGCAGCTCTTCGATCGTCATCATGGACTGGACCAATTGATCTTGCTGTTTCGTGCTCAATGGCTGCAAAAGTTCTTCCACTTCATCCGCAGATCTGGCGGCAAGCTGTGCAGCCAGATCCCGGCCAGTGCCTGTCAGGAACAAGGCTTTTCGGCGCCCCTTTCCCTGTGCCGCGCTGCGCACTAAAAAACCTTTGCTCTCAAGATCCGCCACCAAACGACTGAGATATCCAGGATCCATGTTGAGACTACGCGCTAGGTCTGCGGAAGCACAGCCGGTCTCTGTCACGTTTTCCATGGCCAATTCATACAGAATGCGCACTTGAGGCAGGGGCATTTTTGAAGAAAGGATTTCGCTATCCAACGC